>JAISRB010000094.1 GCA_031273825.1 Clostridiales bacterium
CGCCTTTAACATTCCATACGCCGCGCTTGTCAGTCTGATTATCGGCGTTACAAATTTTATTCCGATGATAGGCCCCGTTATCGGAACTATTCCGTCGGCTCTGATAATTATGATTGACAGCCCTATAAAGGCTCTATATTTTATCATAATCGAAAACGTCGTTCAACAGCTTGAGAGCACGTTTTTGTATCCCAAGGTTGTCGGGGGAAAGCTCGGCATTTCGGGGCTTTGGGTGTTTGCCTCGGTGCTTGTTCTCGGAAATTTATTCGGATTTATGGGCATGTTTTTGGGCGTGCCGCTGTTTGCGTGTCTTTATACGGTACTCGCGGAAATCATAAAAAACAAGATAACAAATAAGGAAATAGGAGAGTACGGAGAAATTACTATTTCTTGAACGCGCATTCGAGGTCTGCGCTTTCTGCTGCCTCCGACAGCTCCTTTATAAACAGGGCGCGGATATATCCGCGCGAATTGTCCGTCGAGTGGACATAAAAATTCATGCCGTAATAATAACGCGCAAGCTTGTAATATTTGGCGTTGGTGTGCAGGGCGATAAGCGCGAAGTTGTGTTGATTGCAATAATCTATCACGGCCCTCAACAGCTCCGCGCCTACGCCGTTGTTGCGCTCCGCGTCGTCCACCGCAAAGCGGTAGAGATAGGCTACGTCCTTAGACAGCGCGGATATTCTCACGCAGCCGAGGATTTTTTGATTTTTTTCGGCGACGAATACGGCGTTGTCTTTTATGTCGGCGGCAATGTCGGCCTCCGTTTCGGTCAGCGCGCCAAGATAAGCGTCGGCGTGCAGATTGTCTTTGTATATAGAAAAGGCGCGTTTTGTTATCTCATAAATCGCGCCGATATGCTCGGGCGACGCGCGCAATATGTTGACGTTAGACATTATAAAAAAACTCCGTAATTTAGTTTGAAATACTTTTTTGCCCTAATAATAAAAGCATGACCGCCTTTTGCGCGTGCAGACGGTTTTCGGCCTCGTCGAATACGAAAGACTGCTTGCCGTCGATGACGCTTGCCGTCACCTCCTCTCCGCGGTGGGCGGGCAGGCAGTGCAAAAAGATTGTCGAGTCCTTGCCCGTCTTTTTCATCAGTTCGTCGTTGACTTGATAGGGGGTCAGAAGCCTTTCCTTTGACTTGTCCTTTTCTTGACCCATGCTAAAAAACACGTCGGTGCAGATTACGTCCGCGCCCGATACGCCCCGCGTTATGTCCTCCGTCACGGTGACCGTGCCTTGGGTTTTGGCGTAGTCGGTTATGTCTTTTTGCGGCGCGTATTCCTTTGGGCCGACTATAGAAACGTCTATGCCGAGCTTGGCGCAGCCGATCATATAGCTGTTTGCCATGTTGTTTCCGTCGCCGATATAGGCGAGCTTTAGCCCGCGCAAGCGTCCGAAACGTTCGTATACCGTCAAAAGGTCGGCCAAAACCTGACACGGGTGATATAGGTCGGTCAATCCGTTTATGACGGGAACGCCGCCGTATGCCGCAAGCTCCTCGACGTCTTTTTGGTCGTAGGTTCTTATCATAATTCCGTCTATGCCCATGCGCGATATGACCCTTGCCGTATCGCTTAACGGCTCGTTGCGCCCGAGCTGCATGTCGGAGGCGTTGAGAAACATGGGGTAGCCTCCGAGCTGAATCATGCCGGCCTCAAAGGACAGGCGCGTGCGCGTACTGCTCTTTGAGAATATCATAGCGAGAATTTTTCCCTTTAAGGCGTCGTTTTTGACGCCGCTCTTATAGCGTTTTTTTTCTTGCGCGGCAAGGAGCAAAATCTCATAGATTTCCTCCGCCGAATAATCCTTTAGGGTCAGCAGATGCTTATTTTTTAGTACGCCCTTAGGCGAATAATCGGTTATATCGGTCATGATATAAGACTCCTTATTTGTCATATTTTTTCAAAAACGCGGCTTATGATGCCGCAGGCCGCGTCTATCTCTTGCACGGAGACGACGAGGGGAGGAACAAATCTAAGCGTGTTATTGCCCGCGGCCAGTAAAATCAAGCCGTTTTCGAGAAATTTTTTGTTTAAGTCCTTTGCCGCGACGTCCTTTGACAGCTCAAGCCCGACAATCAGGCCGCGTCCGCGAACGTCCTCGATAAAGGAAAATTTGCTTTTGAGTTCGAGAAGCTTTCTTTTGAGATAGTCGCCCTTTGCCGTCACGTCCTCCAAAAAGCCCTTGCCCTTGATTGTCTTTACGACGGTCAGAGCCGCCGCCGCCGACATGGGGTTTCCTCCGAACGTCGTGCCGTGGTCTCCCGCTTGCAGCGTTTCGGCAAGCTCGCCCGAGGCGAGCGCCGCCCCTATAGGCAGGCCGCCGGCAAGCCCCTTGGCCGTAAATATTACGTCGGGCTTTAAGCCGAAGCCGGAGTAGGCAAAAAAATCGCCCGTGCGGCCCACGCCGGTCTGAACCTCGTCGACAATCAAAAGCTTTTTGTGCTTTTTGACGAGAGCCGACAGCTTTGACATGTATTCGCGCGTCGGAGTGATTACTCCGCTTTCGCCTTGGATGCATTCGGTGATAAGGGCGTAGGTTTCCTTGCTTTTGAGGGCGGACTCGAGCCGATCCGCGTCGCCGAAGGGTATAAAGACAAAATCGTCGAGGAGGGGGAGAAACGGCGTTTTGTATTTGTCCTGACCCGTCGCGGAAAGCGCGCCCATGGTGCGCCCGTGAAAGGAGTTTTCAAACGAAATGATTTTTGTCGCGCCCGTCTTTTTTTCGTTGTTATATTTTTTGACGATTTTTAGAGCGGCCTCCGCGGCCTCGGTTCCCGAATTGCAAAAGAACGCTCTGTCAAAATGCGTTCCGCGTATAAGCTCGCGCGCGAGCAATATCGCCGGCTCGTTCAAAAAATAGTTGGAGCAGGACAAGATTTTTTTTGACTGCTTGTTTATGGCCTTTATAAGCTCCTTGTTGTTATAGCCGAGAGAGTTCACGGCTATTCCTCCCAAAAAATCGAGGTATGAATTTCCGTCGCCGTCAAAGAGCGTTGCGCCCTGACCTCCGGCTATGATTATAGGGTAGGGCGAATAATTTTTCATGAGATAACGGCCGTGATATTCCAAAAGCTTTTGCTTGTCGTACATAATTTTTTTAGCTCCTTATGTTTTATAGCGTCACCATCGTTCCTATGCCCTTGTCGGTAAAGATTTCGAGAAGGATAGGGTGCTTAAAGGTTCCGTTTATTATATGTGTGCGCTTGATGCCGTTTTCCACGCCCTCTATGCACGCCTTGGCCTTGGGAATCATTCCCCCGGAAATTACCCCGTCGTCGATAAGCCCGTAGATTTGCTTTACGGATATTTCGCTTATCAGCCGCCCCGAGGCGTCCTTTATTCCGTCTACGTCGGTGAGGTATATCAGCTTTTCGGCGTTGAGCGCGGCGGCCACCGACGAGGCGGCGGTGTCGGCGTTGAGGTTAAAGCTCGCGCCGTTTTTGTCCGCGCCTATGCTTGATATGACGGGAACAAAATCGTCGTGAATGAGCTTGAGCAAAAATTCTGAATTGACCGAAACTATGTCGCCGACAAAGCCGAGATCCGCGCCGTATTTTGCGGGGTCGGTTTTTTTGACGTTTATGAGGTTTGCGTCCTTGCCGCAAATGCCTATGGCGTTTACGCCGAGGGTATTAAGACTGCTTGCGATATCCTTATTGAGGCTTGTCAGCGACATTTGGACGACTCTCATAGTTTCGGCGTCGGTGACTCTGAGTCCGTTTATAAACTTGCTTTTAATCGACAGTCTGTCGAGCATTTTGTTGATTTCAGGCCCGCCTCCGTGAACGAGAACGGGGTAGACTCCGACTATTTTTAGTATGGAAATGTCCTCGAGAACCGTTCTTGTCACCTCGGCGTCCTGCATGGCGTTGCCGCCGTATTTTATGACGACGATTTTTTTTGACAGACGGTTGATATAGGGGAGGGCCTCCGTCAATATGTTGGCCTTTTCGAGCAGAGAATTCATTTTTTTTATTTTCCTTATTTTTATAGATATTCGGCCTGGACGGTCAGCCCGGCCGTCTCGTCTATGCCGAACATGATATTCATGTTTTGGACGGCCTGACCCGACGCGCCCTTTATCAGGTTGTCAAGACAGGATATTATTATCAGACGGTTTACGCGTTTGTCGAGGACAAAGCCTATTCTTATATAGTTTGAATGCTTGACCCAATTGATTGCCGGCAGCGCGTTTTTTTCGACGACGACAAACGGCTCGCCGCCGTAATATTTTGAGTATATGTCATGGATATCGTCGCGGCCGATATTTGCCGACGGCTTTAGGTATATCGTAGACAATATGCCCCGCGTTATAGGCAAAAGGTGAGGGGTAAACGACAGACTGACCTTGTCTCCGTGGGCTATCGAAAGCTGCTCCTCTATTTCGCTTGTGTGGCGGTGGGCGGCCACGGCGTAAGCCTTAAAGCTTTCGTTGACCTCGGCGAACAGACCCGGCGTTTCGGCCTTTTTTCCCGCGCCGGACGTTCCGCTTTTGGCGTCGATTATTATGTCGTCGGCCGAGACGGCTCTTTCTTTGATGAGGGGATATACCGGCAATATCGAGCAGGTCGTATAACAGCCGGGATTGCCGACGACGGAGGCGGTTTTTATACTCTCTCTATAGATTTCGGGAAGCCCGTAGACGGCGGTTTGCGCGATTTCCTTGGCGGGGTGAGAGACCTTATAGGTCTTTTCGTATACGTCTATATCTCTGTAGCGGAAGTCCGCGCTGAGGTCTATGACCCTGACTCCGCGCTTGACAAATTCGGCGCAAAGCTCCGCGCTCGCCGAGTGGGGCAGGCAAGAAAAAATCACGTCGTTAGCCTTTGCCGCCGCGTCTGTGTCGAGAGCGTCAAAGACGCGTCCGCGGTACGTCGTGAGAGAGGGATACATATCGCATACGTGCGCGCCCGCGTTGCTGACGCTGACGAGCGTGTTGACCCTCGCCAGAGGATGCCGCGCCAATATATTCATAAGTTCGAGTCCGGTATAGCCGTTGGCTCCTATTATACCCGCGTTTATCTTTTTCATGAATATATTATAATATAAATTTTATAATTATGCAACAATTTTATGCCGTTTTTTGATAAATTCCGCAAAAATATCAAAAAAAGTCAATATTTTAAGGGTATATATGCATAATTTTTGCATAAATATACATAGTAAAAGCCCGTGGCAAACGCTTGAAACCGCGTTTGCCGGGAGTCTGAGCTATCCGCGGGCCGATAATCCGTTGACAAAAGCGGCGTTTAAGAGTAAAATATAAGCCATGGAGCTTTTGACGTTAAAAAATTTGGACAAGCGGTATCTATACGGGGCGGACGCGCTAAACGGCGTTTGCCTCGGTCTTAGCGAGGGCGGACGGCTTGTCGTCTTCGGCGGCGCGGGGAGCGGCAAGACTACGCTTGCCAAGGTTATTTCCGGGCTTACCGGCATAACGGGCGGCGAGGCCTTATATAGAGGCGAGCCGTTTGCAAATGTCGGAATAAGAGAGCGCAATATTTCGGCCTGTATGCCCGAGGCCTTTTGCGGACGCAAAAGCGTCTATGACAATCTTTACCGTTCGTTTGAGCTTAGGTCGGAGGGCAGAGCCGGATTTGAAAGCCGTCTAAGGGAGGCCGACGCATTTTTTGACTTTTCGCACATGCTTTTCAAGAAATATAAGGATTTAAATTTTTATGAAAGGATAAAGGCCGCGCTTGTCCGCTGTCTATTAAGAGACGCGGATCTATACCTCGTAGACAACGCCTTTAAGGGTCTTTCCGCGATAGACAAAAGGCGGCTTTTGCTGAACGCGGCGGCCTATCTAAACCTAAAGCCGGGCGCGTTTATTTATATGACGGACGATATAGACGACGCGCGGCTTTTGGGCTTTGAGACGTTGATTTTGAATTACGGCTCGGCGGAAAGCTGCGGCGATATCCTCGACCCTAAGCCCGACGGCTTATATGCGGCGAGGACGTCGGGCTTTAACGTCATAAGGCTCGGCGACGGCGGCAAGGCGGTTTACGCGGCCGTCGCGCCGCGCCGTTCGTTCGTCGCCGCGGGCGGCGAAAGGGTCGATTTTTGGGGAACGTGCGCCTGCGTGTCGGCAATCGACGGCTTGCCCGTCGCGTATGTCAAGGGTGGAGACGGGCCGAACGATTTTGTCGCGGCGGCGATATATAAAGACGGCGTCAAAACGCCGGTGGCAATCGGCGGTCAAGCCGGAGTGACCTTTGACCTCAAGGACGCCTTTTATTACGGCGCGGACGAAAGTCTGTTGCAATGAGGGCTTGCGCAAAAGGTATTCTTTTTGTTTGCAATTCGGCAAGCGATGTGGTATAATATTACATTATAGCTAATCGGGGCGGATTATTATTATGCTGCTTGTTATGGACATAGGCAATACAAATATAAAATTCGGGTTGTTCGACGGCGGCAAGCTTTTGGAAAGCTGGAGAATCTCGGCGCAAAAGTCGCGCACGGCGGACGAGCTGGGAGTCATTATGGGCAGCCTGTTTTCGGCGAAATCGCGCTTTTCGTTTAGCGACGTCGACGGCATGATTATGTCGTCGGTTCAGCCGGCGTTAAATTATACCGTCGAGCATACCTGCGATTATTATATAGGCAAAAAGCCCGTCGTCGTCAGCAGCGAGATAAAAACGGGACTTAAGTTTTTGTATACCAACCCGGAGGAGCTTGGCGCGGACAGAATAGTCAACGCCGTATCGGCCTATCGAACCTACGGCGGACCGTGCATAATAGTCGACTGCGGAACGGCGACGACCTTTAGCGCGGTAAACGCCGAGGCGGAATTTTTGGGCGGGGCTATCGCCCCCGGAATCAAGGCCGGCGCGGACGCCTTGACGGAAGTCGCCTCTAAGCTGCCAAAAATCGAGCTTATCAAGCCAAAAAGCATAATAGGCAAATCGACGATAAGCAACATGCAATCGGGGATAATACACGGCTTTACGGGGCTTGTCAATCATATTTTGCTTGAAATGAAAAAGGAGGCCGGCATGAGCGGCGCGACTGTGATTGCAACCGGCGGACTCAGCGAGCTGATAGATTTTGACGGCAGGCTAAACGTCGTCAAGGACAGGGCGTTGTCGCTATACGGTCTCAAAATGATATACGATATAAATAACGGCAAAATGTAGAATACTATGCGGGCGGGAATACTAAACGTAGAATACTAAACGTAGAATACTGCGCGATCGAGAGGCCCGACGGAGTACGGTTAAATATAAAACGAAAAAATAAATAAGATAAGCAAGCATAAGGAGTTTTTTTTATGAAAAAAACGGGCGTCGCGCTTTTGGGACTCGGAGTAGTCGGGAGCGGAACCTACAAAATTATCGTCGGACAGCGCGAGAAAATCAAAAAAATATACGGCATAGATTTGTCAGTCGAGCATATTCTCGAGCGTGATAAGTCAAAGGCCGAGGCTCTCGGAATTTCGCCGTCGATTGTGTCGACCGACATAGAAAACATCTTAAAAAACGACGATATAAAAATCGTCGCGGAGTTTTTTGGCGGCATAGAGCCGGCCAAAACTTTTTTGATAAAATGCCTTTTAAAGGGCAAGAGCGTCGTCACCTCAAACAAGGAATTAGTCTGCAAGCACTTTAAGGAGCTGGAGCACGCCGCCAAAAAGGGCGGCGCCGGGCTTTATTTTGAGGCCAGCTGCGTAGGCGGCGTGCCTATCATAAGGACGCTGACGGACGCCATGCAGGCCAACGACATAAAGGAAATAAAGGGCATAATCAACGGCACGACCAACTATATACTTTCGAGTATGAGCAACGACGGAATAGACTACGCCGACGCGCTAAAGACCGCTCAAAGGCTCGGCTACGCCGAGGCCGACCCGACGGCGGACACCGACGGCTACGACGCGGCTTATAAGCTTAGTATTTTGTCGTCGCTTGCCTATGATAAGCACATACCTCTCGAATGCGTCTACCGCGAGGGCATAAACAAAATCACCGCGGAGGACATAGCCATCGGCAAGGAATTCGGCATGACGCTAAAGCTTCTCGGCATAAGCAAAAACACCGACGGCAAAATCGAGGCGAGGGTTCACCCCGCGTTTATCGACGACAACCACCCGCTTGCCAGCGTCAAAGGCTCGTTTAACGCCGTTCACCTTGCCGGCAGCAACGTCGGCGACATAATGCTCTACGGGCGCGGGGCGGGCGACCTGCCGACGGGCAGCGCGATTGTCAGCGACATAATCTTTGCCGCCGGCAAAACGACGCACAGACGCTTTGGCTTTGTCGACGAAAGGGTCAAGCGAAGCGATTTAATCAGCGATTTTTCGTCGGAATATTATATCAGAATGAGGGTAAAGGACAAGGCGGGAACGCTGTCAAAAATCTCGGGCATTTTCGGGAAATTCGGCGTTTCTATAACGACGGTTTTGCAAACGCCGCCGACGGACGCAAACGGCGACGCGTCGTTGATTTTTATAACGCACATGACCAAAGAAAAGGCTATCTCTGCGGCTATCGAAACAATCAAAAAATCAGATTGCGTCGGCGAGGTGTGCAACGTCATAAGGGTGGAAAGATAGCTTAGTCAAAATAAAAAACGCATAGTTAAACGCCGCATAGTATTCTAAAAACGCCTTGTTTTTGGAATACTATGTTTTTTATTCCGGGCTTTTGGACGTAAAGACGCCTTGCATAAAGCAGTGATTATAGATTTTCATAACGTCCTTAAAATCTAACCGTTTGCGGTCGGCCTCAAACAGCCCGCCCATGACGTCGAGGGCGTTTTTTGTGTAGTTGAGAATCATATTTTTGTTGAGACCGTACGGCTTATAGTCGATATCCGACAGGCCGCAGTCCTTTTTTAGCGTATTCAAAAATTCGATAAAGCCCTCGGCCTTGCCGTAAGAGCCGGCGGCTAAGGAAAGCTCCTTTAGTCTGTCGGGGCAGATTGCAAGAAAATAATTGAAGTAGTCGACGCACAAAAACGCCAGCCCCGCGCCGTGCGGCAGACCTTGGTGATACGCGCTCAGGGCGTGTTCCATAGCGTGCTCGGAGGTACAGCCCGACAGGCATTCGACAAAGCCCGACAAAATATTGGCGAGGCAGAGATTGCGGCGCGCCTCGAGGTCGCCGCCGTCCGCGACGGCTCTCGGCAGGTTTTGAGCGACGAGAGCGACGCTTTTCAGAGCGTAGAGATCGCTCAAGGGGTTTGAATTTTTGTTGATATAGCCCTCGGCGGCGTGGAGCAATATGTCAAAGCCTTGAAAGGCGGTAAGCTTAGGCGAAACCGACAGCGTCAGCTTGGGGTCGATAAAGCTCATAGCGGGAAATAGACGGTCGTTATAAAGGCCGGCCTTTTCGTTGGTTATCTCCTTTGTGATTACGGCGAAGGGGTTTGTTTCCGTGCCTGTCGCCGCCGTCGTCGAAAACAAAACTATCGGCAACGCGCCGTTTCTGACGGGCAGACGCTTTCCCGTGCCGCCGTCGACGTAATCCCAGAGGTCGCCGCCGTTTTTGTAGAGCAGGGCGATAGCCTTCGCGCTGTCCATGACGCTGCCGCCGCCGAGTCCTATGACAAAATCACATTTTTCTAAGCGGGCAAGCTCCGCGGCCTCTTGAACGTGAGACTTCAGAGGGTTAGGCTGAATTTTGTCATAGACGACGTATGACGTGCGGCATTTCTTTAGCGACGCGGTCAGGCGGTCGAGGTATCCGAGTTTTTTGGAGGACGTTCCTCCGACGGCTATCAGAGCCTTTATTCCCGGCAGCTTATAGTCGGGTATAGCCTCAAACGCGTCGTCCTTAAAAATTATTCTTGTGGGTATATGATAAGACAGGTTCATAAAATTTTTTTGACCTCTTTATTTTTTTTTACGGCGCGACGCCATAATTTAAGCAACGAATATTATATCAGAATAACGCGTTTACCGCAAGAGAATTAAGGCGCGTTAAAAAAAAGCCCTATTGCCGTAAATTTTTGTAAAATTCGTATCTTGACGTAAAAACGCATGACTTTTTTGCCGGAACGTGTTAGAATATATTCGGGAATAGGGAAGCGTAACGGAAAAAGGAAAATTCGGAAAACAGCCGAGGAGCTAATCCATGCAGACTAAAGCCAAAAGAAGCACCCCCCCGCCAAACATAACGCGCCTCGCGCCCGATAAATCGTTCGGACTGACGGCGCAACAGGTCGCCGAAAGGCAAGCCCTTGGTCTAAAAAACCAAAATACCGCCGTTCGGTCAAAATCCTATTCAAAAATCATATTTGAAAACGTCGCAAATTTTTATAGCATAGTCACGCTGAGCCTGATGGCTCTTTTGACGGCGATAGGAGCGTGGGATTACGCGCTGTCGTCTTGTATACTTTTTATAAGCATAGCAATCGGTATTTATCAAGAAATCAAAGCCAAAATAATAGTCGAAAAGCTGACGCTTGTCGCAAGCAGTTTTTTTGACGCGCTGAGAAACGGCGAGTACGTCTCGGTCGCGGGCGCGGAGCTTTTGCTTGACGAGCTTTTTGTTTTAAAATCGGGCGGGCAGGTTCCGGTCGACGGAACGATAGTCGAGGGCAGGCTCGAGCTTGACGAGTCTATTTTGACGGGCGAATCTCATTCGGTAAAAAAGGACGAGGGCGGCGAAATTTTGGCAGG
>JAISRB010000107.1 GCA_031273825.1 Clostridiales bacterium
TTCACTAATCACCGCCGCTGATCACTGTTCACTAATCACCGCCGCTGATCACTGTTCACTAATCACCGCTGCCGCTCGCCGAACACTATTCACTAATCACCGCCGCCGACCGCTAAATATTCCCCAAAACTACTAAGGAGACCCTCATGAACCTACCTTTGATTCCTCTTAGAGGCGCGATTTTATTCCCCGACAACAGGGGGCAGTTTGACATAGGCAGAGAAAGCTCTATTAACGCCGTCGGCTATGCCAAGGACGGCGGCAAGCGGGTGATTTTTGCCGTGCAAAAGGACGACTTAGAAGCTAATCCCGACATAGACGGGGTGCAAAGCGTCGCCGTCGTCGCCGAAATTTTGAACGTCGCCGCCACCGAAAACAATTCGCTGAGAGTCCTTGTCGAGGGGCAAAAAAGAGTCAGGATAATCGGGAGCGCGGCCTTGAGCCGCGATTTTTTGAGCGCGGATTATGAGGAGCTTGAGGCTTCGCCGATCACGGACGGGGTTCTTGCCGACGCTTATAAAAGAGAGGTAATCGGCTGTTTTGAGCAATACGCGTCCTTTAACAAAAATCTCGACGGACAGGCCATAGCCATACTCCGCGCCGAAAAAAATCTCGACGTCATAACAAACCGCATAGCCCCGTTTTTGAGCATACGCGACGCTTATCCCGTTTTGGCCGAGGCCGACCCGATAAAAAGACTCGAATTGCTCTCCGATTGCCTGCGCTATGAGCTTGAGGTGTTTAAGGTCGAGCGCGTCATCAAGGCGAGGGTCGGCAAGGCTCTCGAAAAATCTCAAAAGGAGCATATCCTAAGAGAGCAGATGAAGGTCATATCCGAGGAGCTTGACGACGGCAACGACGGCGGGGCAAAAGACAAAATCGCCGCCTTGAACGCCCCCGACGACGTGAAAGAAAGGCTCATAAAGGAGCTTGCGCGGCTCAAAAAGATATCGGTCATGTCGCCCGAGTATTCGGTAATAAACGAATATATAGAGTATTCTACCGAGCTTCCGTGGAACAAATACTCCGAGGAAATACGCGATTTGAGCTATGCCCGCGAGGTGTTAGACCGCGAGCATTACGGGCTAAAAAAGGTCAAGGAGCGCATTCTCGAATATATCGCCGTGCACAATCTGACCGACAATTTCAAGTCGCCTATACTTTGCTTTATAGGTCCTCCGGGAGTCGGCAAAACCTCGGTGGCGCGCTCCGTCGCCAACGCTACGGGCAGAAGGTTTGTCAGAATGAGCTTGGGCGGCGTATCGGACGAGGCCGAAATCAGAGGGCACAGAAAGACCTATATCGCAGCCATGCCGGGGCGGATAATAAACGGTATCAAGCAAGCGGGAACGGGCAACCCCGTCTTTCTCCTCGACGAAATAGACAAGCTGTCAAAGAGCAATAAGGGCGACCCCGCGTCCGCGCTTCTCGAGGTTCTTGACCCCGAGCAAAATTGCGCCTTTCGCGACAACTATCTCGAGCTGCCATACGATTTGTCTAAGGTCATGTTTTTGACGACGGCAAACGACGCCGACGGCATACCCGCCGCGCTCTATGACCGTATGGAAGTCATCGACATGCCGAGCTATACCTACAACGAAAAATTTCACATAGCAAAAAACCATCTCGTTCAAAAGACCATGACAAACAACGGCCTGACCGAGGACGACATAGAGATACAAGACGACGCGCTATATGAGGTGATAAACCGCTACACGTCCGAGGCCGGCGTTCGCGAATTGGAACGCGCCATATCAAAGATTATGCGCAAGACGGCCTACAATAAGGGCGTAGGCGGTCAAAAAACCGTCGTTACGCCTCAAAACCTCTTTGAATATCTCGGCAAAAAAACCGTCGTCAGAAAGACAAAACGCGAAAAGGACGAAATCGGCACGGTGACGGGGCTTGCGTGGACGAGCGGAGGGGGCGACATCTTGCCTATAGAAATCAACACCGTCAAGGGCACCGGCGAAATTATTATGACGGGCAACCTGCAGGACATTATCAAGGAATCGGTCAAGGTCGCGCTGACCTACGTTCATTCGATAGCCGCCGCCCACAATATAGACGAGCGCGCGTTCAACGAGCTTGACTATCACATTCATTTGCCGGAAACCGCCGTTCCTAAGGAGGGACCGTCCGCAGGCGTCGGCTTTGCCTCGGCAATATATTCCGCGCTGACAAAAAAGCCCGTCAAAAGAGACGTGGCCATGACCGGCGAAATATCGCTGAGGGGCAACGTCACCGCCGTAGGCGGCATAAAAGAAAAAATAATGGCCGGCTACAGAGCCGGCATCGAAACCTTTTTGATTCCGAAAGACAATATGGTCGACGCCGCCGAAATCCCCGACGAAATCGCGCAAAGCATCAACGTTTTCCCGATATCGCACTTTGACGACGTAATCAGACTGCAGTTTTAGAAAAAAAAGTATGCGTTGACTAACTACCGCCGCCGACCGTTGACCGCTAATCACTGATCGCTAAATACCGAATCATCAAATTCAAGCATAAAATGCCTATATTTTTTTGGAGCGAAAGCTCTCTGAAGGTTGAGATTGAGACGTTGTTCTATCGACACGGCCTTGTGATAGCTTTGCCAAAGAGCCTTAAAGGCCGTTTCGTTTTGAGACAGCTCTATTTCTACGCTTTCCGGGGCGGGCAAAAACAGCATACCCGAGCCGTCAAAGTAGCAGAGCTTTTTTCTTATATAATCGTGCAAGACAAATTTTTGGCAGCCGAGCCTCTCGGCGAAAAGCGGCGCGACGCGCTCCAAAAGGTCGTTGTCGGAGGAAAAAAATCCATAAAAAACTCCGTTTGACATTTCACGAAAGCGTATGAATTCCTCAAGGCGGGTCAGTTCGCGGCTCGTCTTTGACAAAACCGAATTAAAATCGAGCGCGGCGGGCAGGTCGTACATGCCGCGGACGGCGCGTCCCCGTTTAAAAAATTCTTTTAGATAGGCGTATATGACGGTCTCTTTTTTGGGGTCGCAAGAGCAATAGGCGAGGGTGACGTCGTCAAAAAACGCGCCGCCGCCCTTTTTGATTATAGCATCCGACACTTTTTTTGCCGCCGCTTCGTCGCGTTCAACCTCGACGTATTCGTCCAAAAGACTGCGCCGCGCCGAAACCGAACGTATTTCCTCGCAGTCCTTGCAGTCGTAATAGCCGCGGTATACCGCGGTCAAAAAGCCGGCTATGTCGTTTTGGCAAAGCATTATTTTCATGAACGCCCCCTTTTTTTTGTATGCGCGCAGTTTTTTTTTAAAGCTCGCCAAAAACCGTCGATTCAAAGAGACTGGTTTGAACGTAGCCGCCGCCGTAGCCTTTCATAGGCAAAAGGTCGGTCTTTGTCAGTCGGGCGCGTATGCGGACGGGGTCGTCGCCCACGCCGAGATATTCGCCGTTTGCGGTGATAAAACAGCCCGCCTTGGGGAGGGAAACCCTCATTTTTTTGAGCGAATCAAAGGTGAGAACCGAATAACGCCGCGCCGCAACTATACGGTACGCGTTGCGCGTTCCTATTCCCGGCACGCGCAGCAGAGCCTCGTAGCTTGCTGTGTTGACCTCTATCGGAAACATGCCCGAGTTTCGCAACGCCCATTGACTCTTCGGGTCGAGGTCAAGGTCGAGATTGCCGTCTTGCGGGGCTATCTCGTCCGCCGAAAAGCCATAAAAGCGCAGCAGCCAATCGGCCTGATAGAGGCGGTTTTCGCGGCGCGAATCGGGCGGAATAGCAGGCAGGCGGCTGTCCTCGGCGACGGGAACATAGGCCGAATAATAGACGCGTTTCATGCCGTAGTTTCCGTATAACGCCTCTGAAAGCCTCAAAATCCGCCCGTCGGAGTC
>JAISRB010000010.1 GCA_031273825.1 Clostridiales bacterium
ATTTCTTTTTCTGACATTACCGCCCCAAATGCTCCTTTATGCACACCATGTTTTACATACCTTTCTCTATCTGTGATTAGTTCTACTAAATCGTAAATCTTCATTTTTCTAACCTCCTAGGGGCGTATTATTAGTTATAACACCTTTTTGCCGAACCATCCAGCCTGCGACAAATGTTGCGGCTCGTTTTCCTTCTCTCTCTATGGCTATTTCAATGTCGATGTGTTGCCCATTGATATTTAATTTGCCCAAGAAATAATCACCGTTTGCATATTTTTCTTGCGCTTGCTTAATAAATTCCGCTTGCAAGTTTTCCGCATCCATTATATCAAATCCTAAAGCATAAAACAACTCTTTTTTTCCATTCCATGCATATTTATCTGCAAAAATGTATTCTGTAAATTTTTCAATAGGACACTTCGCAATTGCGGTTTTTCCTGCAATCGGTGCAGCTATTTGTTTTACGATGCAATGGCATTTTTCATGTTGCGGCTTGCGCATTTCAAGGCGAGCACATCAAAAGGCGTTTTCGCGCGCGCTTATTTAGTTTTTGCCGTTTCATAAATAAGCCTTGCGATATCCGCATTGGGGCGTGGGCGGGGCGCGGTTTTTTCGGGCAGGGCGAGGAGTCTTTCGACGGCGGCTATGAGAGAGTCCGCGTCGAGGTTTTCTTGGAGGATTACCTCGGCGGCGTTTTTTGCCTTATAATATTCGGCGTTCAAAAGCTGATCGCCCCGCGACGCGGTTTTTGGCAGGGGGATAAATATCACTTTTTTGTTGAGGGCGAATAATTCGGCGGCGGCGGTCGCTCCCGCGCGTGATACGACTACGTCGGCGGCGGCAAAAAGCTCGCCGACGCGGTCATAAAATTCAAAGGCTCTATAATTCGGACGGGTCAAAGACGGCTTTCCGGTTTTTCCGGCTATGTGGAGTACAAAGGCGGTTTTTGTCAGCCTGTCAAGACAAGAATATACGCATTGGTTTACGGCCTTTGCTCCGAGGCTTCCGCCGATTATGAGAATTACGGGGAGCTTTTCGGGTATGCCGAGGCTGTTTTTTGCCGTCGGTTTTTGATAGCCGAATATCCCGTCGCGGACGGGCGTTCCGGTAAATATATATTTTTTGTCGTTTTTGTACTTATCCGTCTCAAAACCGAGAAAGACCTTTTTGCAAAACTTAGCGGTCAGCTTGTTGGCAAGCCCCATAGACATGTCGGATTCGTGAGCGATTACGGGTATTTTGAGCGAGCGCGCCGCAAGCGCGGCGGGGAGCGCGGCATATCCGCCCTTAGAATAGACGATATCGGGCTTTAAGCCGCGCAAAACCGCCCTTGCCTCTTTGACGGCTTTGGGCAGAACGGCGGGGATTTTGAGATTTTTCAGCGGCTTTCCGCGGTCAAATTTTACGGCGGGCGTTCCAAAAAACGCGACGCCGTATTTTTGGGCGAGGGTCTGCTCCATGCCGTCCGTTTCGCCGATATAATATATTTTGTCAAAATAGCGTTCGAGATAGGGAATCAAAGCAAGATTCGGCATAATATGCCCCGCCGTTCCTCCGCCCGTCAAAACTATAGTCATAGCATAAAAGTCCTTTTTGATTAGTGTATGAAAAAAAGTTGCAAAAGGGTTCGGTATATGGTATAATCAATCGGAATAAAATTCCGTATAATAGCATTATTGCTCAAACAAAAAAATAAATACTCAAAAAGGAGTTTGAATTATGAATGTCAACAAAAAAACCGTAAAAGACGTCGACGTCAACGGCAAAACCTGTCTTGTCAGAGTCGATTTTAACGTGCCGATCAAAGACGGCGTCATTACCGACACGACGCGCATAGAGGGCGCGCTGCCGACGATCGAATATTTGAGAGAGAGGGGCGCAAAGGTCATTCTCTGCT
This sequence comes from Clostridiales bacterium, assembly GCA_031273825.1. Lineage (GTDB taxonomy): Bacteria > Bacillota > Clostridia > Christensenellales > JAISNN01 > JAISNN01. The sequence goes on from JAISRB010000010.1 coordinate 1,898, forward strand.
CGCATTTGGGCCGCCCTAAGGGGGAGGTCAACCTCAAATATACGCTAAAGCCCGCGGCTGTCAAGCTGGGCGAATACCTCAAGGCTCAAGTGACCTTTGCCGCGGATTCTATCGGAGCGGCGGCCAAAAAGGCCATAGCCGACGCCAAGCCCGGCGACGTTGTTTTGCTCGAAAACCTCCGCTTTTACAAAGAGGAGGAGGCTAACGACAAGGAGTTTTGCCGCGCGCTTTCGGAGGGGATAGACGTATACGTCAACGACGCCTTCGGAACGGCTCACAGGGCGCACGCGTCTACCGCCGGCATAGTCCAATACGGCTTTGTAAAGACGGCGGTTTCGGGCTTTCTTATCGAAAAGGAGCTTAAATTTATGGGCGGCGCGCTCGACAACCCAAAACGTCCGTTTGTCGCCATTCTCGGCGGCGCAAAGGTGTCCGACAAAATCGGCGTAATAAACAATCTGTTAGAAAAGGTCGACACCCTGATAATCGGCGGAGCCATGGCCTATACCTTTCTCAAGGCGCAGGGCAAGAACGTAGGCGCGTCTCTTTGCGAAAACGACAAGCTTGACCTCGCGAGGGAGCTTATCGCCAAGGCCGAGGCAAAAAAAGTCAAATTTTTGTTGCCGATAGACAACAAAATCGCCGACGCGTTTGCCAACGACGCAAACCAAAAAATAACCGGCGGGGACGGAGATATTCCCGACGGCTGGCAGGGGCTTGACATCGGGCCAAAGACTATAGAGCTGTTTAGCGGTGCGATAAAGACGGCAAAGACCGTCGTTTGGAACGGGCCTATGGGCGTTTTTGAATTTGAAAACTTCGCCGCCGGCACAAAGGCCGTCGCGGAGGCTTTGAGCAAAACCGACGCGATTACGATTATCGGCGGCGGCGACAGCGCGGCGGCGGTGACTCAGCTGGGGTACGCCGACAAAATGTCGCACATCTCGACGGGCGGCGGCGCGAGCTTAGAGTTTTTGGAGGGTCTCGAGCTTCCGGGCGTGGCCTGCTTAAACGACAGATAAGAATTCGGCAAAAACGGACAACCGCGAGGCGTTGCCCAAAGGCCGCGCCGCGCAAATTTACATAACAACGGCATAAAAAACTAATAAAAAAATTAAAAAAAAGAGGTAAAAGAAAATGGCTTCAAGAACACCGATTATTGCGGGAAATTGGAAGATGAACAACACCATAAAAGAGACAAAAGAGCTTTTGACTGCGCTGATTCCGCTGGTCAAAGATGCAAAATGCGAGGTCGCGGTGTGCGCGCCCTATACTTCTATCGCCGCCGCCGCCGGGCTTATCGCCGGCACAAAAATAAAGCTCGGCGCGGAAAACGTGCATTGGGCGGACAAGGGCGCGTTTACCGGCGAGATTTCGGCCGATATGCTCAAAGAGCTGGGCGTTGAGTACGTCATTGTCGGACACAGCGAAAGACGTCAATATTTCGGAGAGACCGACGCGACGGTAAACAAGCGCGCAAAGGCGGCTCTGTCCCGCGGTTTAAAGCCTATTATCTGCGTCGGCGAGCTGCTCGGGGAGAGAGAAAGCGGAGCGACCGACGACGTGGTCATAAGGCAGACAAAGGGCGCGTTTGACGGCATAGCCGCCGACGAATTAAAAAATATCGTCATAGCCTACGAGCCTGTCTGGGCGATCGGCACGGGCAAAACGGCGACGGCCGACGACGCGGACGCGACGATAGCCGTCATAAGGGGCGTTGTCGGCGAGCTTTACGGCAAGGACGCGGCGGACGCTATGAGAATACAATACGGCGGCTCGATGAACGCAAAGAACGTCGCCGAGCTTATGGCAAAGCCGAATATCGACGGCGGTCTTATCGGCGGCGCGAGTCTCAAGGCCGAGGATTTTGCCAAGCTTATCGCGGGAGTAAATTAGGCAACGCGATCATCATAAAGAAACATTCAACTCAAAATATTACTCAAAAACCATTAAAAAAAACGGAGGCAAACGGCATGTCAAAAAAAATTACGGCGCTTTTGATACTTGACGGATTCGGATATACGCCGGACACTTACGGCAACGCCGTCAGAGAGAGCGGAATACCCTTTATAAGCGCGATAAAAAAGAAATATCCCTACGCCTATATCAAATGCAGCGGCGAGGACGTCGGTCTGCCTAAGGGGCAAATGGGAAACAGCGAGGTCGGACACACCAATATCGGCGCGGGCAGAATAGTCTTTCAGGAGCTTGTCAAGATAAGCAAGGCGATAGAGGACGGCGCGTTCTTTGAAAACCGCGAAATCTTAGCCGCCGTAGATTCGGTCAAAAAAAACGGCGGGAGTCTGCACCTCATGGGGCTTTTGTCCGACGGGGGCGTTCACAGCCACATAGACCATCTTTTCGCACTGCTAAGGCTTGCCAAAAAGCGCGGAGTCAAGGAGACCTTTGTGCATTGCTTTTTGGACGGGAGAGACGTTCCGCCAAGCTCCGGCAGAGAATATATCGTCAAGCTCGAAAACTACATGAAAGAAATTTCCTACGGCAGGATAGCCACGGTGACGGGGCGTTACTACGCCATGGATCGCGACAACCGCTGGGAGCGCGTAGAAAAGGCCTATAAGGCGATAGCCGACGGCGACGGACTCTTTACCGAGTCCGCCGAAAACGCGCTCGCCTTGAGCGCGGCGACCGACGAATTTGTCGTTCCCGCCGTCGTCATAAAGGACGGCAAGCCGATAGGCGAGGTCAGGCGCGGCGACAGCGTAATCTTTTATAATTTCAGACCCGATCGGGCGCGTGAAATCACAAGAGCCTTTACCGAGGAGGGCTTTGAGGGCTTTAAAAGAAAAAAGGGCTTGATCGGTGTAAATTATGTCTGCTTTACGCAGTATGACGCAAAATTCGCCGCGTTCCCCAAGCTTTCCGTGGCCTTCAAACCGCAGAGCATGACAAACCTCTTCGGGGGAGTCGTCGCGCAAAAGGGGCTAAAACAGCTCCGCATCGCCGAAACGGAAAAGTACGCGCACGTCACCTTCTTTTTTAACGGCGGCGTAGAGGAGCCTTTCGAGGGTCAGGACAACGTGCTGATACCGTCGCCAAAGGTCGAGACCTACGACCAAAAGCCCGAGATGAGCGCGTATGAGGTGGCGGATAAGGCCGTCGGGCTGATAAAATCCGGCAAATACGACGTTATGATATTAAATTTTGCAAACTGCGACATGGTCGGACATACCGGCGTTATGACGGCGGCGGTCAAGGCGGTCGGAGTCGTAGACGAGTGTACAAAAAGGGTCGTCGAGGCCGTCTTAGCGACGGGCGGCGTCGCCGTAATCACCGCCGATCACGGCAACGCGGAAAAAATGTACGAGGCCGACGGCTCGCCCTACACCGCGCATACGGTGTCAAATCCCGTGCCGTTCATAGTCGTCGGGGCGGGAGAAAACGTCAAGCTGAGACAAGACGCCCGCCTTGCCGATATCGCCCCGACGCTGCTCAAAATCCTCGGAATAGAAAAGCCCGCGGAAATGACGGGAGAGAGCATTATTGTTTGTTGACAAATCGGTTGTTTAATAATATTTTTGCGGCAAAAGCAAACAATAAAAACAAGAGCCAAACAAGGAGAAATATTATGATAAAAAAATTTATCGGAAACAGAGAGATTACGTGGGTGACGGTCGCGGTATTAGAGTTAATCATAATCGTGTGGTGTTTAAATTTGAATAACGGCGGTTCAGCGTTATATACGGTAAGGTTCGACCCAAACGGCGGAAGCGGAACGTATTCGGAGGAGCAATCGGTAGAGGCCGGACAAAAGGCCGAAAACCCCGGAACGCCCGTTCGGGACGGTTATGACTTTTCCGGCTGGTGGACGGCAAGGAGCGGCGGCGAGCGTTGGGATTTCGCGGTAAACACGGTGACGGGCGACATGACGCTTTATGCGCGTTGGGATATCGCATATTACACGGTGGAGTTTGACTCAAACGGAGGAAACGCGGAATATGAGGAACAAAGAGTAGCGCACGGGCAAAAGGCGATAGATCCGGGCGCGCCCGAGATAGAAAGCTTCGATTTTTCCGGCTGGTGGACGGCAAAGAGCGGAGGCGAGCGTTGGGATTTTGAGACCGATATAGTGACGGAGAATGTGACGCTTTACGCGTGTTATACCGAGATACCGAAGTATACGGTGACCTTCAACGCAAACGGCGGCAGCCCGTCCGTGCAAACGCAAAGCATAATGAAGGGAGAAAAAGTCTCCTATATATCGACGCCGACAAAAAGCGGCTATGCCTTTGTCGGCTGGTATACCATGTCGACCTACGGCGAATACAGCAAATATTGGGATTTAGCGACCGACACGGTGACGCAAAGCGTCACGCTGTACGCTTGGTGGGGCACGGCAGGATTGGCATACGGCGCGACGATTGACGGAGAGCGCGAGGCGTCCTGCGGAAGCGCGTCGGGCGATTATATATCGATACCGGCGATGTATTTCGGGAAGCGTGTCACCGCGATAGCGCAAAGCGGCTTTATTGCCTCATTCTCCATGTTTATAGAGATACCAAGCAGCGTGACGAGCATAGGCGACAACGCGTTCAATAACTGCTACTTTTTAGCGTCTATAGAGATACCAAACAGCGTGACGAGCATAGGAATAAATGCGTTTTCCGGTTGCGCGAGTTTAACCTATATAAAGCTGTCCGATAGCTTGACGGGCATCGGCGACGGGATGTTTAGCGCGTGCCAAAGTTTAGCCGAGATAGAGCTGCCGGATAGCGTGACGAGCATAGGGAAGGATGCGTTTAGAAATTGCCCAAATTTAACCGATATAAAGCTGCCCGATAGCTTGATTAGCATAGGCGCTAACGCGTTCTATCAATGTAGCAAGTTAAGCTCGATAGAAATACCAAGCAAGGTGACGACCATAGGCGATTACGCGTTCATTCAGTGCAATTTAACCGGTATAGAGCTACCGGATAGCGTGGAGAGCATAGGCGCGAGCGCGTTCTATTACTGCCTGAATCTGACTACGGTCACGATAAGCTCGTCGAGCAATTTGACGGTCATAGGCTATGGGGCGTTCTTTGGTTGCAGTGAATTAACCGAGATACTGATACCCGATAGCGTGGAGAGCATAGGCGGGCGCGCGTTTTGGATCTGCTCAAAGCTGACTACGGTCACGATAGGCCCGTCGAGCAAATTGAAGAGTATAGGCGCGG
>JAISRB010000042.1 GCA_031273825.1 Clostridiales bacterium
TGATTTATCCACCGGTACTCAATCCGGCAACGTCGCCGGCGTCTACGGGAGCGGCGCGAGCGGCGACATAAACACGGGAGCTACCGGCAAAGAGGACATGAGCAGGTTTATCAACGCGCTCTTGCCTCTGCCGACCCTCGACGAAAATTCGACGGCAAAAATCGACATAACCTTTGTAAACGGCAGGTTTGACAGACTCATAGTCGACATCAAGGGCGTTATGACAGAGGGTAAGGTTGCAAACGCCACCTACGGCGGCGGCGGAGCTTATAGCAACGGCACAAGACAAGAGAAGCTATATCTCGACGTCAGTCTAAAGTCGGGCGGCAACGTCGGCGTCAACGAGGTGACAAGCGTCGCCGCGGCGACGGTGGCCGATCAATATGCCACGGTAAGCTCTTATGAGAATATCAAGACCGCGGTCTCCGTCAGCTACGGCGGCGGAATCACGAGAAACGAAAACGTAGCCTGGGATTACTCCGAGGTCAGGAGCGTCATAGCAAGCGGAAGGCTCGACGGCATAAACGGCGTCTTTAACGTCAACGGCATAGTCGGCAACACAAACCACCCTGTGACGATGAAGCTATATATCATCAACGGAGGATATTCCTTCTCGGCGACGGAGTCATACGAAATCAACCCTTATAACCCAAATTGGAGGAGCGCGCTGCCTACAAGCCAGGTCATCTCGTTTAATCTCTCCTACGGCGGCAGCGGTCAAAAGACCTTCACAGCCTCCGGCATCAGCTGGGACACGAGCGCGGTCAAGCTAAACCTCGGCACGAGAAACTACATAGCGTACATGAGGTGGAGCTCGCTGTCCGAGTCGCGCTTAATCAGCGTCGTCGACCCGGGCGAGTGGGAGATAGCAAGCGTAAGTGAGATTCCGACTAAGCAATTTTATGTGTCAAACGTCGGGGCGGCGATAAATACCTACTCTACCGTTACCGTGACCTTTAAAGACGCGAATACGGGAGTAACAACGGAGAGCTTTAGCTACGGAGTCAGCTGGTATGAGAACGGCTCTATCAACTGGAACTACGGCACAAGAGTGAGAAAAGGCCGCATAACCGTTTCGGTGACGGGCGAAACCAGAGAATTTGAGCAGACCGTCAACCTTATCGCTCTCGCGACAAACTTCGCCGAGCTGAGAAACAACGACTCGACCACGGGGCTAAACGCCATCACCAAGTTGTTCTTCTATACCGAGGGCGGAGTCATCAAGTCGGCGGCCGTCACGGCAAAATCTTTGACTAACTATATCGTCATGGAAAATAATCAACCTGTGGAGAAGACATCAACATACAGCATATACAAAAAAGACGGAAGCGATATGAGTGCAAACAATAAACCGCAAGACAATGGTACCTATAAAAACGGCGGCTACGGGGGCAAGCTCAATGTCACGGTCTCCGACGGCAATTGGCTGACTCCGCTATTAGCAAGCGGCACGACGGTAACCGTTCCGGTCGACTTTGATCTCGGCGCGGCCTATGACGACGCAAACGGATCTTCCGGAAAAGCAAGTAAAGAGCCTGTTGAATACGCGGGAGCCTATGTCGATACGGGAACGGCCGGCGCTAACGTCTATCAAATAACCGTCGGGAAAGGAACCGTGGTGACGGCAAGCATGTTGCCAACGATGGTCTTGAGAGCTACCACTTGGGCGTATGTCAAGAGTACGGCGTCCGACGGGGCGCATATGATGACCTTGGAAGGAAACCCTGAGTTGCACATCAACTGGGACTATGACGACTTTGCGACTATCAATATCAACACGCCGGGAACCTACACGGTGACGGGACGCTTGTATTATAGAAACACGAGCAGAACGGTAACCTGCAGAGTAGTCGTGCAATAACCTAATAAAGCCTTTGCGGTCTCCCTCGTCCGCGCTCCCAAGATAACGGGGCGCGGACGGGGGAAAAGCCGTGAAAGGCAATGTAAAAATTTATAAAAAGCAAAAAGCCGCGAAAGACGGACAAAACACTTAAAAGCCGTAAAAGCGGACAAAAACGCAGAAAACTGTAAAAACACACAAAAAACTGCAAAAGCATATAAAAAAAGCGTATATAGCACAAAATATAAGCGGAGGACAATTTTTATGACTGTCGGAAGATTTTTGACGGGCTCGACGAGGTTCTTTATCAACTTTGTCGTAATACTTATCTTTGGTATGACGACCTACTACATCTATAGCGGGCTGACGACCCTGCCGCCCGACGCGGTGGCGTTGGATCTCATGCCGGAGGGAACGAGCTTTGGAGTCGACCCCGCCGAGTATCTCACCGGCGACAACGGCATTGACAAGATAGTCAAGGGCGACTACTTTGTCGGGGAGAACGGACTCGATACCTCTTATGCGCAGCGTGACGCCGTGCAGCAAGGGTTTACTTATTATCCTTATGACTACTCATACGCCCACCCGGCCTCGAGTATATATTCAAACGCTTATATGACCGGCATCAACATGTGGGTAGGCAGCAGAGGTCTGCTCGCGGATTTGGGAAAAGACGACTATGACTACGACGCGGAGAGACCACGGCTTGACGATTCGGGCAATTCGCTGATAGCTCCGACCTTTCACTTTGACAACCTTGACGAGATGAAAACGTATTTTTATTCCGTATACACCGGCTCCGACAAATATATCGCCGACACGGTCATAGCCTATTGGTATCTCCGCGTAGGCTCGCAGGGCAACGCCTATGTCAACGCCAAGGCCGAGAGAATGATGGGCAGAGGCTTGGGCTCGGGCGGTATGGGCGCGGTGGCTCTAAGGGGCGATATGCTCTTGACGGCCTTGAGCTTTACCTTTTATGGCTACAAGCTCGACAAGACCTCGACGATAATTATGGAGGCAAATTCCGCCATGGCAGTCGATGTGTTGGGGGGGCTGTTGACGGTCGCCGACTTCAAGTTTTCGGGCTGGGGTCCCGACAAGGACGCGAACGGCAACGATTTGTGGTGCTACTACGCCGCGACCGCGGCGGCCGAAAAAACCAAGCTTTCGTCGGACGCCTACAAAGGCCCGGACGGAGTATACAAATCTTATGGAAAGGGCGACAGCCGCGCTCCGACCGAAACCGAGCTTTGGGCGATATATAACGCTCAAATTCCGTCGAAAACCACCTATGAGAACGGCAAAAACTCGAGCGGAAACGCCTATGACGGCTTTAACCCGGACGAGAACACGCTCGCCGCCGACGGAAGCTTTAAGCTTTGCGAGTTTGGTATGCCGGCGGACACCTTCTCCGACCACATAATCAACTTTACGACAATCAAGTCGGCGGAGCTTGTCGAGGACGCGGAGGGCTATGTAGGGGCCGACATACAGTGCTACTCGACGGACGACGGCGAGGAATGGGGCTTTGTCTCGGAGGCGGCCGCGAGAGGCATAGCCAACGGTATCGGCGGATTTGTGACGAACGGCGGCATTGTCGACTATCTCACATATACACGGCTTACCGCAAGCATAACGGTGTGGAACAACGGCCTTTTGAGGTCGTGGGACACCAGTGAGGATTGGCTTGCCGGTATCGTTACAACGGTAAACGCCTCGGTCGCGGTTAGCACGGGATACGCCTATAGCTACGACGTCAACGATATCCTCGCCGACCAGCTCGGGCTGGGAGTCAGTCTGCCGGGACAGTTGCAACTGCTGACGAGCTATAGATAAAAGCGGACGGACGATAGTACGCTAATCGAACTAAGAGAGAGACCCTTTGAAAGAGGGGTCTCTTTTTTTTGTAGTGATCAGTGATCAGTGGTCGATATTAAGACTTGCTTTTATATATTAACTATGATATAATAAACGGACAAATAATAATATTATGATATTGCAAGGGAATATATGGAAGATAATCAAATAATTATTTATCGGACGGACGACGGTAAAACAAAGATTTCGGTGAAGTTAGATTCGTCGCTTGAAACCGTGTGGCTTACGCAAGCGCAAATGGCGGAGCTTTTTGGAACTTCGCGGGCAAACGTGACAATACATATAAGCAATGTTTTTAAGGAAGGCGAGTTGGAGGAAAGCTCAGTATGTAAGGATTTTTTACATACTGCCTCGGACGGCAAAAATTATAATACGAGGCATTACAACCTCGACGTAATCATTTCCGTCGGCTATCGCGTAAAGTCGCTTCGCGGCACACAGTTTCGGGTTTGGGCGACAAAGATTTTGCATGAATATTTGCAAAAGGGTTTTGCTATGAACGCCCCCCTCCAAACCCTTGACATTTCCGCTCCCAAACCCTTGACATTTCCGCTCCTTTTGTGATACAATTTGCAAATGGAGCTTTTTTATAAACAGGCGGCGGAGAATTGGTTTGAATGTCTGCCGCTCGGCAACGGAAATATGGGAATGATGCTTGACGGCGGGACGTTTCGCGAAAAGATTTTTTTGAACGACGACACGCTTTGGTCGGGCTATCCAAAACCGCAGGGCGAGCCGCCGCTCTCGTCAAAGAACCTCGACAGAATTCGCGGACTGCTCTTGAAGGGGCATCGGCTGACCGCCGAAAAGCTGCTAAAGGCCACGTCGCAGGGCGAGCCGGCAGAGGCGTATATGCCCTTTGGAACTGTGTTTATAGACTATAAGACCGAGGGCGCGATAGGCGGATATAGGCGGCGGCTTGACCTTGAGCGCGCTTTGCACGTCTCAAAGTTTAATATAGACGGCAACGTCGTCGAAAAACGCTGTTTTTGCAGCTATCCCGACTCGTCGGGCATTATGAACGTCCGCGCCGTCAGAAAGATTTCTTTTGTCATATCCTTCAACACGCATATGCCCTATGAAACCCACGTCGAAAAAAACATTATGTACGCGACGGGTCACGCCCCCGACGGGGCGACGCAGACGCTTTCGATTCCCATTGCGGGCAGCGTCGCCGTGCCCTTCGGCTCGGCGGAGTATAACGGCAAGGGCATGGCCTTTGTCTGCGGCGTCAAGGTCGAGACCGACGGCAGGGTCAAGGACGAGGGCGGCGCGCTCTTTGTCGAGGACGCGACCAACGCGCTGATAATATTTAAGACCGCGACGGGCTTTAAGGGCTATGACTTAGACCCCGAGACGCGCACCGAAACCGTCAAAAAAAAGGTCAAGGGCTTTTTGGCAAAGAGCTTTGACTTTGAATATATGCTCGACCGCCACGTCAACGACTACCGCGCGCTGTATAAGCGCGTCTGCTTTAGGCTGACGACGACGGACGGCGCGGCCGCCGCGGCGGACGGCGACGGCGGAGCTTACGCCGCGGTCGACGAGGGAACGCCGACGGATATTCTCGCCGCAAACGCAAAACGAGACGGCGCGGACGCGCGGCTTGTCGAGCTTTATTATAACTACGGGCGGTATCTGCTGATTTCTTCGTCAAGGCAAGGCTCCGAGCCGGCAAATCTGCAGGGCGTTTGGAATAAGGACGTCAAGCCGCCGTTTTTGTCGGGCTATACGCTCGGCGCGGCTCTGCAGATGAATTATTGGTGCGCCGCCTCGTGCAACCTCCCCGAATGCTTTGAGCCGCTCTTTAGGTTTGTAGGCGAGCTGTCGGCAAACGGCAAAAAAACCGCCGTCGGCATGCTAAACGCCTCGGGCTTCGCCGCGTTTTTTAATTCCGACATATGGAGAAAAACCGCGCCCGTCAGAGGCGATTTGTCGTATTCTTTTTTTCCTATGGCGGGGGTGTGGCTGACAAACGAGCTTTATAATCAATATGCGCATTCAAAATTTTACGGCGAGGACGCGATAGGCCGCGAAACTAAACGGCTATACGAAATTACCGAGGACTGCTGTAGGTTTGTCAACGACTGGCTGACGCTCTATAAGGGCGAATATATCACCTGTCCGTCGTCGTCGCCCGAGCTGAAATATAAGCGCGGATTCTTTAGCTATAGCCTCGATTGCGCGTCGGCCTGCGATATGGCTCTCGTGTGGCAGTTGATAGAAAACTATAAGGAGCTGTGCGCGCGCGCCGGCGTTTCGTCGCGGTTGTTGACGGAGCTGACCGAAAAACAAGCCAAATTGCATTTTCCGTCTATCGGCAGGGACGGACGGCTTAACGCGTGGTACGGCGAATACGCCGACGTCGAGGAGTGCGAAAGGCATTATTCTCCGCTCTATTGCCTTTATCCCGGAACGCGCGTCGACGCGTCTAACCCCGGCGACAAAAAACTCGCCGACGCCTGCGCGGAGTTTTTGAATAACCGCATAAAAAACGGCGGGGGAGCGACGGGGCGGAGCGCGGCGTGGGCGATAAGCCTCTTTGCGCGGCTAAAGGACGGCGAAAGCGCATATTCGGCATTAAAAAGGGCGTTGGAGCAGTTTACCTTCCCCAATCTTTTTGACAAGCATCCGCCGAATACCTTTCAAATAGACGGCAACCTCGGCGTAGTCGCCGGAATCAACGAAATGCTCGTCCGCTCGGACGGCGAGACCATCGAGCTTTTGCCCGCGCTCCCGGACGCTATGGCCGACGGCTATATTTCGGGGCTTGTCGCAAAGGGCGGCTTTGTCATAGACATGCGCTGGCAAAACAAAAAGGTCGTCGCACTCGACGTTCGGCGGCTCTCTAACGGCTCTAAGCCCGTCACGGTAAAAAAGAAAAATCTGTCGGACGAGTTGGTTTTGTAGGGCTTGCGCTAATCGGCTTTTTTGTCGCGCGTCAGGCTTTTCAAAATTATTTTTCCTATCGTATATATCGAGACGCAGAGTACGGAGGCGATTACCGCGTTTAAGATAAGCGGCATTTGCTTGATAAAAAAACGCATGAGCAGGGCGACTATCGCCGACGAAACGAGGTTGCCGAGGGCTATCGCCGTAAACGCCTTTATCTTGTCCAGCCCGAGAAAGGCGGCGATTATGCCGCTCGACCATATTCCCGTCAGCGGAATAGGCGCGGCGGCAAGAAAAAACAACAGCCTATATTTGACCGCGTCGGGGCTTTTGGCCGTATATATATCGTCGCCGCCCGACGCGTTGCCGGGGTTGACAAACGCCTTTTTGCGGCGGCTTGGGCCGCGCTTTTTGCGGCGGCTCTCGGCGCGGCCTATGATTTTTTGACACTTTTCGCCTATGACCTCCTCAAGCGCGCAAATAAGGCCGTTTAATATCGGCAGCTTTTTTAACAGCGCGACGACGGGCGAAAACAAGAGAAGTATCGGGGGAACGGCGAGAGTCGCCGACATAGCGCAAAAAAGCCACGCGTCAAAGGGCGACAGCCCCAGTCCGAGAGCAAAGGGGATAGCCCCTCTGACCTCGATAAAGGGCGTCATAGAAAGTATTACGACGGCAAGAATGTCGTTGCCCGTCAGAGTTTTTATTAACCGTATGAGATTTTCCGCTATGCTCATAAACCGCGCTCCGTTTTTTTTTGACCGTCAAGATAAGTATCGTTAAAGTATATTTTGACGGACGGCGGTTTAGAACGCACGGTTTCAGACCCGCGGATAAGGAGAAAGACGCGTTTTTTCTCAAAACCTCACATTTTTTATTGACATTCACATAATAATAATATAAAATACTCATATCGTTTTTTTTTAGGAGCAAAAAAATATGGCAAAGGAAATTTTATTGACCAAAGAGGGCTACGAAAAGCTGCAAGAGAGACTCGACTATCTGCAAACCGTCGCAAGATCGCAGGTGTCGGAAAAAATCAAGACGGCGAGAGAATTCGGCGACCTCTCCGAAAACGCGGAATACGACGCGGCCAAGGAGGAGCAGGTCTATATCGAAAATGAAATAAAGGAAATCAACGAAAAGCTCATGGCGGCGGTATTGATAGACGAATCGGCGGTAGACACTAAGGTAGTGTCGATGGGCTGTACGGTAAAGCTGCAAGACCTCGATTTTGACGAGAAATTTGAATTTAAGCTCGTCGGAAGCACCGAGGCCGATTCGAGCCAAAACAAGCTGAGCAACGAATCGCCGATGGGTCAGGCTATCCTCGGCAAGAAAAAGGGCGCGGTCTGCGACGTTTTTGCTCCGGGCGGCGTCATTAAGGTCAAGATTTTGGGCATAACGCTATAAATCGGAGCTTGCGCATAGTCGCGCGCGACAAGCAAAAAAAAACCGCAAAGCGTTTTTGCGGTTTTTATTTTTGCCGGTTTTGCCGGCTTTTTTTGTTCAAATGCGCAAAACGCCCGTCTTGAAAAAAGATTTTTTTTGGACAATCGGGCGGTTATTCACAAAAAAACGCCGTCGGTTTCGGCGCGTTATTAACCTAAATCGGCGCAATCTAAAAAAAACGACGCTCATTCGCTATATTTATTTTTTTTGTTATGATATAATAATACTTAGATTATTATTACATTTATTGAGCGAGGACATATGAACGACGATTTAATAAACGACGGCTCCGGCGCGGCCGGAGACTCGGACCTAGCCGAGTCGATAAGAGTCAGGCGCGACAAGCTGAAGGACTTGATTGACGCCGGCAAAAATCCTTATGAGGAGACGGTCTACGGCAAGACCGACGACGCGGCGGCGATACTCTCGGGCTATGAGGAATACGCCGACAAGAGCGTATCTATAGCCGGAAGAATTATTTCGCGGCGAATAATGGGCAAGGCGAGCTTTTGCCACGTTTTGGACGGGAGCGGCAGCATTCAGATATATCTAAAGTCGGACGAGCTGGGCGAGGTCTACGACGAATTTAAAAAATGGGATATCGGCGACATAGTCGGCGTCAAGGGCGCGGTTTTTACGACGCACAAGGGCGAGGTGTCGGTGAGGGTTTCGGAGATAAGGCTTTTGTCTAAGTCGCTTTTGCCCCTGCCCGAAAAATATCACGGGCTAAAAGACCCCGACCTGCGCTACAGACAGAGATATATCGACCTCATCGCAAACCCCGAGGTAAAAAAGACCTTTGTCATAAGGAGCGGCGTTATAAAGGCCGTGAGAGAGTTTTTGGACGGCGAGGGCTATCTCGAGGTCGAGACGCCTATTTTGAATACGGTGGCGGGCGGAGCCGACGCGCGTCCCTTTGTCACTCACCACAACACGCTCGACATGCAAATGTATCTCAGAATCGCGCCGGAGCTTTATTTGAAACGGCTGATCGTCGGGGGCTTCGAGCGCGTCTACGAGCTTGGGCGGCTGTTCAGAAACGAGGGAATGAGCATAAGGCACAACCCCGAGTTTACCACGGTCGAGCTTTATGCGGCCTATTGCGACTACAACGACATGATGACGACGGCCGAGAGAATGATGGAGTATACGGCAAAAAAAGTCTTAGGCTCAACGGAGGTTTGTTATCAGGGCACGGAAATCAGCTTTAAAGCCCCGTGGCGCAGGCTGACTATGTGTCAGGCCGTCAAGGAATTCGCCGGCGTAGACTGCGAAAACACGGGCTTAGACGGGCTTGCCGCCGCGCTAAAAAAACACGGGCTTGAAATACCTAAGGACGCGACGTGGGGCAACCTCGTATACGCCCTCTTTGACGGGCTTGTCGAGGATAAGCTCATTCAGCCGACCTTTATAACCGAATATCCGATAGAGGTCTCTCCGCTTGCAAAAAAGAAAAAGGGAGACGGTAGGCTGACTCAACGCTTTGAGATTTTTGTCTACGGCAGAGAGCTTGGCAACGCCTATTCGGAGCTGAACGACCCTATCGATCAAAGCGGCAGATTTGCCGAGCAGAGCAAAAAACGCGAAAGAGGCGACGAGGAGGCGGGGCAGGGCGACGACGATTTTGTCACGGCTCTCGAATACGCCATGCCGCCTACGGGGGGCATGGGAATAGGCGTAGACCGTTTGGTCATGTTTTTGACCGACAGCGTGTCTATCCGCGACGTTTTGCTTT
>JAISRB010000022.1 GCA_031273825.1 Clostridiales bacterium
AAGGAAAGACGTGCTTGCTCGTGCTGACGGAGCGAGCGACGCGAAAAGAGATAATAAAAAAGATGCGCGGAAGAACCCAAGAGGCGGTGAAAAAGGCGTTAGACAAGATAGAACGGCGATTGGGAGCGAGGTGCTTCCGAGAGGCGTTCAAGAGCATAACGAGCGACAACGGCGGAGAGTTTTTGAACCAAGAATGGATAGAAAAATCTTGCATAAACACAAAAAAGAAACGAACGACGCTGTATTATTGCCACCCCTACAGCGCATGGGAGCGAGGCAGTAACGAGAATGCAAATAAGCTGATAAGGCGGTTCATACCGAAAGGCGCGGACATAGCAGACTATAGCGAGGCGGCAATAGCGCGAATAGAACGCTATATGAACAACTACCCCCGCAAGCTGTTAGACGGATACTCGCCTAACGACCTATATGAGAAAATAACCTAATAAAATGAACTATAAGATTATTTGAAAAGGTGCGACAATTTAATTTACAATCTATAATGTTGTCGCAGACCGCAGACAAACCCCTAAAAAACTTGATTTTTAAGGGGGTTTGTTGTATAATAGAAGCCGCCCGAAGCCGTAGCTGTAGACACGGGCTGCAAAACGCCGTGGATAGCAAAGCGATTAGTCGACTATAGCGTCCTGCCCGTGATGCCCTACAAGCGCCCTATGACCAAGCAAGGTTTTTTTGCAAAATATCTTCAAAAAAAACAAAGTCGGCTTCATTTCTGAAACCGCCTTTGTCTTCTGTCTGACCGCCCTTATAAAAAAAGGCGGCCTTTTTGTTTTGGCAGGAGCAGTAAGAATCGAACTTACAACATAGGAGTCAGAGGCCTATGTGTTACCACTACACCATGCTCCAACGATTTAGCCTCTAACGACTATAAATTTTATCACACATCAAAAAATAATGCAAATATTTTTAGGGGTGCTGCAAAAAATATATTTTTGGAATATCCGAAACTTAATCTTTTTACATTTAAGCGCAAAAACATAGGGAGACGGCAGAAAATATATTTTGGGGGATATCCGCAGCCGCGCCTATATGAGTCCGCCGCCTTGTTCTTTTTGGTCTATCGAATAATATATTTTTCGTCCGAATTCGGTGGCCTGCTTTTCGACCCACCATTTTTCATAATTTTTGCGCTGTTCGTCGACGGTCAAGAGGCCGGCGGCAATTTTTTCTCTATATATTTTGTTATAGATATGATACCACGTGATAGACGTAAGCCCGACTATTATGAGATAAAGCGGCCCGTAGATTATGTTTTGAATGCCGTGACCGGCCTCGTGAAATCTCGTGTAGGGCGTGTATGCCTTAGACAAAAAAATAAACGGCCCGAGGCTGAGACTGCCCTTTGCCCTCGACGTCTCTATACATACGTTTCCGTGATAGAGCCTTAGCTCAGAGCCTTTTATCAGCTCGACCGCCGCGCCCAACGCGCCCGCGAGCGTTCCCGGCAGACCCCACGTCAATGAAAGTATCCAAAATAAAGCTATGCGCAGTTTTTTCATATTTTTTCTCCCGTCAATAATTTTTTTTATATCTAACGCCGTCGTTTTGCGTTCTATTGCTTGTTTTAATACTCTCCCGCCGTCAAGGTTTCGGGGTGACGAACGACATACCGCAATGAAAAAATTGCAAAAATCAAAAATATCATTCCAAAGCCCGCCGCAAATAAGCCGATTGTTCCTTTGCCTGCGGCAAGAATAATTCCGTGGTTTTCCGCGTCGTAATAAACGTCAATTTCTTTTCCTTCCTTCATCATAGAATCATAATGACTAATAGAAACGTCCTTATATTCTACGCCGTCTACGCTATAAGTCACATAGACGCAATAGCTTGCGTCCTCGCCCGCGCCCTCTTGCTCTATACGGGTAATGACCCCGGTTGTCTTAGGAGAGTTTTTCATTAAGTCGCCGTCTCTTTTAAACAAAAAAACGCCGAAGCCGAAAACAAAGCAACCGGCAAAAATAAAAACGCTAAGAATAACTATGACAAATCGAGGCGGTTTTACGCATTCGGCTTCCGATTGTATGGCCATTTTCGTTCCTCCTTTTTGTCAAGTGTTTTTTAGCCGCGCTAAATTGTCGGGCTTGCGCCTCAATTTTTTTTATATCTAAGCCCGCCGTTTTACTTGACCCGCCGCTTTATTTAGAATCGCCTAAAACCGCGCCTTTCTGCAACGCCACTCAAACGCATAACGAGCGCGTTTCCCCCTACATAGGGCTTGCGCGTATGCGTAAGCCCTAAAACTTTACTTAGGGCAACCAAAAACCGCGCTTTTTGGTTGCCCACCTTGACGCGTAAAGCGCGCGTAAAGGGGTGAATTGCGGCAATCTTGTTGCCGCAAGAGGGGAAACCCGGCGAGTCAAGCGTATGCGAAACGAGCGCGTTTCCCCTACATAGGGCTTGCGCGACCGCGTAAGCCCTATAATAAAGCTATACTAAGCGCAAACGCCCATTGCGCCGTATAATAGGTTATCATAGCGGCGTGAAACATGGCCTTTTCCTTGCCTACGCCGAGCATTCGCGACACGAGCAAAAAATCGCTGACCGCAAAGACGACCGCCGCCGCGAGCATTACGGCGTTTTTTGCCGTCGGAGCGGACGACAAAAGGCTTGCCGCCGCCGCAATCAAAAGCCCGAGAATAAGCGAATAGGCGCAAAGAGGAAGCACGGCCTTTTTGCCGAAGGCCGACACAATTCTTTTTTTCGCCAAAAGCGGAACTAACGCAAAAATCGCGGGCAGCGGCAAAAACGCGGCGTTAAACCGCGCCGACGCAAAAAACATCAGCATATAAATCGCGTGCCCCGCCGCAAAGGCAAGCCCGCCGGCGGCGTTTAAGACCAGCTTTTTTTTCTTGTCGGCAAAGAAAACGTGCAAAGCGAGCAGCACGTCGCCCGCCGCGCCGAATACCAGCGAAAGCATGATATATTTTGAATATTCCGAGGTACTATACCGCATAAAAAGCGCGCCGCCGACTATAAAGGACGCCGACGCGACGGACTTAAAAATCAGCTTTAGCTTGGGCGCGCCGCCGTCGACGATTACCGAAAAGGCGGCTAATACCTGACAATAAGCAAATACGGGCGCTAACAAATAAATCGTTTCGGGCATGATTTTTCCTCGCTTGCCTATATTATATTTCTTTTTTTCTTTTATATTATATTTCTTTTTTCCGCTAATGTCAACAATATTGCCCGTCAAAGCCCGCCCTGAGCAAAGCAACCGAATGAAAACTTTTTTTTGCACAGCTACTCGGTTATTTTACCGTTGCGGTCTTTCCGGCGACATAAACAAAGCGGTTAAATACGCGCCCTATAACGGCGTATCCCTAAAAAAACCTGCTTTTACACAACCGGTCTCAACGCTATCCCCCCCGAAAAATAAAAATAATGCCTTTGTTCGAGGTTGCCGCCGCCCGTTATCTCCATTTGTCCGCCGATAAAAACTCTCGTCCCTGCGGTCAAAGCTACGCCGATTTGCGAGTTTGAGGCCGCGAGCATTACATTTTCTTTAACCGTTCCGCTAAACCCCGTCGCCGGAACGGTTTTTGAGAGCGGCAACGGCGCAAAATTATTGCCTTCTAGAGGCGCGGTAAACAGCTGAACGAACGGATAAACGGTTATGCCGGGCGAGAAGGTTTCGTCCTTAAAATTTCCGATGCAGATATATATGCTTTCGATGACCGCGTCAAACGGCAGGGTAAACGCGTTTTGCTCGTCTACGCCCAAACTAACCGTTCCGTTCGGTTCAAAAAAAACCATGGCCGGTCTGTTGCTAAAGGTAATCATGCCTATGTCTATAGATTGTCCGTTTTTGTCGGTTCCCAAATATGCGCTTGACTGAGACGCAAAGGGGATAATTTGAGCTTGCACGCCCGCTATTCCGCGATCGCCCTTAGGCCCTTGCGGCCCGGCAGGACCGGGGTCTCCCCTGTCGCCCTGCACGCCCTGCGGTCCCGCCGGCCCCTGATCGCCCCGATCGCCTTTGTCGCCCCTTGCCCCCTGCGGTCCTACCGGCCCGGGCGCGCCCTGAATTCCCCGCGGCCCTTCCGGCCCTTGAATTCTTCCCACGTTTTCCCACGCATTGTTGTTTGCGTTCCAAACATACAAATCACCGTTGACGAGATATCCGTCCCCGACGTTTCCCATCGGATGTGCGGCTATAAGCTCGGCATAAGTATTATAAGAGCCGAGTATCGTCACTCCGGCGCCGTCCTTGCCGTCGGCTCCCTTAGGGCCTTGCGCGCCCCGCGGCCCTGCCGACCCCGCGACGCCTTGCTCTCCCTTAGGTCCTTGCGGCCCCGGCTCTCCCTGCACGCCCTGCACGCCTTGTGAACCGTGCGGCCCCGGCTCGCCTTGTATGCCCTGTATGCCCCGCGGACCCGCGTCCCCTTGATCTCCTTGCACGCCCTGCGGTCCTTGCGGCCCGATTGGCCCGGGGTCTCCTTGGTCTCCCTTTTGGCCTTGCGGGCCGATAGCCCCGGGATTGCCCTTAGGCCCTCTCGAGCCCGTGTTACAGGCATGACAACGGCAACGGCAACCGAGCCTGCAACCGCATTTTTGACAGATATCGGCGTCGCGGCATTCGCAATGATAAAACCCGCATGAATGACTCACAGCACGTCTCCTTATAAGCTTTCCGTATACCCTTTGGATATGCCGTTAAAAATAGTTTCTTACTATATTCTATTCCGCGCGATATTTATCGGTTCGCTTGACGGAAGCCTCGTTCCCATTTGACATAGGCGGTCAAGGACGGAGCTATAACAACAAAAAAACCTTGACAACCCTAAGCTTTTCTTATATACTTATGTTAAGGTAAAGCAACGCAAGCGGCCTTCCGAATGAGAAAAACCGGAGTACAAACTATAATAAGGAGGAGAATCGGAGTATGAGCGATAACAATGAGGAAAGCATCGAACGGATTGAGACGGCTGACGGCATTAAAATAGCCGAGGCGGCAGGGCAAGCCGAGACCGAAGACGGAACAGGGCGCGGAGCAAGCGGACTTAGGCTTGAAAGCGGCAAAAAGGTGTTTCCGCTTGCGGTCATGTCTATCGGCGCGCTGTTATTTATTTTGCAGCTTGCAATAAGGCTGAATATCATATCGATTGTCGCGGCGGCGTACTGCTGCGCGTCGTCCGCTCTCGTCTTTTGCGGCGTTGCGTTCCGCAAAAAGCTGTACGTTCATTTTGTCATCGGCTACGCCGCCGCGCTCGCTGGTATCGTGCTTTATTTTACGATTTTCGGCGCGGATAGCGGAATAGGCGCGTTGACCGCGGGCAAGGCGGGGTTTGCGACGCGCGCGGATTCGATTATCACCGGCGGAGGAAACTTCGGCACAAGACTGCTTTGGAACGCGCTGCTTGCGCTCCCGTCCGCATTGTTGCTCTGCGGACTTACGCTCGCCGTCAAGCGCGGCGGCAAAAACGCGCGGCGGACAAGGCTTGCCGCGACGGTAATATCGGCGGTGTTCACGCTTTCCGCCGCGTTTTATATGCTGAATATGAATCTGCGCTCTAAGCCGAACGTAAGGAGGCTGTGGGAGGGACACGACGATTATCTCGCAAGCGTAAACAAAGCGTCTAAGGACGCGCCCAACGTGCTGTATGTCATTATGGACGATTTGGGATACGCCGACGCGTCGGTCTACGGCGGGATTATCTCCACGCCGAACATAGACTCAATCGCGGACGAGGGGCTGAAACTCGAAAACTTTTATTCAAGCTATTCCGTTTGCTCGCCCGCGCGTTTTGCCACTCTCACCGGGAGGTATCCTTACAGAGGTTACGCCGACAAGGTCATGTACCCTACTACCGCCGCGACTAATCCATTCGCAACCGTCCGGTTTAACAATTCCGTGGTCATGGGCGCAAACGCGGACGGAATGCTGGGAGACGAAATTACTACGGCGGAGGCGTTGCAAAGTGCGGGCTACAAAACGGCGGCCTTCGGCAAGTGGCATTTGGGCGATTACGGCGAATATCTCCCGACAAATCAAGGGTTCGATTACTTCTACGGCTCTCACGCCGTCAACGATATGAATCCTTATTATTATGTCCGCGAAAAAGGCGGAGAGTATGAAATCGTACACGGCGTCAACGAGCTGAAAGACCAAAGCCTCGTAAGCGGTTGGCTGCACGATGAAATCGACGGGTGGATCAGAGACGTGGCGGCCGGAGGCGACGAGCCGTTCTTTGCCTACTACGCCACGCCGTGGCCGCATACACCGTTGTTTGTCGGCGAGGAGTTCCGCGGAAAAACGGGGCTGGGCGATTACGCCGATTGCGTCGTGGAATTTGACTATTATCTCGGCTTGCTGTTTGACACCCTCGAGGAGCTGGGAGAGCTTGACGATACTATAATCATGTTTACAAGCGACAACGGCCCCGCCGTTCAAGGCTCTGCGGGCGGGCTTAGGGGCGGCAAGGGCATGGTATACGAGGGCGGACAAAAGGTTCCGTTTCTCATGCGGTGGGACAACAACCCGGGGTATTTCGGCGCGGGCGAAACCCGTATTCAATCCGCTGTCTCGGTAGACGTATTTCCTACTCTGCTCGATTTGTGCGGCGTGACGCACGGCGCGGACGAGTCCCCGTCTCTTCCCGCCGACCGCGTCTATGACGGCCGCAGTATGCTCCCCGTAATTGACGGAGACAACGTGATACACACCAAGGACAACCCGATTTTATATATGGAAGCCGGCAAAATCCACGCCGTGCAATATAGCGTGCCCGTGCCGGAGCTGGGCGAAGAGGCAAAAAAATATCCGCTTATAGAAACAAACGGCTACGTGACCTTTAAATATTTTGAGGACGAGGCCAACGATAACACCGTATTCGTCTCATACCGGCGCAAGGATTGGCTGATTATGCTGTCGGACGACGGAGGAGAGAGCTATAACCGCGCGGGGGTATTCCCCGCCGTCGCCGCGGAAATGAAATCCGTCTTGGAAAAAACCGCGGAAAGCTTCAAGACCAACCGCAGAGGAATAGTTTAATATGCCGCAGCTATCGATTATGATAAAGCCCGCCTCGTCGCGGTGCAATATGCGTTGCGAATACTGCTTTTATCACGACGTAGCCGAACGGCGCGCGCGTGAGGATTTGGGTTTTATGACCGAACAAACGGCAAGGACACTGATTGACAAGGCACTGCGCTATGCCGGCGGCGAGCCTGCGGCTTTCGTCTTTCAGGGGGGAGAGCCGTGCCTTAAGGGGTTAGCTTTTTTTGAGAGCTTCGCCGCATATGTCAAAAGCCGTAACGCTTTGAACAGCCCCGTGTTTTTTGGACTGCAAACCAACGGACTGCTTATCGACGAAAGCTGGGCGCGGTTTTTGAAATCCGAAAATTTTTTGGTCGGGCTTAGCTTAGACGGAGACCTCGGCGCAAATAAATTCCGCAAAACCCCCGACGGCCGAAACGCCTATGACCAAACCGCAAAGGCCGCGGCCTTGCTCAAGGAGTACGGCGTAGACTTCAACATTTTGACCGTGCTCACGGGCGATTGCGCCGACGATATCGCGCGGATATACAAATTTTTTAAGAGCGAAGGCTACGGCTTTTTGCAGTTCACGCCCTGTCTCAGACCGTTCGGCGATAAGACGGAGAGCGGTCTTTATATGACGGTCAAGCAGTACGCAAATTTTTTGATTACGCTGTTTCAACTTTACGCTAAGGATTATTTCAGAGGAAATTACGTCAGCGTACGCTATTTTGACAATTTGGTGAGGCTTTATTTGGGGCAACCGACAGAGCAATGCGGAATGCGCGGACATTGCGCCTTTCAATACGTAGTCGAGGCGGACGGCGACGTTTATCCCTGCGACTTTTACTGTTTGGACGAACGGCAGCTGGGAAACGTCCTGACGGACGACTTTGAAGCGTTGAGAAACGGCTCCGCTCAAAAGACCTTTATAAACGAGAGTCTGCAAACCGCGCCGCGTTGCATACAATGCGAATTTTTTTCAATGTGCCGCGGCGGCGGTTGCCGGCGCATAATGGAGAGCGCGGATTACTGCGTGGCTTATAAGGAGTTTTTCTCGGCGTGTCTCCCTCTCTTTAGGCTATTTAAAGACGAAAAACCGCGCGGCGAGCGCGGCTAAAGAGGCTCGCGGCGTCGCCACGGCGCGGAGCTTTGAGTCAAAAAGGAAAAAAGACGGTAAAACGCGTTTGCGCTTCGCCGTCCGGCCTATGGAGCGGGAGACGGGATTCGAACCGATCCCAATTATGATACTTAGACAACTACTATTAGTTATATTATATATACAAAACAAACACAAAATAACGGATTTGCTGCCGTCTTGAAAACCTTGACACAACCTTGACACTAAAAAAAACGCCGCTTTATAGCTAACACTTTCCCGACCTCGGGAAAGTGTTAGACATACCTATTAAAACCAAACAATACGCGGCATATTCGGATTTTCCCGACCTCGGGAAAACCCGAAAAGGCGAAAAGATTGGCTTGTTGAGGTCAACAAGCCGATAATCAATAGTAAAAGCAAAAACAAGCTGTTCAAGACCAATTTGTTGAGGTCAACAAATTGGTTGAAATTCCGGCCTTGCTTCCCGACTTCGGGAAGCAAGGTTTTTACTTATTCTTTTGTCTTTTTTTGCAATTGATTGCAAAAGCTAATTTTGATAGCCCAAAGCTTCTATCAGGGCGGACTTTTGCTTTGCGGTGAGCGGCAGTTTTTTTATGTAGGACAAGACCTTGTTTTTTAGACTGCCGGCGACGGTTTTGCCGGTTGCGTCCTTGTCGGAGCTAAGAGCGGAGATATAGGCGAGATAGACGGCGAGCGCGTCAACCGGAATCAATGCGGCAAGCGATTGACGGGCGGAGGCTATATCTATCTTTAAGACCGCGCCGACGGCTTGCGTATAATAGTAGTCCTCAATAAACCTAAGGGCGTAGGCCTTGCCGGCGTCGTCAAGCGCGGCGTATCGCGGCGAGGAAACAACCGCGCTCAAGGTCTTTGAGCTAAAGTCGTTGTCAAGGCTGTCAATAAAATCCGACGCTTTGTCCGCTTCCCCGGCAACCTCTCCGTAAGCGGCGTTGAGCGTGCGGTTTTTTGGGGTGTACATTTTGCCCAGCTTTGCGACGTGCTCCCTCACCGCTCCCGATATTTCATAGCCGCGCTTAAACCTGGCTATTTCGGTCATAAATTCCTTTATCTGTTGCTCATAAGCTATTCCCGCGCTCTCGGGGAATTTGCGCTTGACAAGCTCGCGGGCTTTGACCGCGCCGTCCAATATCCCGGCCTTATACTTAACCGACTTAGTCATGGCGGTAAACTTGGCTTTCAACGAGTCGACCGCCGCGATCTGCAAATCGGTCTTGGCTTGAAACTCGGCGTCCATGGCGGCTATTGCAAAATTCTGACGGTCGCGGCTTTTCTCGACGGCTCCAAAAAAGCTTGACACAAAGCTCGCGTCTCCGTATTTTTCAAAGGCGTTCAATACGTCGCCGGCGATAACCTCGAGCAAATCCGTCAATTCCTCGTCGCCGTAAACGTCGGTGACGAGCTTGTTAGCGGACGACGACAGCGCGGCCTTTGCTCCGCGGTACTTTTCAAGAATTTCAAAAAATATGTCGGCGGACGACTCCGCCTCTATGTGAACGCCCGACTCCTCAAGCTCCTGCGCAACCTTGTCGGGAGTCAAGCGGCTATCCTTAGAGCCCCACGAGAGCATTATACCGCCCGCGGACTTTTTGCCGTATCTGTGAACGATATCGGCCTTTATGCTCCCGAGACTCATTTTGTGCAGATACGGACGGATAGCGGCTATCGCCGCCTTTGCGTCCGCGGCAAGCTCCTCCGATTCGTAGACGTTTTTTATCGACGCGGCGTTGATGACGGCGGCGGCGACCTCCTTAGCGACGGTGTTCCGATTGCCGGGAGTAGAGGCGTTGAGGTTGTCGGTCAAATATTCGATTATCCCCTCGCGGTCAAGGGCGTCGGCAAGCGTAAAACCGCTCTTTTTCATGACGGCATAAATCGCAGCCTTTGCGTACCCCTTGCGCATGGTCTTGTTGCCTAAGAGATCGGCGGAGGTTTTGGCGGCGTCCTTGACGTCGGCGGAGACAGCCACACCGTCGGCCTCGTCTTTGAGCGAATACCTAACGCTATCCGTCAATGCGCCACTCGCGCGCTCTACGCCCAACTTTTTCGCAACGTCGGACGAAAAAACCTCGTTAATTAGCGGAATATCCTTGACATTTTCTAATAATTCGCGTATACTAATAACAGATTGACGGGTGAAAGAGGACTGAAAAGCCTCGTCGGCAACCGATTTTTCGGGAGAACGAATACGACCCGTCTTTTCTTTTGCTCTTACCGCGCTTAGTCTGTACGTTTCAAAGCCGCTCACTTCGTCGGTCAATTTATCTACAACGATTCGCGCAATATACGCATTATTTCTTTGGTCTAAGGCATAACCCAAGAGAACGTATGACATCTCGACATTAGTTCCGCCTTTTATCCTACCGTTTAACTCGTTCAACGAAATACTGTTAGACAATATTTCGCCTATTTTTAATAATACTTTCGCCGTTTCATCAAGATTTTGACCAAGTCCATGGCTTAAGCTTGAATAACCAAGTATAACGTTTCTATCAATATCATTGACATATAGATACGTCTGCGTATCGGTATTTTTCGGATTGCCTTGCGCCTTTGCGTTTGCTATTCCGCGCCTTATAATCCCCGCTCTATTAATCTTGCCGTCGTCGGTTTTAGGCACGCTTTCATAAATCCGCGTTACCTTCATATCCGGCTTTGAGGTCAGCGTCTTGTAGGAGTACGCCTCCGCTCCTCGCGTTTCCGTTTCCGAAGCAAGGGAGTATCTAATATCGGGGTCTGCTGTCGGAGTTTTGTTGTCAACGGACTTGACTTGATTTGGCTCGAAAGCGGCGTAACTTTCCACTCCCGCTTCTATTGCGGCAATCCCGTCATATCCTTTTTGTTTCAACAAATCAACAAATTGTCTTGAATTTGTAATCTCAAAAACATAGGTCGCCTTTACTTCCTTTGCTATGGTTATAAGCTCTTGCTCAGAAACATCTATTTTTTTTGCAATGTCTGCCACTTTATAGGAAACATCGCGCTCTACGCCTATTGCCCCCGCATAAAATGGATTTTTAATATTCAAGTACGCTTTATATATTGTGGGTTTTCCCAAAAACTCTCTATCATCGGCATAAACATCAGCATACCCTCTATTGGGTGTAAACCAATTAGAGTGGCTATTGAAAGAGTTAAATTTTTTGCCTCTTACTTTCGTGCCATGATAAACCTCCAACAACCGCCCTTGCCCGTCAATAACCTTGCTGTCCTTGAAAAACTCCCTCTGCTCGGGTGTGAGCTTGCGACCCGCGCTGTCGGTGTCGGGCAGCGAATACCTTATATTTCCGTCGTCGGTTCTAAACCTACGTCGAATCTCTTCTCTAAACTTCTCACTGTTCGCGCGGACTACGCCTATATCGTATTTATTATCGTTAAACTGTCCCGTTACAATCAAAGAAACTTTGCTCTGATAATCGGGTTTGTTTTTCGGAAGGACAAACACGTCCGCATACATATTGCCCGCATTGAGCAACGCGGTCATTCTATGCCTGCCCTCGTGATCTACCACCTTGCCGGTTTTAAAATCGATTGTAAGATACATCTCGTCGGCAACGCTTTTAATAGCTTCAACGCCGACTTTCTTTGATATTTGCAGTGACCGCGCATTTAACTGACGCTGCTCCACATAATCCGCAGTCGTCATATTCAAAAAGTCCTGAATGGGAATGCGGGTTAAAAACGCGTCCGGCTGCCAACGCAAAAAACGCGCGTATCGCTCCTCGGAAATATGCGCGATCTTTTTAGGATCTAAACTTCTTTTTATAGGTTTTACATGATTAAGTATGTCCGCAAAATCTTTTTCCGTCGCGTTTTCATCGAGAAAAATCTCGTTGTTTTTATAAACGTATTTTTGAACGGCGTTTTGCCTCGGTTTAACAAAATATACCGCTATATCCTCGTTTTTGGCGTGCCAAGCGATAGCCTCTTGCGTTTCGGTTTCGGGCTTAGTGTAAACTTCCTTTGCAAAGGAATTTATTTCTGTACCCGGGTTTTTCCGCGCAATTTCAGATAGTCGCTGTATTCCTCCGGCGTCAGTGGAAACGGAAACAGTTCTCCGTCCACGCTTATCCCTATCAGAGTTATAGGCTCCTTGCCCTCCGCTCTCCTTCTCTCCGTCTCTTCCCTCAACTCCATGCCTATCGTTTTCTTTTCCTCTTTCGATTGAATATCTTGCTTGGTTTTCAATTCTTTCGCCATTTTTAACGCCCTCCGTTTTTATATTATACTCCTTTTCTTGACGTTCGGCAAGCGTTTCACCACCGTTTCTCCGCTCTATTTCGCTCAACGCCACGCCGCCCGTTCCCGTCTTTAAGGCGGCGGCAAACATTCTTTCGGCGGTTTTGTATAGCTCGCTCTCGGCCTTGCCGAGGCTTTTGCCCGTCAGCTTGCCCTTTATCCAATCGTATATGCGGAGGGCAACGCTCTTGTTTGCCCTGATGATTCTTTCGACGGCGTCGGGCTTTGTCAATACCTCGCCCATAAAGTCGGCGACAAGCTCCGTTTGCGCCTCATATAGCTTTGTTTCCGCGCTAAGTCCTCCGTTTACGTCTCCGTACAGGCTTAATTTCCCGTTTATTTTCTCCTCCAAGTCGGGTATGTTTTTTAGCACAAAGTCGGCTAACGCCTTATATTCCCCCGTTCCCTCCAACGTATGCGTCAGCTCGTGCGCCGCGATAGCTTGAGCGACGTTCGCCTGTCTCGACACATAAAGCGTACCGCCGCGGTACGCGCCGTTTGCGGTTTGCCCGTCCGCCGTCGTTATTTCGTCGGTAACGACTATATTTATCTTGCCGTCCTTGAGCCTTGCCGCGTTTTGTATCGCTTGCTTTTGGTCGGCGGTCAGAGCCTCCGCCGTCGGCGCGTAGGCAAGCGATTGCTCGCGCCCCCTAAGAGCCGCGCTGAAAAAATATTAGAATGGAAACGCGGCATATACGCAAAAGATTTCTCTTTCGAGTATTTAAAGAGAATTTATTCTAACCTTAACGCAATTTTTCATTTCGGAAACAACGTGTATAATATACCGAACGTAGCTTCACGCGCAAAAAATTTTAAGAACACCTCGGCGGCAAAGGTAATGCTTTTTTGGACGGAGAACGAGTTTATAAAATTTATATCATGCGTGGACAATTTAACATATAAAGCGTTTTTTTCCTTTTTATATCTAACCGGAGCGCGTCGCGGCGAGGCTCTCGCTCTCGCTTGGAGCGATATTGATTTTGATAACGGCACGGTTCACATTTCAAAGCAATGCGACTTTCACGAGGCCGGCACCGCTTACGTCATATACAATACGCCTAAAAACGAAAGCTCCGTCCGAACAATCTATCTGCCTCAAAACTTACGCCGGCTATTGACCGAATTAAAATCAACCACCATCGGAGACTTTGTCTTTAACGGCGACAGACCGTTGCCGCCTGAGAACATAAGACGGTATCTAAAAATTTATTGTGAGGAATCCGGCGTCAAAAAAATCCGGCTGCATGATTTTAGGCACTCACACGCCAGCCTATTGATAAACAAAGGCAACGACATTCTTGCCGTAGCTCAACGATTGGGGCATAAAAACATAGAGCAAACGCTAAACACCTACGCGCATTTCTTTCCCGACAAGCAAACAGAGCTTTTGAAATCTCTCGAAATTGACTTGAACGGCGACTCTTAATATTCTTATTTTTGCCCATTTTTTACCCACTATGTTTTATTTTCTTGCCCACCGCAATATATTGTGTAAAAAAATAAAAAGAAAAACCACTAAATATAGTGGTTTTTCCTCTTGGTGCGGACGATGGGACTTGAACCCATACGGTTGCCCATACGCCCCTCAAACGTACGCGTCTGCCTATTCCGCCACGACCGCATCTAATAAAAAATAATAACGGCGTCCTTCCTTTTTTTATATTGCTCGCGGCGTCCGCGATAATATTTCGGAAAGACTTTAACTATTATATATATTTAAAAGCTTTTTGTCAATTATTTTTAGGCCGAATTCAATCTAAATTTTGCAGGGCAAACGCATGAATGAATAAATCAATTCATAACAGATAGCAGAACATCGGCTAAGAAGTCGAAATTAAATTGGCAACGAAGGCGTTTGGCGTTTAGAGTGGTTGGTTTTTCCGT
>JAISRB010000052.1 GCA_031273825.1 Clostridiales bacterium
CGGAGAGATAGGCGTTGCAGTCAAACGGAGAGGGCAGAGGTTGAAAAGTCAGGCTATCCTCTTTCATTTGTCCTAAGATATTAAAACCGTAGCGGTAATGCGGACGGTCGTTCAATTCCTCCGCACGGAGAAACAGCGTTTTATTAAACTCCGTAAAATCGGTAATAGTAGGCACGGGAACGAGCAGACGGCGGCGCAGAAAGCCCACGGAGGACGGCAATCACAAAGGACAGCCGCTACGGATACCGCCTCGAATATGAGGGAAACGATCCAAACGGCACACCTTACGCAAAGATAGTCAACATTCAAAACAACGGCACAAGCACCACAAAACCCAAGCGGTTCTTAACAAAAGCGGTCAAGAGACTCAAAGGATTAGACGACAGGGCGGCAAAAAGGTTTGAGGAAAAACTGAAAGAATAGCGTGACCAGTTGATTTATTCATATATTTTTGTTATACTATACGAGCAGTAAAAAACTAAAAAAGGTGCATGAGATGATAACGCCAGAACAAAGCAAATACGTTAAAATCGGCAAAGGCTCTTTAACGGAGCAGATGCA
This sequence comes from Clostridiales bacterium, assembly GCA_031273825.1. Taxonomy (GTDB): domain Bacteria; phylum Bacillota; class Clostridia; order Christensenellales; family JAISNN01; genus JAISNN01. The sequence goes on from JAISRB010000052.1 coordinate 562, forward strand.
ATTAAATTTGCGCTCTCCCGAAAACGAGATATACGTAACTATTGGTACGGATAGTGTTATTTCCGGCACCGTCAACGTAGAACGCGGAAAAATTCAATTCGGTGACAGGGTTCTCATTAACGAGGGAACGACTTTTTATTGCACAAACGGTATCACAATCGGCAACGACGTTATGTTTTCGTGGGGGTGTACGATAGTCGATAGTAATTTTCATTCTATTGTTTCTGCCGACCGCTTAAAAGAAACGGCTACGGCTCGCGCTGACATTGAAAACCATACTATAGGACAAAATAAAGACTGGGCGGCGATAAAGAGCGCACCGATTGTCATTAAGGATAAAGCATGGATTGGCTTTAACTGCATTATTATGAAAGGCGTAACGATAGGCGAGGGCGCGGTCGTGGGTGCGGGAAGCATTGTTGCAAAGGACGTTCCCGATTATGCTGTTGTTGGTGGAAATCCCGCAAAAGTTCTAAAATACACGACTTAAAACAGGTAATAATATAAAATGAGAGAAAGCGCGTTCCAAGCGGGGCGCGTTTTTTCATACCCAAAACAGCGAAAAGGAGGTGCGACATGGCGACGGAAATCGGCAGAAGCCTTGACGAGATAGTCCAAAAGGTCAAAGGGTTGAATAAGACCTTAAAAGCGAGTACGGACGAAACGAGAGAACTCGACAAGGCGTTAAAACTCGACCCGAAGTCGGCGGAAACGGCGAAAAGAAAATGAGAGCCTTACAGACCGCCGTGGGTACGGCGGCGGAAAAGAAAGCGCGCAGAGGCTCGGACATACACTTCTTAAAATCGGAATTCAGCACGGCGTTCGGCTTGCGGCGCAGGATAGAGAGGAGTTGAACCGGGTCGGACGTCGTGATTATATCTTCGGAGTAAACGCGCTCAAAGGCAAAAAGGGGCGAGTAGTCGAGGTTGAAAAGTTCCGGCTTATCGGCGGTCTGTTTCAGAAATACGGTGCGGAAAGACCCGGCGGGCAATATAAAGCCGGATAAAGAAAAATCCACCGAAAAAATCGATGGAATTGTGGCTTTAATTATGGCGCTTGACCGTGCTTTGAAAGGCGGCGGCGGGGATGAATCGCCCTATGACACGAGAGGAATCATCGTGATATAGAATATATTTTTATATTTTGGCACTAAATCTTGAAAATACTTGATGTGGTATGATATAATAGAATTAGGGATAATAAGCAAAAGTTAGAAACAGATTTCGGTGACGGAGTCTGTTTTTATTTTCAAGGAGGAAGCAGAAAGAAAAAAATGAAAGAATTAGAATTAGTAAAACAACAAGCATTGAAAATGTTTAACAAAAAGGGCTTGCTTGCAAGTTCATGCTGTCCGTCGTTTGTCGATTATGTCAAAAAACAGTTTCCTAAGATACTCGGCAACGTCTCCGAAAATCTCTCGCCAATGGCGGAAATCGCGCGCTGCATAAAAGAAAAGACTCCCGACTGCAAAATAATTTTTATAGGTCCTTGCACGGCCAAAAAGATGGAGTTTCAAGACCCGTCGGTTCGTCCGTACATAGACGGCGTAATAACCTTTGAGGAGCTCCAAGCTCTCTTTGACAGCAAGGACATAGACATAACGCAATTGCCCGACGACGTTCTCGACAACGCCTCGTATTACGGCAGAATATTCGCCCGTTCGGGCGGCCTTTCCGACGCGGTTCGTCAGGGCTTAAAGGAGCGCGGAGAAAACGGAGAGGACGGCGAATCCGGCGGCTTTGAGCTAAAGGCCGTCGTCTGCGACGGAATAGAGGCGTGCCGCACAGCCTTATTGCAGCTTTCCAAAAACGTCCTGCCCGGCAATTTTATATAGGGAATGGCTTGCTCGGGCGGTTGCATAGGCGGCGCGGGTTGTCTGACCCACGGCGAAAGAAACAAGGCGGACGTCGACAGATACGGCAAGGAGGCCTACGAAAAAACCATATCGTCGGCTATTTCCCTTTTAAATCCGTAAATCGGGGCTTGCGAATGCATGTTCCGAAAAAAAGCTTTAATTTGTTTGACATTGGCGGGGCTTTCTGATAAACTATAACTAATTAGCTATAAACAACTAAAAGTTGTTCTAATATAAGGAAGGCTTGTTAAAGTGGAAAACAAATTAAATTATCAAGGCATATCGGCGACTCTGCTCGTTCCTCTTTGGGGCAGAGCCGAGATTACAAAGCGGTTTCCTGAATTTTTGAAGGACGACGAGGCCGTCAGGCTTGTCGAAACGCTGCCCTACGATTTTTCGGACATAAAAGAGGGCTATAAGGGCGAGTATTGGCTTGCCGCATCGGCCACGCGGGCCTATAGGTTTGATAAAGCGATAAGGGAATATATAGCCGAACACCCTAAGGCCGCGATAGTCAATATCGGCGCGGGGCTTGACACGACCTTTTCGCGCGTCGACAACGGACAAATTAGCTGGTACGATTTAGATTTGCCCGACATTATAGATATCAGACGGGCGGTTATACCCGAGAGGCAACGCGCCCGTTTTATCTCATGCTCGGCGTTCGACTTCAAATGGCTCGATGAAATCGACTTCAAAAAAGAGGACGGCATATTTTTTATCGCGGGCGGCTTTTTTTATTATTTCAAGCCCGAGGAAAACGGACGGCTTGTCGCCGAGCTTGCGCGCCGCTTTCGCGGCGGACAGCTGCTCTTTGACATCGGCTCTAAGTCGGGCGTGCGGGTCTCCAACAAAAAGGTAGTCAAGTCGGGCAATAAGGAAGCCGAAATGCTCTTTTACACCGACGACCCCGGTGAGCTTTACGCGTGGTCAGACGACATAGCCGAGGTTGAGCTTATGCCATATTACACGCAATCGACGAAAAAGGCGGCGCGGTGGAGCGCGTACACAAAATTTATGATGTTTTTCGGCGATTTGTTAGAAATGGTAAAGCTTGTCCGCATACGCTTCGAGGACTAATAAGGCAAGCGGCGCAAACGCATAGCCGCGGCCGTTCAAAAACGCTTTAACGCATAAAGCTTGCCGAAGGAGAAAAAATGCCAAAAGCCGCCGACATTAAAAAATCAAAAAAATAGTAAACCTTATTCTAATAGTAATAGGCAGCTTGTCGCTGGGGCTCGGCGTCGTCGGGATAGTTTTACCCATAATTCCCACGACGCCGTTTTTTTTGCTGACCCTCGCGTGCTACACCAAGGGTTCGCAAAAATTTGAGAGATCGAGAAGTGAAAATACTTGAAAGCGCGACGGAGGAAAGGATTATTACCGCCGACCTCGGACTTGCAAAAGAATATGGGAAAATGCCACAAACGACGCTTGAAGCACGCCTTGAAGCGCGGGAGCACGGCATAATTAGTTCTGACAAAAAAGCCTGCGAGAGAAGGAAAACGAGCTGCAACATTTGTCGCAGGTTGGATGGTTCGGCAAAAAGGT
>JAISRB010000064.1 GCA_031273825.1 Clostridiales bacterium
TTGGTCTTGATTGTATTTTCTTAAGTCAAGTTTTTCATCGTTTTCCATATATCAAGTATATCATAATTTTTACAATTATGTCAACCGATTTATACCAGGTTTAGACGGTTTGGTAATACACCGGCGAATAAAAAACAAAAGCTCCCCCTCTATCGCGGGCGCGGCGATAGAGGGGGCTTATCCTCCAAAAACACGGCGCGGGAGTAAGAGGGGTGGCGGGAAGGAAAGGAAAAAATATAGCGGTTGTGTGCAAAACCGTTGTTTTGGCGTGTCCAAAATTATTGTTCACTGACCGCTGTTCACTAACTACCGCCGTTAACCGTCGGTCGCTAATAACAATTGCCACTTGACAAAGACCCGGTTTTGTAGTATAATAATAAAAACAAACTCGGGAGGAATATCGAAATGAAACAAGTGAAAGCAAAGGGGCGCGTCGCCGGCGTTTTAAAGGCGGCCGTGATTGTCTGCGTCGCGGCGGTTTGGTTTTTTGGAACCTACGCGGCGGCCGTAACGGTCGCGGGGGTGACGCTGAGCGTTGATTCGGACGTTGAATATCAGACGCTCGAGGGCTTTGGCGCGTCGGCGGCGTGGACGTTTCAATCTCTCGGCGGCGAGGACGACGAAACCGTCGCGAAAGCCGCGGAAATGCTTTACGGCGATTCCGGGTTGGCGTTGTCTATTTTTCGTTACAACATAGGCGCGGGGTCGGCCGAGCCGATCTTTGACGGAGTGTTTCCTTATAATTCCGGTTGGTTCGACGGAGAGCGGAGGGCGGAAAGCTTTTTTAAGGCGGAAAATTATAAAACCTTGAGCGACTTTGCAGACGAGGGAAATTATGATTTTACAAAGGACGCGCAAGCGATGAGAGCCTTTGAAAAATGTATGGAGACGGGCAACGTCGAACGGCTTGTGCTTTTTGCCAATTCTCCGCATTATCTCATGACGGAGTCGGGCAAGACGACGGGCGATTATGAATACCAAAACAATTTGAGAGAGGATAGCTACGGGGCTTTTTGCGACTATCTTTTGATAATAGCCAAGAATTTTTATACGTCGCTTGCGGCAAAGGGATATTTTCCGCGCATTTTACTTAGCCCGATAAACGAGCCGCAATGGAAATGGGGCGGGGAGTCCGCCTCACAGGAGGGCTGTCACTATGACCCTAAGCCGTTGGCGGCGTTTGCCGACGTGTTCTTTAAAAAATTAAAGGCGTTTAACGAGGCGAACGGATTGTCTATCGAGGCCGACTTGTTTGAATGCGGAAATTATAAGATAAGGTTGACGGGTCCCGATATTCTCGACTACCTCGACGCTATGTCAAAATATGAATATTTTGACGAGATGACCCATATCTCCGTGCATTCCTACGGCGCGAATACCGACAAAATCGCCCGCAGAGGGCTATCCTTGATTATGAAAAAATATCCTAACCTCAAGGTGTCGCAGACCGAGGTCTGCGAAATGGAGTGGGGCAGATTTGACACGATAGAATCGGGGCTGTTTTTGGGCAAAATGATAAGCCGCGACTTGACCTATTATGACGCTACCGATTGGAGCTGGTGGCTGGGCTTAGCGCGCGGCGACTACAACGACGGTCTGGTCTATTGGGATATCAAAGACGGGGTCAACGAGCTTTCCGTCTTAAAAAGATATTACGTTATGGGGCATTATACAAAATATCTCGGCATAGGCGACAAGCGCGTCGGCGTTTCGTCGTCAGATTTTGTCAACATGTCGGGCTTAGACTACTCGGCCTTCAAAAAAGCCGACGGCAGCATAGTTTTGATTGTCATAAACGAGGGCTTAGACAACAAAATAACCGTCAAAGCAAACGGCTCGTCCGCGACCGTCGTCACAACCTCGGCGACGCAAAATCAAGAAACCTTTTCCTTAGACTTTTCGGGTAGCCTAAAATTAAATCTGAAAGGCAAGAGCATAACGACGGTGGTGTTGAGATAGAGAGGCGTAGCGGTCGGCGGTTAGCGACCGCCGCGCCTCGACCGCTAAAAATAAAAATTTGCAAATCTTTTTGCGGGGTTAAATTGGGGACTAAAAAAAACTCAAGATTTTTTTTAAAAAGATATTGAAAAAAGTCCGGTTATATGATATACTTTTTAGAGAGGATTTTTATACGGGAGAGTTTTTGACATGATACGAAGCGATAAATTAAAAAAAAGACGAAACAGAAACACCGCGCTATCGACGGTCGGCGCGGGAATCGCGCTCTTTGTTTTGACGGCGGCGGTCGTTTTGTGCGCCTTAGGCGTAGCGGGATTAAAAACGGCTAAGGCCGAGGCCGTCGGCGAGCTGACGGCAAAATATGACGTCGAGCAAAACTACACCCCCGAAAACTATGAAAAAATACAAGCGTTGCTTTCGGAGGCCGAGTTGGCTATCAGAGGCTGCCTTTCAAATAACGCGGTCAGAGCCGCCTATGAGGAGGCCGATTTGCGCATGGGGATAATCGAGACGACGGCGGTAAAAACGCTTTTTTGCGTTTGACTTATATTCGGCTCGCGGCAAAAATAAAATATACGGACGGGATTTCGGCGACGGAATTCCGTCCTTTTTTTTGCGTTTTTTTAAAGGCGCGGCATCTTAAAATTTTTTTTGCGAAACGATATACCCGTTGTGTTTTTATCGGCTTGTATTTTATCGGCGCGTTATCCTAAAATTTCCTTGCGGCATATTATGTATCAGCCATATATCGTTAAATTTTTGGCTTTCATTTATTTTGGCGGCTAAAGACGTTGATTTTTTGCGGCGGCTTTTGACGAAACGACCCGCCGTATATAGATGAAACACGCTTTTACATTTTAGTCGTTTGTGTAAAGATGAAAAAAATAAAAAAGAAGGGGATTATTATGAGCAATAAGTTTTCAAATGGTTGCGACGGTTATGATCGGTCGACTTACGGAAGTTGCTTAAATTTCACGTCCGACAGCCGTTGTTACGATTCCGATTGCCGTCGTGAGCCGGAATGCGGGCGCGGTCCGCGAGGCTTGACGGGACCGCGCGGTCCTGCCGGCCCGGCGGGGCAGACCGGCGGCCCCGGGCCTATGGGACAAAGAGGCCCGGCAGGCTCGCCCGGTCCGACGGGACCTATAGGACCCGCCGGCCCTATAGGCTTGACCGGCCCGGTCGGCCCGACGGGCGCGACCGGACCTACGGGTTCGATAGGCCCGATAGGCCCGGCAGGCGCGACCGGCGCGACGGGTCCGATAGGCCCGGCCGGCCCGACGGGCGCGACGGGCGCGGTAGGCCCTGAAGGCCCGGCCGGAGCGAGAGGCCCGGCGGGGCCTATAGGACCGACCGGCACGATAGGCCCGGTAGGGCCGCAAGGAGCGCAAGGTCCGGTCGGCCCGCAGGGAGCGGCCGGCGCGACCGGAGCGGCAGGCCCGGCCGGCCCTATAGGCCCGGCGGGCGCGACGGGTGCGACCGGCGCGGCGGGAGCGACGGGCGCGCCCGGGGCGACGGGGGCGACGGGGGCGCAAGGTCCTGCGGGCGCGGTAGGGCCGGCCGGCCCTATAGGACCTGCCGGCGCGACGGGCGCGACCGGCGCGACGGGAGCTATAGGCCCGGCCGGCCCCGCAGGATCTATAGGTCCTGCCGGAGCGGCCGGCGCAACCGGCCCGATAGGCCCGGCGGGGCCTGCGGGCTCGACGGGCGCGATAGGTCCGGAAGGCCCTGTCGGCCCGATAGGCCCCGCCGGTCCTACGGGGGCGACGGGCGCGACGGGCGCGGTAGGCCCGGCGGGTCCGATAGGCGCGACGGGAGCGACGGGAGCAACGGGGCCGATAGGCCCTACGGGACCTGCGGGCGCGACGGGCGCGATAGGTCCCGAAGGCCCGGTAGGCCCGGCCGGACCGGCCGGCGCGACGGGCGCGACGGGGGCGACGGGGGCGACGGGCGCGATAGGCCCGGCAGGCCCTATAGGCGCGACGGGAGCGACGGGTCCGATAGGCCCGGCGGGGCCTGCCGGAGCTACGGGCGCGATAGGCCCGGCAGGTCCGGTAGGCCCCGCTGGCGCGGTAGGCCCTATAGGCCCGGCCTGCCCCGCGGGACCTATCGGCGCGACGGGAGCGACCGGCGCGCAAGGCCCTATGGGACCCGCGGGTCCTGCCGGCGCGACGGGAGCGACGGGAGCGCAAGGCCCTGCCGGCGCGACGGGGGCGACGGGAGCGACCGGCGCGACCGGAGCAACCGGCGCGACCGGCGCGCAGGGAACTCCCGGACTAAACGGCGCGGCGGGCGCGCAAGGCCCTATGGGGCCTCAAGGCCCGCAGGGAATTCAAGGTCCCGTCGGGCCTCAAGGTCCGCAAGGTCCTCCGGGTCCTCCCGGCGTCATTCGCGCCGCGGGAGAGAGCGGCTCGTCGCTTTTGCTCAGAACGGAAAATTTGGAGGGAGATACGGTCGATTTGCCGGTGAGAAAGGCCTACGAGGCATACGGCTTCGGGCTTGAGAGTCAGGGGCAGTCTTACGACGTTAGCGTCGACGGCGTAATTTTGGAAATATACAGATCGGGATCGGCGTTGAGGACGCGGATTAAGCCGGTTAACGCAAGCGCGTCGGCAAAGGCCGTGGACTTCAGGGCTACGCTAAGCTCGGGCAATTCCGCCGCCGCGGCAAGCGAGACGGCCGAGGGCTTGACGCTCGCGTCCGGCTCGGCTATCGACATCGGCGTAGAAATCGTCGGAGGCTTCGGCTCGGTTTTTGAAATATTGCTGCGCGTCACCGACCTTCCGACAAATCAAATATCGATAAGCAACGTTCGCATCGTCAAGGACGGCGCGTTCAAAAACGTAGTTGTTTTGATAGACCGAATAGTTTGACGCCCGATTGTCGGGGCAAAAAAAACCTTCCGATAAAAAAAACCGCGCGTCACCGCTAAAATTATTGACACGGCAAGCGTTTTTGTAATACAATATGAACGTAGCCGATAATATAAAAAGCGGGATATTTCGTCCGAAGCTTTATTCTTTATGGTTTCGGACGTTTTTTTTGCGGAGGATTTTTGTGAAAAAGCTGTTGCGCGAGTTTAAAGCCTTTATCAACAAGGGCAACGTCATAGATCTTGCCGTCGCGGTCATCATAGGCGCGGCGTTCGGAAAGATTGTGTCGAGCCTTGTCGAGGACGTAATAACGCCGCTGACGTCGCTTGTCATAGGCAGTGTCGATATCGTCGATCTAAAATGGGTCATAATCAAGGCGGCCGCGGACGGCGCGGGCGAGGTCGCCGTCATGTACGGAAAATTTCTAAAGAATGTAATGGATTTTTTGATAATAGCCGTATCGATATTTTTTGCCATCAAATTTTATAACAGAGCGACGCGCAATATTCAAAAGCAGATAGAGAAAAGCGGCGAACAGATAAAAGCGCGTTTGTCGGCTCAAAAAACCGCCGATTGCGCCGATAAAGACGACGGCGCGGCCGAGGCCGCGGAAAGCGGCGACAATGGTCGGGAAAGCCATGCAGAGTCTAACGCCTCCGCCGTCGGAGAGGAAAACGGAATATTAAAGGAAATAAGAGACCTGCTCAAAAATCATATAGAAAAAGGCGGCGGGCGGTCATGATTGTTTTAGACGAAAGGCTAAAGACCGCCGATGAATTTATTCACATAAGGCTTCCGTTCGAGGTCAAAGACAGCGCGGATGTTATGCGGATAAGCTTTTGTTATTTTCCAAAGATAATAGCCGACGAAAAATATTCGACGGAGCTGATAGAGGAGGGCTATAAGCGGTGCTTTCCCGACGAGCCTATCGACCCCGCCGTCATAAAAAAACGTCTGCCGCTGACAAATCTCATAACAATTTCACTCGACGCGCCGAACGGCGAATATATCGGCGACGCACACCGCAAAAATAACGACGAGACATATTTTATATCCGAAAAGGAAAGCTCGCCGGGTTTTTTGCCGCGCGCGATAGACGCGGGCTTTTGGAAAATAGTTTTGAGCGTCTTTAGCGCAGAAAAAAACGGCGTCGACGTTAGCGTCAGAGTCGAGACGGAAAACGCTCCCCTTACGGACGGCGCGGGAGGAGAATGGGCGTGAGTTACGTTTATTTTCCCGTGGAATTACATTGCCACACAATTCACAGCGACGGCGCGATGACGCCAGAGCGGCTTGTCGACAGAGCAAAACGGCGCGGATATTCGGCGATAGCCCTCACCGATCACAATGTATATTCGGCTTGCGCGGCGGCCAAGGCCGCGGGGGAGTCCGTCGGGCTGACGGTCATAGGCGGCATAGAATGGACGACGTTTTTTGGTCACGCGGTTTGTCTTTCCGACGATTCGGGCGGCGTCGATTGGCGCGATATCACAAAAACCAACATAGGGAGTCTGGCAAGGCTGGCAAAAAATAACGGCGCGATCGTCACCGTCGCTCACCCTAAGAGAATGGGATATCCCGTTTGCACGGGCTGTCATTGGGATTTTGAGACCGACGATTACGGCGGCTTTACGGCGTTTGAGGTCTGGTCGCAGTCGGAGGACGGCGATTCTCTGCAAAACAGGCTTTCCGAGCAATTTTACCGCAAGCTTTTGAATAAGGGTTTCAGACTGTCGGCGGTGTACGGCTATGACTGGCACATCGAGCGGCAAGGCTCTGAAAACTATTTTTTTAACACCTATATAGGCGCGGACGGCGCGTCGGCGGACGAATTAAAGGACGGCTTGCGGCGCGGCGACACCTATATAGCGTCGGGGCTTTCGGCGGCGCTGTACGCCGGCGGGCGAAGGCTTGCCTTCGGCTCGGAGATAAGGAGCGGCAAGCATGTCTTTGATTTAAAAATCGGAAAGGGGCTGTGCAAGGGCGGCGTTATCCCCGAAACCCTCGAAATTTCAGGCAGCGCGTTAAGAGAAACCGTCGCGGCGGCCGTCGGGAACGGGGTTTGCCTTGACCTGTCGCCCGGGTGGCTTATGTTTAAGGTATACGGACTGTCGGAGGGGAGAACCAAGCCGTTGCTTGTGACAAGCCCGATATACGTGACCGACTGAGGCGGCAAACAAAAAAAACCATAAAGGACGGGTGAAATTTATGTATATAACGGCGCACGGCGGCGCGTTAAGGACGGGCCGCAACAGCAAAAAATTTTTTGAGGCGATGAGGGATTATCCCGTCGATATCGTCGAGGTTGACGTGAGGTCGGGCAAGGGCGGGCTTTATATTTCGCACCACAAGCCGCTTTTTGCCGACGGCAAGCTTTCGCTTGAGTTTGTCTTGAAATACGCGCGCGAGCGCGGCTTAATGGTCAACTGCGACATGAAGGAGCGCGGACTTGTCGGGAAGCTTTTGGAGCTTGCCGAAAGCCTGTCTGCGGAGGCTTGCGTGATTTTTACCGGGCGGTTTTGTGAGAGCGATTTGCCGCTTTTAGACCGCGGCCGCGTCTATCTCAACACGGGATTTTTTAAGGGGAAGTGCGCTATAGAGCCGTTTGACATGAAGCGCGTCATAGACGGGGCAAAAAATCCGAGGGTTTTAGGCGTCAATTTGAGCTATCGGTTTTGCTCCGACGGGTTTCTAAAAAAGGCGGAGGAGTGCGGTCTAAAGCTGTCGGTATACACCGTAGACGACCCCGCCGTAATAGAAAGGCTTATGCAAAGCGTTGCGGTCGACAATATCACGACAAATATACCCGACCAAGCGATAAAATTGCGCGGAGCGAACGCATGAAAATGCGTTTGCCTTGATAAAATTGCGGGGCGAAGTCAAAAACGTTTGATTTTAACCTTATCTTGATATATAATAATAGTCGCAAAAAAAGGACGGAACATTATGAAAAGCAAGGAAACGGTTTATTCTCTGATAAGGCGGCACAAAATAGCCGCCGTGCTCCGCGGCAAGGCCGACGAGGTTTTGGCATCGGCGGAGCGGCTGGTCGGCGCGGGAATCAAGGTCTTAGAGGTGACGTTTACGGTTTGCGGCGCGGAGGAGATTATCAAAAGCCTTTCCGAAAAATATTCGGGCGGAGATATAACCGTCGGCGCGGGAACGGTTCTCGACGCGGAGACGGCGCGGCTGGCCATATTAAAGGGCGCGGAGTTTGTAGTGACGCCCGCGGCGGCTATCGACGTAATCAAGGTCTGCAACCGCTATTCGACGGCGGTAATTCCGGGCGTCGCCACGGCGACGGAGCTTTTGTCGGTTCTCGATTACGGGGCGGACTTCGTCAAGCTGTTCCCCGCGAATATCGGCGTTTTGAAGGCCTTAAAAGGCCCGTTTCCAAACGTTTCATTTATGGTGACGGGAGGCGTCGGGCTTGACAATCTTTCGGAATGGTTTAAGGCCGGAGCGTCGGCGGTCGGCGCGGGAAGCAATCTGACGGGCGCGGACGCCGACATAAAAAAATGGATGGAGGCGGTCAAATGAGTCAAATAGTAACCTTTGGCGAGGTCATGATGCGTCTGCAAACGCCTCTTTATAAACGCTTTGCGCAGGCGGACGGCTTTGATATGTGCTTTGGCGGCGGCGAGGCAAACGTCGCGGTAGGGCTTGCGGGTTTCGGCGCGGACGCGGCTTTTTTTAGCAAGCTGCCCGAAAACGAGCTTGCCGACGCGTGCGTCGCGGCCTTAAAGGCGCGCGGCGTGGAGACGCGTTTTTTGTTGCGCGGCGGCGAGAGAATGGGCATATATTTTTGCGAAAAGGGAGCGGCTCAGCGTCCGAGCAAGATAATATACGACCGAAAAGGCTCGAGTATAAACGACATAAGCGAGGACGAAATCGACATAGAGAGGCTGTTTGACGGAACAAAGTGGTTTCACTTTTCGGGAATAACCGCCGCGCTTTCCGAAAAAACTCTGAACGCGCTGCGTGTTTTGATAGCCGGAGCGAGGGAGAGATGCATAACCGTTTCGTGCGATTTAAACTATAGAAAGAAGCTTTGGTCAAGAGAGAAGGCAAGAGAGGTCATGACGGAGCTTGTCGGTCTTTGCGACGTTCTCATATCAAACGAGGAGGAATGCAAGGACATATTCGGAATAGAGGCCGCGGGAGCCGACATAGACGGCGGCGTGGTAGACCCCGAAGCCTACGCGGGGCTTGCGGCGGCTTTGAGAAAAAAATTTAAAAATCTGACGGCGATAGCCTTTACTCTGAGAACCAGCGTCTCCGCGAGCGTCAACCGCTGGGCGTGCATACTTTCGACAAAGGACGGTTGCTTTGTCTCCAAGCGTTATGAGATAAACATAGTCGACAGGATAGGCGCGGGCGACAGCTTTTCGGCGGGGCTGATTTTTAGCCTGCTCAACAAAAAAAGTCCGCGTGAGGCCGTCGAGTTTGCGGCGGCGGCGTCTTGTCTCAAGCACACCGTCGAGGGCGACTTTAGCATAGCGACGGCAGAGGAGGTCGAGGCTCTAATAAAGAGCGGCGGCGGCGGGAGAGTGCAAAGATGAGCGCGTTTATCGAAAACTCAATATTAAAAAGCGCGTCGGCAAAGAAAATTTTTGACGAAATAAAGACGCTTCCCATAATTGATTATCACTGTCATCTTAACGCTAAGGACATCTATGAGGACAAGCCTTTTTCGGATATCTCCGACGTATGGCTAAAGGGAGACCATTACAAATGGCGGCTCATGCGTCAGGCGGGAATAGACGAGCGGCTGATAACCGGCGACGCCGACGGCGGCGAAAAATTCGCCGCGTTCGCGTCCGCCGCAGAGCGGGCCTTCGGCAACCCCGTCCGCGATTTTTGCAGGCTTGAGCTTAGCGCGTATTTTGGCATAGACGAACAGCTGACCATAGACAACGCGGCCGAAATAAGAGCCGCGGCAAACGCCGCGATAGCGCGGCAAGGGCTTTCGCCGAGAAAGCTTATAGCGCGGTCGGGCGTGGAGTATATCGCTACGACCGACAACCCCTTTGACTCTCTCGAATATCACGCGGCGTTAAAATCGGAGGGCTTTTTGACCGGGGTCGCGCCGACGTTCCGCGTCGATTCGCTGTTTAATATCGCCAACGCCGAGCAATTCAGGCGCGACGCGCAAAGACTCGCCGAGTCGTCGTCAGTCGAAATAGACGGCTTTGACGGCTTTTTGGAGGCTATAGAAAGGCGCGCGCGCGATTTTTCCGAGGCCGGCTGCCGGTTTGCCGACATAGGCATAGAGGGCTTTCCGTCGTCGGTCGGAGAATATTCCGTTGCAAGGTGGATATTCAACCGCGTTTTTGGCGGCGGCTCGATAGAAAGGGGCGGCGCGGACGCTTACGTCGGCTATATGTACGTATGGTGGCTCAGGCTCTGCAAAAAATACGGGTTTACGGCGCAGCTTCACATAGGAGCTATGCGCAACGCAAACCGCCGCGCGTTTGCGCTAAAGGGCGCGGACTGCGGCTTTGACACGGTTGCCGACGGCTTTTCTGCGTCGGCGTTAAAGGATGTTTTAAACGCGGCCGACGGCGGCGCGGGGCTTCCGCAAATCATAGTTTATACGCTTAATCCGATTATGTACTATCCGCTTTTTACGCTTTGCGGAGCGTTCAAGGGCGTTAGCGTCGGCGCGCCGTGGTGGTTCAACGATCACAAGCGCGGCATTATCGATTATTTTGACCGCGCGTCGGAGCTTTCGCACATCGGGCGAATTCCCGGAATGCTGACCGACAGCCGTAGCTTTATGTCTTATGTCAGACACGGATATTTTAGAATGCTCGCCGCCGAATACCTTTCGCGTTTCAAGGGCGAAAAAATCGACGCGCTGATAAAAACGGCGCGGGATATATCGTATTTTAACATGAAAAAAATAATATCCGGCGGAGGTATAGAGGCGTGAAAATAACCTTTAGGTGGTACGGCGAGGGCGACAAAATCAGCTTAAGCGACATACGTCAGATTCCTACGGTAGACGGCGTGGTGACGGCGGTTTACGACACCCCCGTCGGCGGCGTGTGGAGCGGGGAGAGCATAAAAAAATTGGCCGTCGCGGCGCGTAAAAACGGCGTGCCGTGGGAGGTCGTCGAGAGCGTGCCCGTTCACGAGGATATCAAGCTCGGCCTGCCGTCGGCGCGGACGTATATCGACAACTACAAGGAAAACCTGCGGCGGCTGTCGGCGGTCGGAATAAAATGCGTGTGCTACAACTTTATGCCCGTGTTTGACTGGCTGAGGAGCGAGTTAGCCTTTCCCTTAGAGGACGGCTCAAACGCCCTTGCCTACAAGCACGAGAGCGTCGTCGGCATGAATCCGCTTACTTCGGAGCTGTCCTTGCCGGGGTGGGACGCAAGCTACAAAAAAGACGGGTTAAAGACGCTTTTGACGCGGTATAGAGCCGTCACGGACGAGGTTTTGTGGGACAATCTCAAGGCGTTTTTGTCGGAGGTTATTCCCGTGGCGGGAGAGTGCGGCATAAAAATGGCTATTCACCCCGACGACCCGCCGTGGGGGATATTCGGACTGCCGAGAATAATAACTAATATCGGCAATATCGAGAGGTTTTTGCGCCTTGTCGACGACCCGTACAACGGCATAACGCTTTGCACAGGCTCGCTCGGAGCGGCTAAGGAAAACAATTTGACGGATATTATAAAGACGGCTAAGGGGCGCATACCCTTTGTGCACATGCGCAACGTAAAAATCACGGGCGGCCGCGATTTTTGCGAGACGGCTCACCCGTCGGCCTGCGGAGATATAGATATGTACGCCGTCTTAAAGGCTCTTCTCGACGGCGGCTTTGACGGCTACGTCAGACCCGATCACGGCAGAATGATTTGGGGCGAAAGCGGCAGACCGGGCTACGGGCTTTATGACCGCGCGCTCGGCGCGGCGTATATAGGCGGACTATACGAGGCCTTGACAAAGTCGGACTCTCGGGACAAACGCATGAAAATGCGTTTGCCCTGATTTAGGGAACACAAGAAAGTGCGGTTTTCGGCAAGCCTTAAGTAAAATAACGGAGTAGCTATGTAAAAAAGTTTTTATGCGTTTACTCCGGCGGCCTATGATAAGCACAAATTAATTTGACAAAAAAATAAAAATATATAAATAAAAAACAAACGGAGGTTACTATGAAAAATTTAAAAGGCGCGTTGATGTTCGGACAGTCGGGAGGTCCTACGTCGGTCATCAACTCAAGCGCGGCGGGCGTATTTATCGAGGCGTTAAAGCACCCCGACAAAATCACAAGGGTATACGGCGCGGCGCACGGAGTAAAGGGTATTTTAGACGAAAATTTCTATGATATCGGCAAGGAGGATCCAAAGGAATTGGAGCTGTTAAAATACACGCCGTCGTCGGCCTTAGGCTCGGTCAGATATAAGCTAAAAAAAGCCGCGGACGACGAGACAGATTATAAGAGAATACTCGAGGTATTCAAAAAATATGACATACGCTATTTCTTTTATAACGGCGGCAACGACAGCATGGACACCTGCAACAAGGTCAGCAAATATCTCGCTCAAAACGGCTATGAATGCAATATCATAGGCGTTCCTAAGACCATCGACAACGACCTTTGCGGCACCGACCACTGCCCGGGCTACGGCAGCGCGGCAAAATATGTCGCGACGACGCTCATGGAGCTAAACTTAGACGCCAAGGTATACAACACCGGGCTTGTGACGATCGTCGAGGTCATGGGCAGAAACGCCGGCTGGCTGACCGCCGCGTCTGCGCTCGCCGCTTATAACGGCTTAGGTCCCGATCTCATTTATCTGCCCGAGACGGCGTTTAGCGTCGACAAATTTGTCGCCGACGTAAAGGGCGTATGCGAAAAAAACAACAACAAATGTATAGCCGTAGTCTCCGAGGGAATCAAAACCGCCGAGGGCAAATACATAGGCGAATTTATGGCGTCCGCGACCGACCTCTTTGGTCACGCGCAGCTCGGCGGCGTTTGCTTTTCGCTTGCCGGCATAGTCAAGGAGAGGTTGGGCGTCAAGGTCAGACCGATAGAGTTTAGCTTGCTTCAGAGATGCGCGGCGCATTTAGCGTCAAAAACCGACGTAGACGAGGCCTTCGAGGCGGGTTCCGCGGCGGTCAGATATGCAATCGACGGCGAAACCGACAAAATGGTCGTGCTGATAAGAGACGTCAAGGACGGAAAATATCACTGCTCCGTCGAGCTTGTGCCCGTCGAAAAAGCCGCGAATTCGGAAAAAACCGTGCCTAAGGAATGGATAACCGGCAACGGCACGGGCTTGTCTAAGGAGTTTATCGATTACGCGCTGCCGCTCATTCAGGGCGAGGCCAAGGCTCCGCTCGAAAACGGTCTGCCGCGCTTTGCAAGACTAAAAAAAGTCAAGGGCGGGAAATAGAGCATGACAGATAAGCTTGAATTGGCAAAGCGCGTCTATGATAAGGCGCACATCACGGGGAAATTCGTCCTGCGTTCGGGGCAGATTTCAAACGAATACTTTGACAAATATCTATTCGAGGCCGACCCCGTCGTTCTGGCCGATATCGCAGAACTGATGAAGGATAACATTCCGGAACAGACCGACGTTTTGGCGGGGCTGGAAACGGGCGGCATTCCCGTCGCGACGGTCTTGTCGTGCAAGACAAAAATCCCCGCGGCCTTCGTCAGAAAAAAGGCAAAGGAATACGGCACCTGCAAGCTTGCCGAGGGCGCGGACATAGACGGAAAGAGGGTCTGCGTAATCGAGGACGTCGTGACGACCGGCGGACAGATAATCGAGAGCGTCAAGGAGCTTAGACAGAGGGGCGCGTTAGTCTCCGACGTTTTGTGCGTCATTCTCCGCAATACGGAGGCCTACGGCGTAATGGAAAAGCAAGGGCTGAAACTGACGCCGCTCTTTACTATGGTCAAGGAAAACGGAATCAGCCGCTTAGAATAGCGGGGAAACGCGCTTGATAGGGTTTTTACCTTGCCGTTCGGAATAGACGGCTTTGAATATAAAGGCTTTTATACGGGGCTTGCGCTTTTTTTGCGCAAGCCCCGTATAAATTCCTCATAATCCGACAAAAGAAGTAAAAAAAATATAATATATGCCACCGCCGCGCGGCGGTATCCGTTGTAAAATATAGGTTGAGAAAGCCGCGCTATAGAGCCGCCGCTTTCGGCTTTTTTTGGGGGTATCGTTATATGGGCGAAACGGGGCGCGTAATATGCGGACGGGAGGAAATCGTCGACAATATAAAAAAGACGCAAGGCGGCGGCAACGTCAGCATATGCTACACCGCCGACGTTCCCTCCGAATACGTCGGCTTTTTGACCGTCAGGCTCGCGCGTTCGGGCTTTATCGTCACCGAGAGAAAATTTGACGGGCGGTTCAAAAAGGACGTTATAGACTACCTCGCGCCGATAGACGCGGTAAGAATGATAATCGGCGCGGGCGACGGGCTTTTTGCCGACGTAGTCGCCGCCGCCGCCCGCGCAAAAAAAATAAAGGCCGTTTTTATTCCGACCGGCTATTATTCGGAGGGGAGGGAGACCGCTGCCTTTTTTTGCGGGGGAGGGTTTGAATATTATCGGCTTTCGCCCTTTGAGGCGGTCTTTGCCGACGGCGCGCTTTTGGCGGACGCTCCCCCTAAGGTCAGGGCGGGGGCGATAGGGGTATATCTCGCGGACGTCCTCGGTTTTTTTGACGGAACGCTCGGTAATTTGATTTTGAACGGAAAATTTGACGAGTCCGGGGTCGATGCGGCGTTAAAAAATTATGAGCGCGCCTTAAGCGACCCGACGGCTCTCGTCTGTCCTCAGTCCTACGGCCGCGCGCTTATGTCGGCCGCGCTCTATAACCGCATAAATCCGTCGCTCGGCATAGGCGAGGCCGCCTTTATAACGGCTTACGCGCAAGTCAAGCTGTATAAGCGTTTTTTGGAAAACGACGGCTTTGATTTGAGCATACCCAAGGATTACGGCGGTTTTTTTGACGGACTGGCAAAAAAATACGACGCGGACATAGTCGGAGTGTTAAAAAATTTACAGCCGCCCTCCGTCGGCGAATATCTGAAACGCGCCTATGTGATAGACGAATACAGAGGAGAGCTGCTTTCGCTGATAAACAAAATCGACGCGCTTTTGCCGCGTCTCTTAAAGAGCTTCAGACGAATGTACCGTGACGCCGGCTTTTTTCTCAAGGATGCCGTAGAGGGGCGCGACATTATCGGAGCCTTGACCGCGGCGGCGTCGCTCGGCGGCGATTTTTCGCTGTCGCGCCATATAGACGAGACGGGAGCCTTCGATTTGTGGGCGTAATTTTTGATTTTGTTCCAAAAAAGCTTCTAAAGTTACATATGCCGCCCGCGCGCGGCGATTTATTACTTTACTTTTTTTTTAAATTATTGTAAAATATAATGTAACTATATCTTATAGGGGATAATACATAGGTTCAAAGGCCGCTGTTTTAATTAGAGGCGAGGAGACAAATGGGTTTTTTAAATAAGCTTTTTCCGTCTGAAAACGACAGGAACGTAAAAAAATTAAAAAAGATTGCCGACGGGGTTCAGGCGTTGGAGGAGAGGTTCAAGGAGCTTTCCGACGACGAATTAAAGGAGACGACCGCCGCGCTAAAGCGGCGTTTAGACGACGGCGAGACGCTTGACGACGTTTTGCCCGAGGCGTTTGCAGCCGTCAGAGAGGCGAGCGGCAGGGTTTTGGGTATGCGCCACTTTTACGTTCAGCTGCTCGGCGGAATAGCCCTTCATCAGGGGCGCATAATAGAAATGAAAACCGGCGAGGGCAAGACGCTTGTCGCGACGCTGCCGACATATCTCAACGCGCTTGCGGGCAAGGGCGTTCACGTCGTCACCGTCAACGACTATCTGGCGCGGCGCGACGCGGAGTGGATGGGCAAGATATTCAGATTTTTGGGGCTGACCGTCGGCGTAGTCACGCCGAGGACGAGCCACGCCGCAAAAAAAGCCGCCTATGAATGCGACATAACCTACGCGACGAATAACGAGCTGGGCTTTGACTATCTGAGAGACAACATGGCCGTCTATAAGGAGGCCAGGGTTCAGAGAGAATTGAGCTTTGCCATAGTCGACGAGGTAGACTCGATTTTGATCGACGAGGCGAGAACCCCTCTCATCATATCGGGCAGGGGCGAAAAGTCGAGCGATTTATATTCGCAGGCAAACCTCTTTGCAAAGCGGCTGACGCGCGGCGACCCCGACGACCCGGACGGCGAGGCCGATGTCATCATAGAGGACAAGGAAAAGACCGTGCGCCTGAGCGAGTCGGGCATAGTCAAGGCCGAAAGGTTCTTTAAGCTGGAAAACCTCGCCGACCTCGAAAATTCCGAGCTGAACCACCACATAAACAACGCCCTAAAGGCGCAGTTTATGATGAAAAAGGACAGCGACTACATCGTCGAAAACGGCGAAATCATCATCGTCGACGAGTTTACGGGCCGTCAGATGATAGGCCGCCGCTTTAGCGAGGGTCTGCACCAAGCCATAGAGGCCAAGGAAAACGTTCCGATAAAGAACGAAAACAAGACTATGGCGACCATCACCTTTCAAAATTATTTTAGGCTCTACCGCAAGCTTAGCGGCATGACGGGTACGGCAAAGACCGAGGAGGTGGAGTTTAAGGGAATCTATAAGCTCGACGTCGTCGTTCTGCCGACAAATATCCCAATGATAAGAAACGACGAAAACGACAAGCTATACACGACCGCGGGGGGCAAGCTGAGAGCAATAGCCGCCGACGTCGAGGATTGCTATAAGCGCGGACAGCCGGTTCTCGTCGGTACGGTTTCCGTCGAAAAGTCGGAGCAGTTAAGCCGTCTTTTGCTCGGCAAACGCATTCCGCATAAGGTTTTGAACGCCAAAAGACACCAAGAGGAGGCCGAGATAGTAGCGCAGGCCGGCCGGCTGAAGCAGGTGACGATCGCCACCAACATGGCGGGGCGCGGAACCGACATCACCTTAGGCGGCAATCCGGAATACCTCGCCAAGCAGGAACTAAAAAGACGCGGCGCGGACGACGAAATAATAAGCGCGGCGACGGCTTCGTTTGAAAAGCCGGAGGACGCGGCAAAAAAAATCGCGGCGCGCGTCCTCGTCGAGGAGTTGGAGAGAAAGCGGCACGAAAAGGACACCGTGCGCAGCGAGGTCATAAAGGCCGTGCTGTTGAATCTGCCGAGCAATTCCGCCGAGATAATCAAAGAAAAGGAAAAATTTCAAGAGACGATAGACGACATAGTCAAAAAAATCGCGGCGGCAAAAATCGACTACGAAAAGCTTTATGAGCGGTTTAAGCAAGAGATAAAGGCCGAAAAAGAGGAAGTGAAAAAGCTCGGCGGTCTCAGAATCGTCGGCACGGAACGCCACGACAGCAGACGTATAGACAATCAGCTCCGCGGGCGCAGCGGCCGTCAGGGAGACCCCGGCAGCTCGGTTTTTTATCTGTCGCTTGACGACGATATCACAAAGGTTCTCGACAAGGCGAGGTTTTCGAGCATCATATCGAGCATCAACACAGACGAGGATATTCCTATAACCAACGTCATGGTTACGCGCCTCATGGAGCGCGCCCAAAAGATTATCGAGGACATGCACTATTCCTCAAGAAAGCGCGTGCTTGCCTATGACGACGTAATGAATAAGCAGAGAGAAATCATATACGGCGAAAGAAACAAGGTCTTGACGGGCGAGGACGTTCACGATCAGATTTTGAGCATGGTGCCCGACGTCGCCGCGAGCATAATCCGCGCCTACGCCGACTTTGAAAAGGATTTGAAAACGTGGGATTATAAGGCCTTTAACTCCGAGTTAGAGCGCATTTTACTCCCCGAGGGAACAAACATAGTCACCCCGGAGCTTGCCGAAAAATATAGCTTTGACGACATAAGCGACGCGGTTGTAAAAAAAGCTACGGAGTGCTACGAAAACAAAATCGCGGCTTTCGCATCCAAGGGCGTAAATTTCGGCGAGGTCGAGAGAGAGACGCTTTTGCGCTTTGTCGACGCTAAATGGACGGATCATATCGACGCTATGGACGCCCTTAGAAAGGGCATAGGGCTTCGCGCCTACGGCCAGACCGACCCCGTCATCGCCTACACCAAGGAGGGCTTTGAGATGTTCGGCGAGGCGACGCACGCCATAAGGTTTGAGACCGTCCATCATCTCATGAAGGTCGAGAGAATACGCGTCGGCAGACAGGCCGTCACGGGCGAGGCGGGCTTTGCGTCCGACGGGTCGGGGGCGCGCAAAAGACAACCTATAAAAAAAGAAAAGGAGCCGGGTCCGAACGACCCGTGCCCTTGCGGCAGCGGAAAAAAATATAAGCACTGTTGCGGCGGAAAATAAAGGCGGGTGATGTAATTTTGATAGAGTTTGACGCTATAAGAGAAGAGCTAAAGGAAATCAAAGAAAATTTACAGTGGGCGGGCGATGCACTTTGACGTCGCCGAGCTTGAAAAAAAACTAAAGGAATTGCAGGACGAGCGCGAGCGCGGCGACTTTTGGGTCGATTTAGCCAAGGCTCAAACCGTCGGCAAGCGGGCGAGGGTCATAGAAAACAAGCTTAACGGCTTTAAAAAGCTAAAAAGCCGCTTTGACGACGCCGCGCTTCTCGTCGAAATGAGCGACGAAACGGGCGACGCGTCGGAGCTTGAATTTATCAAATCCGAAATGTCCGACATAAAATCGGGGCTGGAAAAAATCAGACTCGAAACGCTCTTGCGTGGCAAGTACGATTCGGCGAACGCCGTTTTGACCCTGCACGCGGGGGCGGGCGGAACCGAGGCGCAGGATTGGGTGAGTATGCTCTTTAGAATGTATTCGCGCTATATCGAGCGCAAGGGCTATTCGACAAAGCTTCTCGACAGCTTAGACGGCGAGGAGGCGGGGCTAAAGAGTGTCACCTTTACGGCGGACGGCGAAAACGCCTACGGCTATCTAAAGGCCGAGATGGGCGTGCACAGACTCGTCAGAATTTCTCCCTTTGACAGCAACAAGCGCAGGCATACGTCCTTTGCGTCCTTAGAGGTCATGCCCGAGATAGAAAACGACGACGAGATAGTCATAGACTCCGAGGACTTAAAGGTTGACACCTTCAGAAGCGGCGGAGCGGGCGGACAGCACGTCAACAAAACCGATTCGGCGGTGAGAATAACCCACCTTCCGACGGGCATTATCGTCGCCTGTCAAAACGAGCGCAGTCAGATTCAAAACCGCGAGCAGGCTCTAAAAATGCTTAAAGGGCGGCTGATAGAGCGGCGCGAGCGCGAGCGTCTCGAAAAGGAGCAGAGCCTAAAGGGCGACCTCAAAAAAATCGAATGGGGGAGTCAGATACGCTCATACGTCTTTTGTCCCTATACCTTGGCTAAGGATCACCGCACGGGCTTTGAAAACAGCAACATAACGGCGGTCATGGACGGAGACATAGACGACTTTATAACGGAATATCTAAAGAAATCATGATTGACTTAGCGGCAAAAAAAAATATAACGGTTCTCGCCATAGAATCCTCCTGCGACGAGACGGCGGCGGCCGTCGTCGTCAACGCGCGGGACGTTTTGTCAAACGTCATAGCGTCGCAGATAGAGGTTCACAGGCGGTTCGGAGGGGTTGTCCCCGAGGTCGCGTCGCGCAATCACACGCTTGCGTTGCCGGGGGTCGTAGACCGCGCCCTGAGCCTATCGGGGCTTGAGTTGAGCGGCATAGACGCTATAGCCGTCACCTACGGCGCGGGGCTTTTGGGGGCGTTGCTGACGGGAGTTGCATACGCCAAGGGGCTTAGCTACGCGTCTGGAATTCCGCTCGTAGCGGTCAGCCACGTCAAGGGACATATCGCCGCAAACTACCTCGCGCACCCCGATTTGGAGTTTCCTTATATATGCGTACTCGCGAGCGGCGGCCACAGCGCGATCGTCAATATAACCGATTATGACAAATTAGAAACGCTGGGAAGCACGCTTGACGACGCGGCGGGAGAGGCCTTTGACAAGGTCGCGAGGGTGTTGGGTCTGCCCTATCCCGGAGGACCCGAGATTCAGAGGCTTGCAAGAGAGGGCAAGCCCTGCATAGACTTCGGCAGACCGCTAAAAAACCGCGCCGGCTTTGACTTTTCGTTTAGCGGGCTAAAGACGGCGGTAATCAACTATACGGCCAACAACCAAAAAAACGGCTATAGCAAGGCTGACGCGGCCGCGTCCTTTGAGCTTGCGGCGGCCTCGCATCTTGCGGACAACGCCGTCAGAGCCGCGCTTGCAAAAGGGGTTAGGAGCATAGCCCTGTCGGGCGGAGTCGGCGCGAATATCAAGCTCAGGGAGCTATTGACAAACGCCTGCGCCCCTCACGGCATAAAAACCTATTTTTTGCCGCTCGGGCTTTGCACCGACAACGCCGCCATGATAGCCGCCGAGGCTTATTTTATGATAAGAAAGGGCAAGGCGTTCGCCGGGTTAGAGCTTGACGCGCAAGCAAGCTTAAAGATAATATGAAACAAAGAAAAATAAAGATTTTTTGAGGAAATACAAAAAAATGATATATTCGCCTGATAAGACAAACTATAAGAACTTTGACGTATTTGAAAAAAACAAGCTCGAAGCCCGTTCGTATTTTATACCCTTTTCGTGCAGAAGGGCGGCGGACGGCGTTCCCGTTCCGCTTGCGAGATACAAGAGCGACAGGGTGACGCTTTTGTCGGGAGAATGGCAATTCAAATATTATAAAAAGCTGTCGGAGATCGGCGACAAGATAGATACCGCGACGATGATATTCGACGCGGTCGACGTTCCCTCCGACTGGCAGAGGACGGGCTATGAGCCGCCGGTCTATATCAATACGAGATACGCCTTTAAGCTTGACCCGCCCAATATCCCCGATGACGGTCCCTGCGCCGTCTATCGCAAACGCTTCAGCGTCGACGACCTTCGCTCCGGCTACATACTGACCTTTCTCGGCGTTACGTCGGGCTTTGACGTCTATGTCAACGGCTCGCACGCCGGCTACAGCGAAGGCTCTCACAATTCGGCGGAGTTTGACGTTTCGTTCTTTTTGAAACGCGGAGTAAACGAGCTTATCGTCATAGTCTACAAATGGACAAACGGCTCATATCTCGAATGTCAGGACATGTTCAGAGAAAACGGCATATTCAGAGACGTATATCTGACCGAGATAAACGCCGACTATATCTACGATTACGAATTCAAAACGACAAAAATCAACGGCAAATATGACATAAGGCTGACGATAAACGGCAAGTTCTCGGGCGATTGCGAGCTTGAGGCGATAGTCGCGGCAAAAGACGGGCGCGTCGTCGGCAGAAAGGTCATATCGGCGGAAAGCAAGACGCTCATTATGGCCGAGGGGCTGGTCGTCGACGAGTGGAGCGCGGAAATCCCCAACGTGTATTATCTCGAAATAACGCTGAAGAAAGACGGCCGCGAAATGGAATTTATACGCGATATCATCGGCTTCAAGACAATCGATATCGACGGTCCCGTCTTTAAGCTCAACGACAAGGCGATAAAAATTCTCGGCGTAAACCGCCACGATACCGACCCCGTCAAGGGCTTTGTCATGAGCGCGCTGCAGCTTGAGGGCGACGTCAGGCTGATGAAACGCTATAATATCAACGCCGTCAGAACGGCGCACTACCCGCCCGACCCGATATTTCTCATGTATTGCGACCTTTACGGGCTTTATGTCATAGACGAGGCCGACATAGAGACCCACGGCTGTTATGCCGTGGTATACAAGCCCGACCTTATCAGCCACGACAAGCGTTGGGAAAACCGGTTTGTCGACCGCGTCAAAAGAATGCAGATGCGCGACAAAAACCGCGCCTCCATAGTCATGTGGTCGCTCGGCAACGAGGCCGGCGGCTATAACAATCAAGATTCGGCTTACGCCTATCTAAAGGAGGTCTGCCCCGAAATCCCCGTGCATTACGAGGCCGTGTGCCGCACTGTGAGATTCCGCTACGACGTGACCTCCGAAATGTACCCGTCTTATGACCGGATAAAAAAATACGGAGAGGGCAAGATTCCAAAGAAATACCGCGGCGCGCCTTATTTTCTCTGCGAATACTGCCACGCTATGGGCGTAGGGCCGGGCGGGCTTAAGGAGATGACCGATTTGTTTTTTAGCAACGATCTATACCTCGGCGGCTGCATATGGGAATGGGCCGATCACGCCGTCTACAACAAGACGGGAGCTTATAAATACACCTACGGCGGCGATCACGGCGAGGAAATCCACGACGGCAATTTTTGCGTCGACGGGCTTGTCTATCCCGACAGGCGGCCGCATACCGGCTTGCTCAACGCGGCGGTATGCTACAGCCCGTTTAGGGTCATAAAGACGGGAACGGGAAGCTTTGAGTTTTTTAACCGCAATTTTTTTAGAAGATCAGACTACGCGCTCGTCAAATATTCCGTGCAAAGAGACGGCAGAGAGGTCGCGGCGGGAAGCCTTGAGTTTGACATAGCTCCGTCGTCGTCCGCGGCCTTTAAGCTCGACTGCGGAGAGCCGCCCGCGCCGAAGTCAAAAAAAGAAAAAATCGCCGCGCCTATAAACGCCGACGTATATGTCTCGTTTGAATATATCGACAAGACGACCTTAGAAACCATTGCAAAGGAACAGCTTTGCGCGTCGGTAAAGCCGTTTGCGGCAAGCGCGGAAAATTCCGCATCGGGCGCGTTGTCGTGCCGCGAGACAAAGGAGGCCTTTATCGTCGAATTTGCAGGCGGCTCGGTAGTCGTCGGCAAATACAGCGGCGACATAGAGCGCATAACCGCCGACGGGCGCGACTATCTGAACGCCGACCCGAGAGACGGAATTATCGGAATATACGACAACATATACCGCGCCCTCCTCGATAACGACAACCCTATAAAAAACGCGGTGACAAAGGCCGGCTACGCCTCCGCCGCTCCATACGTCAAAAGCGCGGTCAAGTCGGACAAGCTTTCAAGCGAGGGCAAAATAGTCATTTTGATAGACAAATATCTCGTCGACGAAAAGGGTAAAACCCTCTTTAAGCTGAGGGTGGCCTACGGCGTCACTCCGCGCGGAAGTATTTTTGTCGAGACAAAATTTAAAAAAGCCAAGCGCGGCCGCCCGTTGCTTTTGAGAGTCGGCTACGCTATGGAGCTTGCCGACGGCTTTGACAGAATAAAATATTACGGCAGAGGTCCGTCGGAAAATCTCCCCGACTTCAAAGAGCACGCATACGTCGGCGTATACGAACAAAAAATATCCGACATGCACGAGCCTTATATCAGACCGCAGGACAACGGCTATCACACCGACGCGCGCCGTGTCGAGGTGACCGACGGGGAGGGGCGCGGACTCGTATTTGAGGCCGTCGGCGCGCCGCTGGGCTTTTCGGCGCACGACTACACCCAAAGGGAGCTTGACGCGGCGGCTCATCAGGAGGATTTGCCGAGGCGGCAGGGCGCGGTCTTTTTAAATATAGACGGCTTTGTGTCGGGCGCGGGCAGCGGAAGCTGCGGACCTATGCCCGCCGAGAGGTTTCTTTTGAGACCCGATAAAAAATATGAATACAAGTTTGTCATAAAGACGCTGAAATAAGGCAAAAAACGACAATTATGATATACAAAACAGAGCAAACCGCATCGACAAATACCGCAATCAGAGAGGGCGGCTTTTGTCATCTCGACGTAGTCGCGGCAAGCGTTCAGACGCAAGGCAGAGGGCGCGGCGAAAAAAAATTTGTATCTAATGTCGGCGGGCTTTATATGAGTATGCTCATTGATTGCGCCGCCGTATACGGAGACATAGGCGGCTACATAACGCCGCTCGCCGGCTGCGCCGTGTCGGAGCTTCTCTTGGGATACGGCTTTGACCCGAAAATCAAATGGGTAAACGACGTGTTTGTCGGCGGCAAAAAGATATGCGGCATACTTGCCGAGAGGTTTCAAAGAGACGGCCGCGGCTATATTGCCGTCGGAATAGGGCTAAACGTCAACAACGCCGACTTCGGAGAGTATTCGGCTATAGCCACGTCTATGAGCATAGAGGCAAAAAAAAGCTTTGACCTGAACGCGGTGTTGTCGGAGCTGACGGAGCGGCTGATATTTATGATAGGCAACCGCGGCAAAAATGAGATAATCGACGAATACAGGCGGCTTTCGCTTGTCGTCGGCAAATACGCCGCCTTAGAGGACGGAACAAGGGTGTTCGTGAGGGGCATAGACGGCGACGGGCGACTCGAGGCTGTCATGCCCGACGGGCAAGACGCGGTCATATCGAGCGGAAGCATAACGCCGCTCCTATAGCGGCCGCAAAAAAAATCGAGGTAAAAAAATGAAGCTATGGATAAAAATAATGAACGACGACAAGGTGTTCAAGGGAATAGTCAGAGACGTTCGCGACGGCTACGACGAGCTTGTCGAGGATATGCGGACGGTATGCGGAGAGCTTGACATTCCCACGCCTATGATTTTGAGGAGCAGGTACGAGCAGCTGATAAACTTTAACATGCTAAAGCTTACGCCGTCAGACTTTATCGAGAGCGTCGGCTTTGATTGTCTGTTTATAGAAAATTGGATAACCGTTTGACGGTTCGGGGTAAATAACAAAACAAAAGGGGAACGGGCGAATGAAAGGTCAAAACGACGCAAAAAAAGTTTCGGAGGCGGTGATAAAGCGGCTTCCACGCTATTTGAGAGTCTTTAAGGACTTGATAAAACGCGGAGTTATGAATATTTCTTCTCAAAAAATAGCCGAAAGCATGGGCGTCACCGCGTCGCAGGTCAGGCAGGACTTTTGCAGCTTCGGCGGCTTCGGACAGCAGGGCTACGGCTATGACGTAAAAAAAATGACCGACGAGCTGTCGCAAATCTTAGGGCTTGACAAAAGCTATAATATGGTCATATTCGGGGCGGGCAACATAGGGCGCGCGCTCGCCAACTACCGCGCCTTTTTTGACGAGGGCTTTGTCGTTAAGGCCATGTTTGATATCGCGCCGCAGGGCGGGGAAATAAACGGAATCCCCGTTTTGCATACCGACTGCTTCGCCGAATTTGCAAGCCGCAACGCGGTGGACATAGCCGTCATAACCACCCCTAAGGACAAGGCGGAAAAAATAGCCGAGCTTGTGACCGCCGCCGGAATAAAAAACATCTGGAATTTTGCCCCCGTCGAGCTAAAGGGCGCGGAGGGCGTAATAATCGAAAATATCAGTATGAGCGACAGCCTGTACGTTTTGAGCTACAAGCTGAACAACCGCGTCAAGGAATAGGAAGGTAATGGTTAAAAAATTTAAAATCACCGCAAAAAACGCTTCTTTTATCGCCGTCATGACGGCGTTAATGGCGGTCTTTATGTTAATCGCGCCGATATCGCCCATGGTGGCATACGTCGGCTCGGCGATAGTTCCGTTGATAATAATAGCCGTCTCCGCGTCCGCGGAGGGGCTTTTTGCCGGCGTTGTCATGGGCGCGGTATTTGGTATAATAAGCTTTGCGGGCAGTTTTTTTGTGCCGTCGCTTATGGCCGAATGCTTTCACAATCCGCTGATATCGGTGTTGCCGCGCGTATTCATCGGCGCGGTCGTCTATTATGCCGGCTTATGGCTTGATAAGGCCGTCAAAAGCAAGAGCAAAAAAGCCGGGTTTGTCAAGAATGGTCTGGCCGCCGCCGCCGGCGCGGCGTTTAACACCGCCGCAGTCATGGGGCTTGTCGCGCTGTTTTTCGGCGGAAAAACCGTCGGCTCGGGCGGCGAAACCGCGCTTGTCAACGCAAAACTGATTTTGGGCATAGTGGCGGCGAACGGCGGCATGGAATTTTTGGGCGCGTTTATTCTGACGCCGCCGATAGTTTCCGCGGTTAAAAAAATCAACGGAGCGTCCGCGCTCAAAAAGAGCCGCGAAAACCGCGGTATAGAACCGCCGCCGCCCGACGCTATAAGGGCGCAAAAAGCCGCGCTAAGAGCCGCGATAAAGCAAAAAGCCGCGGACTTTGCGGCTTCCGGGGCAAAGCCCGCCGCAGACGGACAAATATTCGACGGATTTTTTGAATACGAGGACGTAAAAACGGCAAGAAATATAATGATATACAAATCTTTTGACAACGAACCCGATACCGGGGCGATAATCGCGGAGCTGTTTGAACGCGGCAAAAACGTATATTTGCCCGTCTTGCGCGGCGGCGGCATAATAGCCGTACCCGTCGGAAAGGACTCGGTTTACGTCAAAAATCAATACGCGATAGACGAGCCGGTTTTTGACGAAAACGACGCGCAAGCCGAGGCGCAGGCGCGGTATAGAGCCGCCTTCGACATAGTTGTCGTTCCACTCGTCGCCTTTGACGGCGGCATGAACAGATTGGGCAGGGGCAAGGGCTGTTACGACGCGTTTTTGAAGCTGTTGCCGCCGGATACAAAAAAAATCGCGCTCGCATATTCCTTTCAGAGGGTTGCAAAAATCCCGACGGAGAAATTTGACGTAAGGATAGACGGGGTCATAGTCGCGGCATGAGGGTGATAAGCGGAAGCTACGGAGGAAGAAATTTGTTTCTTCCCGATACAAAGGCCGTCAGGCCGACGGGCGGCAGAGCCAAGGAGGCTCTCTTTAGCATATTAGGCGCGGACGTTATGGGAGCGTCGGTTTTAGACCTCTTTTCAGGGAGCGGCGCGCTCGGAATCGAGGCGTTGAGCAGAGGCGCAAAAAGAGTGGTTTTTGCCGACATAGAGCCGCGCTATATCAAAAAAAATCTCGCCCTTATAGGCGAGGAATACGACAAGACGGTTTATTGCGGAGGCGGAGCAAAGAGGAGCGTCGTCATCGGCGGAGCTTACGAGGGGACGCTGTCCCTGCTCGCAAGGGCGGGCGAGGCGTTTGACATAATATTTTTAGACCCTCCTTATAACGGCGAGCTGGGAGAGTCGGCTATAGCCGGTCTTATAAACGGCGGACTTGTCGCGGACGGGGGAAAAATAATATTTGAGCATTCGCGCGATAAAGAGTTGAAAAAATTGCCGGATTGTGCTATCATATATGACGAGAGGCGATACGGAATACAGGCGTTGTCTTTTATCGCCGTCAAAAAGCAGAGAGACTTTGAGGTGACATTATGAAAACCGCTATGCTGACCGGCAGCTTTGACCCCGTGACAAACGGACACGTCGAGCTGATAATCAGGGCGCGCAAGATTTTTGACAAGGTCTACGCCGCGATTTTGATAAACCCCGACAAGCTATACCTCCTGACGCTAAAAGAGCGGCTTGAGCTTTTGCGCTCCGTCATTTGCGGCATAGACGGAGTCGAGGCCGTAGCGTCCGAGGGCACGGCCGCCGCGCTTGCGAGGGCTTGCGGCGTCGATTGCTTTGTCAGAGGCGTGAGAAACGCCGACGATTATGAATACGAGCGCGTAATGGCGGCTTATAACTATAACGATTGCGGCTTAGATACGGTTTTGTTCGACGCGGGCGACAGCTATTCGGCGATATCGTCGGCTATGGTAAAAAAACTCGTCAAAGAGGGCAAGTCGATAGAAAACTTCGTTCCGTCGCAGATAAGAGAAAAATTTGAAAGGCTTGCCGCCCGGATAAATATCAAAAGCAACAATACCGAAACTAATAGCTAAGGCATAACAAACGCTAAATAAGGAGATCTAACAAAAATGGATAAATTAGAATCGCTACTGCTCGAAATCGAGGACGAGATAACAAAGGGCAAGAAATTTTTCGGCTCGACGCTAATCAACGACAAAAACCGTATTCTTTCGCTTTTGGATTCGGTGAGAAAGGAAATCCCCGAGGTGATAAGAGAGGCCGAGGCGACGCTAAAAAACAAAAACAGCATACTTCAGGATGCCATAGAGCTGTCTATGAGGCGCACGCAGCAGGCGCAGGAGGAGGCCGACTACATGGTCAGCACCTCGGCAATCAACATGAAAGCCAAAGAGGAGGCCGTCAGAATCATCGAATCGGCCGACAAACGCGCCTACGAAATCGAAATGTTTTCTAAGCAGCGCATAGACGAGTTGCTTTCGTCCGTCGAGCAGGTCTTAAAGAGCCATCTCGACCTTGTCCGCAACAACAGAGAGGAGCTGTCGGGAGAATTGCTCAAACGCTACGTTCCCGCAAAGATAGAGATAACGGAGGAATAACGACCGGTGGGGAACGTTTTTGTTTTGCTGGCGCTTGCCGTCGGTCTGTCGGCGGACGCTTTTGCCGTGTCGGTCGGCAAGGGGCTTAGCGCAAAACGCGCGGATACAAGGGCGTTTGTCTTTCCTGCCGCCGTATTCGGCGTTTTGCAGGGGGTTATGTCTCTCATAGGATATTTTGCCGGCGCGGCCTTTTTGAGCTACATAGAAGCCTACCTCGGGATAATTTCGTTTGCCATATTGCTTGCGATAGGGCTAAAGATGCTTATAGGGGGCGCGGCCGCGCTTAGAAGCGGCGCAAAACGTGACCACGACGCGGAAAAATCAACCGAAAAGCAGATAACCCGCGCCATAGACGAATTAAACAAAGCCGACGCGGCGTTTTCAGCTAAGGAGGTCATACCGCAGGGCGTGGCGACGAGCATAGACGCCTTGGCGGTCGGAGTGTCTCTCTTAAATTTTCCCGTTCCGATTTTTGTCGCCGCGCCGGTCATCGCCGCGGTAACCTTTGCCGTTTGCCTTATCGGCGTGTTTTTTGGCTTTAAGGCGGGCAAGGCGTTAAAGGCAAAAAACGGCGTCGCCGAAATTATCGGCGGAGCTATGCTGATAGCCGTGGGAATCGGACTGCTGTTTTAGAATCGATAAAAACAAAAAAGCCGTTCTAAAAGAGAGATAAAAAACAAAGACAAAAAAGCTGTTTTAGATAAAGATAAAAATAAAAACAAAACAACGGGAGAAAAATTGTCGTCATGAAAAAACCTATTTTGACCTTAGAGCAGGCGAGGGATATTTCAAAAATATATCCTACGCCGTTTTATATTTATGATGAAAAAGCCATTCGCGCCAACATTCGCGAATATCTCGACGCGTGGTCGTGGAACAAGGGCTTCAAGGAATATTTTGCAGTCAAGGCCAACCCGAACCCCGTCCTGCTAAAAATTTTGCGCGAGGAGGGCTGCGGCGTCGATTGCTCGTCTTATACCGAATTGCTGTTGTCCGACGCTTTGGGCTTCAAAAACGGCGAAATTTTCTTTTCGTCAAACAACACGCCGGCCTCCGAATTCGTCTTTGCCAAACGGCTCGGCGCGAGAATAAATCTCGACGACTTTACGCATATCGACTTTTTGAACGATTGCGCGGGAATCCCTAAGGAGATTTGCCTGCGGTTTAACCCCGGCAACAACTTCAAAATCAGCACGGCGATAATGGACAACCCCGAGGACGCGAAATACGGCCTGACCTTTGAGCAGCTTATAGAGGGTTTTAAGCTGTTAAAGCGCAAGGGCGCGGAACGCTTCGGAATCCATTCGTTTCTCGCGAGCAACTGTCTTGACGAAAACTATTATCCGTCGCTGGCGCGACTGCTCTTTAAGGTCGCCGTCGAGCTAAAAGAGAGCTTTGACATAGAAATCTCGTTTTTTAACCTGTCCGGAGGAATAGGAATTCCTTACCGCCCGTCAGACAAAAGGGTCGACGTATATAAGGTTGCCTCAAACGTAAAAAAAGCCTATGAGGAAATCTTAGTCCCTGCGGGGCTTGGCGGCGTGTCGCTTTGCACGGAGCTTGGCCGCTACGTAGCCGGCCCTTACGGTCAGCTTGTCACGACGGCGGTTCACAAAAAGGATATATACAAAAGCTATATCGGGGTCGACGCTTGCGCCGTCAACCTCATGCGTCCGGCTATGTACCGCGCCTATCACCACATAACGGTTCTCGGCAAGGAGGACGCGCCGGCAACAAGGCTCTATGACGTAGTCGGCTCTCTTTGCGAAAACAACGACAAATTTGCCATAGACAGAATGCTGCCTGAAATCTCGACGGGAGACATATTGACAATTCACGACGCCGGCGCGCACGGCTACGCCATGGGCTACAACTACAACGGAAAGCTAAAATGCGCCGAATTGCTCTTGAAAGAGGACGGCTCCGTCGAGCTTATAAGACGCAGAGAAACGCCCGCGGACTATTTTGCGACCGTCGATTTTTTGAAGATTTTTAATGAATAGGAATTAGGGGGCGGTCGCGGTTTTTAGCGAGCGGTGTTTGGTGATCGGCGGTCAACGGCGGTTGTCAATCAATAACATGATAATATAACGGAATTGGGGCGGACGACAATTAGCCGGCCGAAAACAACGGTATAGCGCGAAACAAATCATGGCGAACAAAACAAATAAAGAAAATATAAAAGCGGAGGAGAAGTAGCATGTTTAAAGACAAGCTAACGCAAATCATTAAGGCAATAGCCGGCATAACAGTGAAAATCAAGGCGGCTATAATCGCCAAGCCCGCTATCTTTATAGTGATGGCCGTGGTGGCAATCGTGACGCCGATAACCCTTATATTAGCGTTGTCGAATGATAATGACGGCGATGAACAGCTATATTATACAGTAACGTTCGATGTAAACGGAGGGAACGGAATATATCAAAATCAAAGCATAACGATTGAGGAAAGAGTTATTGACCCTAGAATACCAACGCGCGAAAATTATGCGTTTGTCGGTTGGTACACTCGGGCAAACGGGGGTGAGCTTTGGGATTTTGAAAACGATATTGTAACGGGCAATATTATATTATACGCTCGGTGGTCGGCGATACATTATACCGTAACGTTTGATTCAAACGGAGGGAATGGAACATATCAAGATCAAAGCGTAACGATTGAGGAAAGGGTGATTGACCCGGGAACGTTGACATGTAATAATTATGCGTTTATCGGTTGGTATACCCAGGCAAATGGGGGGGGGAACTTTGGGATTTTGAAAACGATATAGTAACGGAGGAGATCACTCTTTATGCGCGTTGGATAGAGGGCACCGCCGGATTAGCGTATACAGCGGTAGACGGAGGGTATTCCGTGAGCATGAAAAGCTCAATTGCGCCAGAGATAGTGATACCGAGTACATATAACGAAAAGAGCGTTGTAGCGATAGGGGATAATGGTTTTTATGGCAAAAGAAATATTACGTCGATACTAATACCAAATAGCGTGACGAGCATAGGAATAACAAGGGCATATCGATAAAAAAATATAAAATAATTGTGTTAATAGGATAGTCGCAATAAACTATGAATTATAAAAGATTTTTTTGCTGCTTGTTGTATAACGGGCAGCTTTTTTATTGGAAACAATAGGAATAGCGCGGTTATCAAGCCCAAAAAGCGCAGGCAAAGAACAAATACGCAAGCGCAATGAGTAAGAACATATGAGTGGCGGGAGAATAAATTGACTGAAAAAATCTAAATAAAAAAGATAAAGTGAAATGCAAGAGAAAGGCAAAAAACAGGAAAACATATTTTGGAAAATCTCAAAAGGATAAACTGAAACAAGTAAATAAACGGTTATTTGGATAGTCTGACGGGATTATCCGTATAGCCGAATAGATAGTCTATGCTGACGTTGAAAAACTCCGAGATTTTAATCAGCGTATTGTAAGACGGTAAAAATGCTTTTTGATTGCTTTCATAATATTGGTACGAACGCAGGGTGACATTCAATATTTTTGCCATAGCGTTTTGAGACAATTTTTGTTTTTGTCTTAGTTCCTTTAATCGGGCTTTAAATATTTCTTTAAACATTATAGATAACCACCGGGGTGTCTTTTTTTTATTGTATTGCTGTAATGTATTGGCGTTACTCTTATGTTTCATGTTAAAATAATAGCGAAAGAAAATTGCATATTCTTTGAGAAGTATCTTTTTTGATACTTTAATAATAACACAAAATTCGTTAGAAATAAAGATAAAAGCGTAAAAACATTTCAAAAACTTGTAAAACATACATAAGGATACGCTATGATAAAAGGAATAGAATTCGGATTATGGATAAAATCTATGATATTTACAAAGACGCATACACAACCCAAAGATAAATCAATTTGAAAAAAGATTTTGAATTCGCGCATAGCAAAAACGCGCGGACTATGAAAAGTAAGACGGAGCAATTTTGGGAAAAACTGCACGCTGCAAAAAGTAAATAGATCAGAAATTACCCGAACGAAATCAGTTTTGAAATAAGAACCGACACAACGGACAATCTATGAGTCGAGACGGTTTGTTGTTGTACTTAAAGTTTAACGTTACAATATTATTGATAATGAAAACGGCTTAAGTCTTGTTTGAGTTCAAGGTTGAGCCGATGATGAGTATCGGGCTGAGTGATACAATACAATTTGGCAAATAATTATTTAAAACATATTGACTTTTTATGGCAAATAGTTTACTATATAAGTATGCTAAATAATTGGAATTGGCATTCTCATTGCGTAAGTGAAAAATGGTCGATTCAAAAACAAGGAATAAGGCTATGAAAGGCAAGACAAAATTATACGGTTTAATAATTTTGTCGACATTGTTTGTTGCAATGCCGTTTTTTGCGGTAGACGAAAGCGCCGTTTATGCGGCGAGAACTACTGAATCGGCGTTGATTGAAATATATACGGCGGCGGAGTTGTGTGAGATTGTTTCGATGGAGAATGCCGGCAACAGTTTTATTCTCAAGAACGATATAGATTTAAATGCCGATACAAGCTGGCATGATTATGTTGCGGATAGCGAGAGCGGGTGGTTGCCGCTCGATACATATTTTAACTCGGGTACGTTTGACGGCGGCGGTTTTACTATTCACAACCTTACAATAAGCCGCGTAAACGAATATAGCGGACTTTTTTCAAAGAACAGTTTGAACATTAAAAATTTGTTTTTTGAGAATGCGCATATTGAAAATAGTGAAAATGCGGGAATATTGACCGGCTTAAATAATGGTAGAATTGATAATGTGCATATTACGAGTAGCATTGTTGCAGCAAATGCCGTCGGCGGTGGATTGATTGCAGAGAATTACGGAGATTTAGATAATTGCTCCTTTGACGGAAGCGTGTCCGCCAGAACGGGCGGCGGTCTTGTCGGAAACAATTGGTCAAAAATTATCAGCAATTCGTATTCGATAGGTTCTGTGTCGGGGCAGAAGATAGGCGGTCTTGTCGCGACGGCATTTAAGTCGAACGACGGAACTGCAAGTATTGAAACCGGCTTTTCGTTTGCAGGCTTAACTATAATTGAATACGATACCACGGTTAGACGCGCGGGCGGACTTATCGCAACTCGTGAAAACGGGGTTGAAGTTGTGAATTGCTATGCGGGCGACGAATACCCATGCGTAGCGTTTGGTGATTTTAACGGTTGTAGTGAATTAAGCGGCACAAAACGGGCGCAAAGAGAATCTTTTGCGGGGTTTGATTTCGACAATTATTGGAATTGGAATGATGAAACGAAGGCAATAACTCAAAAGACAATAACGATTTCATCAGATATTATTAATCTAAGCGGCAATTATCTAATTATTGTCGGTGATAAAAAGTATTACAACAAAGACGAAACGGCGAGATTAATTTTAAATAACGATTTAAAACGAAATGTCGCAATAAAAAGCATCATTATTAACGGAGTTGAAATTACAGAAATAAATGAAAGCAATATAATAGAGCAAGAATATACGGTGGCAGTAAGCGGAAATATGTATATCTCTTTTACGCTACAATATTTAATTGCAGTAAGTGTTGGTGACGAAAGCAAAGATTATGTTTTCCCTAACCGGATATTCTTTCAATCAAATGAAGAAATCGCCGTTTATATTAGGAAAATAGAAGGTTATAAAAAACCAGTGTTGGTTTTAGGCTTAGGTCGCGATGCGTCGTTTGAAAAAGAGATTGCCGTTATAGAGGAATATGATGAAAATTATTATCGTGTGGTATTTAATACGGATATTGACAATTATACAGACGGCGAAGTGCTTTTTTTGAGCGTCTATTATGAAAAAATTGCTGATTATAAAGTAATCATTATTGTTTGCTTAAGTATTTTATTGGGGTTAAGCATAATTGGATTTGGCGGTTCTCATTGGGATAAGAAAGAGAGGTTTACAACGGGAACAGATCGTACAAAGAGCGGATTATTTGGAATAAAGTTTAAAAATCAAGACGAGGAGGTCAAGGGTTTAAAATGAAAAGAAAAAGCATATTCGAGACTTTAGCATTTTGGCGTATTTTAATTACCGCGTTATGCGTTGCGGTTGTCGCGGGGTTTTCGTGCGCTCTAATTTTTTATCCTAAGATTTTTGAGAAATGGGATAGGACTAAGGTTGT
>JAISRB010000054.1 GCA_031273825.1 Clostridiales bacterium
GGTAAAAACGCGCAAAAACGACAATAATAAAAGCGACGGCGGGAATAACTTATAAGTATGAAGCTGCAAACACCGCTGTCCGACGCAGTGTCGGCGTATATCAAGGCAAAGCCCCTGCGTTTTCATACGCCCGGGCATCAGGGAGTATTTGACGGGCCTTTTTTTGAAGGCTCAAAGGCCGACATAACCGAGCTTTCGTTTTCGGATAATCTGCTTTATCCGGACGGCGTAATAAAGCAATCGGAGCGCATGGCGGCGGACTTTTATAAGACCGCGGGAACCATGTACTTTACCTCGGGAGCTACGTCCGCGATTTTTACCGCGGTCAGGTCGTGCGCCGAATACGGCCGCAATCTGCTTGTGGGAAAAAACGCTCACAAGTCCGTCTTTAACGCGGCGGCTATATTCGGGCTTAATGTAGTCTTTTACGACGCGGAGGACGACGGAGAGGGCTACGTCTATCCGGCGTCGGCAAACGCCATAGAGGCGGCCTTAAGCCGTCTTGACGACGTGGCGGCGGTGTCTATCACCGCTCCCGACTATTTCGGCAGATGCGCCGACGTCGGCAAAATATACGGCGCGGTAAAAAAATACGGAACGCGCCTCATCGTCGACGAGGCGCACGGCGCGCATTTTTCGTTCAGCGGCCTTTTGCCGGATTCGGCTATAGGCAAAGCCGACTTCGTCATCGACAGCTGTCACAAGACAATGCCGGTATACAGCGGCGGCGCGATATTGCACTGCGCCACCGACAAGCTATACGCCGACGCGTTGTTTAACCGCGCGGTGCTGCACAGCACAAGCCCGCAATATCTGACGCTTATATCAATCGAGCTTGCCGTAGCGCGCCTCGCGGACGGGGGCGAGGAGCTTTATTCCCGTCTTTACGACAAGGCGGAGGGCTTCAAGAGAGAGATAGCCGGCTCGCCTTACATCGCCGAGGAGGCCGACGCGGAGCGCGGCATAGAACGCGATTTTTCGCGGCTTGTCGTCAATTGCGGCGACTATTCGGCGCACGAGCTGCTGCGCCGCCTCGAGGAAAGGAATATATACGCCGAGACGGCTCTGTGCAGCCGCGCGGTGTTTATATTATCGCCCTACAATCCGGACGCGCTTGACGGGCTGGCCGCGGCGTTAAAGAGCATAAGCCTGACGGAAAAGGCCGACAAGACGCCGTTTCCCTCGTTTTTGACCAACGCGCCGGTATACAAAGCCGCGGACGCCGCCGGCATGAGCCGCGGCGCGCGCGAAAACAAGGGCGACGCCGATTACGGCGCGGCGGAATATGTCGACGCGGAAAACGCCGCGGGAAGGATTTCGGCGACGGAGATAGGCGTTTATCCTCCGGGAACCCCGATAGTGTCGAGAGGCGGCGTCATAACGCCGGAGATTATAGAATATATACTGCGCAACCGCGTCAGGGTTTTCGGCTTAAACAGAGGCAAGCTCGCGGTTTTGCACATTCCTAAGCTCGGGAGATAAGGTCTTTATAAGGAAGGGTATGGACAACGAACATTCGGCGTTTCTAAACGCCTATACGGTCAAGAGCCTGAGGGCGCAGGCGGCGGGGAACGGGCTAAAAAACAGCTATCTTTTGATAACCCCCGACGCGTCCGCGGCAAAGAGTATTTTTATGCTTTTCGCGATGATGCTGCACTGCAAAAGGGGGGCGGGAAACGTCTGCTTTGAGTGCGCCGAATGCAAAAAAATTCTCTCGGGAAACCATGCCGACACGCGCGTCTGCGGCGGCAAATTGAGCGTGGCCGACGTCGGCGGAATAATCGACGACCTATATATAAAGCCGCTTGACGGCGATTACAAAATGTATTATATACCGGGAATCGACGGAGCGTTAGCCCCCGCTCAAAACAAGCTGTTAAAGTCGCTCGAGGAGCCGCCCGACTACGCGATATTTTTTCTTTCCGCGGCCAACGAGGACGCGGTGCTAAAGACCGTCGCGTCGAGGTGCGAAAAGCATTATGAGCCGTCCTTTGAGCATCAAAGCGCGCGCGCTATTCTCGAGGCGGAGTTTCAAGACGACGATTTTGTCGCTAACGCCGTGCTTTGCGCGGACGGGTTTATCGACAACGCGAGAAGCATGATAACCGACGCGGAGTTCAGACGCCTGTTTTTTGAATGCGCGGACATGATGAACAACCTCAAAAACAGCGGCGGCGTCGTCGGATATATCTTTAAGCCCCTCTTTGAAAAGGAGAGAATCAAGACGACCTTAAACATTTTGGAGACGATAATAAGCGCGACGGTCCGCGGTATAGAAACGCGCGACGACGGTCTGATTTTTGTCAGAGACACGCCCGCGGGCGTTCTCAACAAATATATCTTTTTGATAGTTGCCGCGAGAAAACAGGCGGCTTACAACGTCAATCCGGCGGCAATCGCCGAAAATTTACTTATGAATATGCTGGAGGTAAGGTATTTATGCCGATAATTATAGGAGTAAAATTTAACAACAAGGGCAAGGTCTACTATTTTGACCCGCTCGACATAGGGTTCGCCGAGGGCGACGGGGTCATAGTCGACACGGCAAAGGGCGAGGAATACGCCATAGTGACCATTCCCAACAAAAACGTCGGCGAGAGAGATATAGTCGCGCCGCTAAAGAGCGTTGTCAGACGGGCTACGCAAGACGACGACGAGATATACAAGCGCAACAAAGAGGAAAAAGCCGAGGCTATCGCCGTCGCCTCCGAAAAAATCAGAAGCCGCGGCCTCGCCATGAAGCTTGTCGACGCGGAATATTCTTTTGACCGTTCTAAGCTCGTCATATACTTTACCGCGCCCGGGCGCGTCGATTTCCGCGAATTAGTCAAGGACTTAGCGGCGATATTCAAGACGAGAATAGAGCTTAGGCAGATTTATGAGCGCGACGAGGCCAAGATGAAGGGCTCGCTCGCAAACTGCGGCCGGCCGTGCTGCTGCTATAACCATCTGGCCGATTTTGAAAAGGTGTCGATAAAAATGGCAAAGATACAGGGCTTGTCGCTCAATCCGCAAAAGATAAGCGGCGTATGCGGCAGGCTTATGTGCTGTCTCGCCTACGAAAACGCCTATTATAAGGAGATGTTCAAAGAAATGCCGCGCGTGGGCACGTCCGCGCTGACCCCCGACGGCAACGGCACGGTCGAGTCAAACGACATTTTGCGCCAAACGTCAAAGATAAAAATATGCCTGCCCGACGGCAGCTTTGACATAAGGGTCTACAACCTAAAAGACCTCAAAAAAACCGTCAAACAGTCGGAAAGGGAAATAGCCGACGACGACGCGGGCGCGGATTTGAAAGCTTTAGAATAATTAAGACCGAGTCATACGCTAAAACCCCTTTTTATAATAGTTTTTTTGAGTAAATCAAAAAATATTATGCAAAAAGTTTGTCTTTTTTGAGGTTTTGTGTTATTATATGAGTATACCTTATGTATAATATAAAGGTTAAAATAAAACAAGGAGGTTTATTTATGGATATCATCAACACATATTTGAGCGTTTTCAAAAAAGATTACGCCAACTTCAAGGGAACGGAAACCAGAAAGAGATACGTGACGTTTATGCTTGTTTCATGGGGCATTTCAATCGTTCTTTATTTGCTTTCGCTCATAGGCGGGGGCGTCGGCACGGCGTTCACATGGATAAACGGCATATTCGCATTGCTGATTGTCATTCCAGAGCTTGCGATAATCACAAGACGTTTGCGCGCTTTAAAGATGTTATGGGCGTGGATACCTTTGTGTCTGTTGCTCGTGTTGGCTTCATTGGCCGGCATACTTTCGTGGACATGGGTACTTTCGAGTCTGTTCACATTGCTGTGCGCTATCTTGCTCGTCTATATCGGCGTAAAGAAATAATCGAAATTAAAAGAAACAGATCGAAAATTTGTAAAATCGGGCCTTTGCCCGATTTTTTTATAGCCCTCAAATAGACGCATCGGCAGATAAAGCAAATAGACGCGCCGATAGATAAAAGAAAGCCGTCGT
This sequence comes from Clostridiales bacterium, assembly GCA_031273825.1. Lineage (GTDB taxonomy): Bacteria > Bacillota > Clostridia > Christensenellales > JAISNN01 > JAISNN01. Next base: position 3,990 of record JAISRB010000054.1, read on the forward strand.
AATGCTCCGAAGTAAAATTGACAAAATTCGTAAAATTCATGAATTTTCCGAACGCAATCCGAATTTTCCGAATTTAACGAACGCAATACGAATTTAACGAATTTAACACGAATTTTGAGAATTTAATGAATTTAGTTTTACAAGGCAAAAAAAGTGTGATATAATAGACGGGTATAGAGGTATATATATGAGATATATAGAAAGCGACGAGCTTGAATTGAAACGGGAATACACCGACGACATAAAAAAAAGCGTGGCGGCCTTTGCCAACACAAACGGCGGACGCATTTTAGTCGGCGTTAGCGATGACGGCAAGGTTTTGGGTCTGGCGGACGGCGACGATACGCTTTTGGCGGTCGTCTCGAGTTGCCGAAACTCAATCAAGCCCGATATAACTATGTATATTAAAGCGGCAAAAGAGAATATAGACGGAAAAGAAATAGTCGCGATAGACGTTTCTAAGGGCGCGGCGTATCCCTATTATATCGCCGAAAAGGGGCTTAAGCTCGGGGGCGTGTTTGTGCGCGTAGGCAGTAGCACGGTCGCGGCCTCCGACGCTCATATCCGTAATATGATAAAGGAGGCGGACGGCGACAGCTATTGCAATGTTCGTTGTTTGGAGACGGACTTGACGTTTGAGGCGGCAAACGGGGCGTTCAAAAACAACAATTTGCCGTTCGGCGAGGCTCAAAAGGTGACGCTCGGCGTTATGAATAAAGAAAAGCAATATACAAACCTCGGGCTGTTGCTTTCCGATCAATGCCGGCACACGATAAAGCTTGCCGTATTTGAGGGGACGACAAAGACGGTTTTCCGCGACAGAAAGGAATTCGGCGGCTCGATATTTAAACAGTTTGAGGACGCTTATTCTTATATAATGATACTAAACAAGGTTCACGCCGAAATCGTCGGGGCAAAGCGGATAGACTATTATGACTATCCTCCTACCGCCTTGCGCGAGGCCTTGCTCAACGCGCTCGTACACCGCGATTATTCGTTCAGCGGCGGTGTTTTTGTCAACATATACGACGACCGGTTAGAGGTCTTGTCGCTCGGCGGCTTGGTGCGCGGCTTAGACGTCGAGGCAATCAGACAGGGCTTTTCGCAATCGCGCAACGAGAGACTCGCCAACGTATTTTATAAGCTCGGAATGGTCGAGGCATACGGCACGGGCATACCGAGAATAATGGAGCTTTACGGCGATAATGCAAAAAAGCCCGAGATTGCAGTGACGCCCGGTAGCTTTTTGATAGAATTTCCGAACCGCAACTATGAGGGCAACGGCAAAAAAGAAAAGGAATATGCGGTTAGCCGCGAGGCCGTCGGCGTCGTTTACGCTTACATTACCCGAAAAGGCTCGGCGACAAGGCAGGAGATAATCGAGGCGACGGGCATCAAACCGACGCAGGCGTTTCTCGCGCTGTCCGACTTAGAGGCGCAAGCAAAAATTAAGGCGACTAAAATCGGCAAAAAAAAGGTCTATCTGGCGATATAAAATTACAACACGGAGAAGGATTTTTATGAAAAAATTTAAAAGAGTGGTTTACATTGCCGCCGCGCTGTCGGTAATGACGGTGTTGACGGCGGTTTTGGGGGCGTGCAAATGGCTATGGCCGTCGCCTCCTCCGCCGCCGGACGGTACGGACAAAAAACCGGAAAGCGTAATAGACGACGGGGATTTCAGCGTTCATTTTTTGGAGCAGGGCAACAAATATTCGGGCGACAGTGTATACGTCAAAAGCGGCGACATAGACATATTGATAGACGCGGGGTCGCGAAACTCGTCCGCGCCGACGCTGACGTCCTATATAGACAAATATATAACCGACGGAATTCTCGAATACGTCATAGCGACGCACGGTCACGAGGATCATATCTCGGGCTTTTATAGCGGAACGTCAGGCGGCAAAAAAATCGCGGGGATATTTGAGACCTATGAGGTAAAGACGATTATAGACTTTCCTCTGACAGACAAAACCGCGCCTACGCCGAATTCGGTTGTCGGCCGCTATATCGCCGCGCGCGACGACGAGGTCGCGCGCGGCGCGCGGCACTATACCGCCCTCGAATGCTTTAACAACCAAAACGGAGCGTCGAGAAAATATGACATAGGCGGGGGCGCGGAGCTTGAAATTTTGTATAACTACTATTATGACCATACGCAAAGCGGCGGCGAAAACGACTATTCGGTATGCCTGATGATAAACCGCGGCGGCGAGCACTATCTGTTTACCGGCGATTTAGAAAAAAAAGGCGAGGAGGCCTTAGTTGACTATTATGACAAAAACGGCGGCGGCTTGCCGCATTGCACGCTTTTTAAGGCCGGACACCACGGCTCGTCCACGTCGAGCGGTCAAAAGCTTTTGGCGGCTATCACGCCCGAATACGTCTGCGTTTGCGCCTGCGCCGGCACGAGCGAATATACCGACAACGCCGCCGCACAGTTTCCGACGCAGGAGGTCATCGACAGAATAGCCAAATATACCGACAAAATCTACGTCACGACGGTCGTCGACGTCTATGTCGTGAGGTCGCTCTGGGCGGGCAGCGGCACGGTCAAGCCGATGAACGGCAACATTGTGTTTAGCGTGTCGGCCGGAATAAGCGTCATAAATTGCTCGAACAACAATAAGCTGTTGAGAGAAACCGAGTGGTTTAAAGAAAACCGGGTCATGCCCGAGGCGTGGGCGGGGTTAGCGGGCGGCGGTCGGTGAACAGTGGTCAGTGGCGGTATTAGTGGTCGGTGACGGTAATTAATCAATAACATAATAACACAACGGAACAGTAGGGGCGGACGCCCCGGCCGCCCGAAAAAACAACGAATTAGTGTGACAGTGTCGCACTAATTGGTCGCACTAATTGAAAAGCCTTTCGCAACATTTTTTTGTTTTTTTGCAAGAGGGGCTTTGGGTTCGTCTTGGACTATAGATACAATTTGTCAAGAGGACGGGGGCGATTTGACCGTTAAGGTCATAAAACAGCGCAAAACTCCGCAAAAAAACAGCTTTTTTTTTAAAATCACTATTGACAAACAATACGTTTAATGTTAAAATGGATATAAGGGAACAAGAGTGTTTGCTGCCGATAGCCGGGCATATATTATTTGCGGTGAATAATATTAAGCGCGGGTGTTTGTCGACGGATATTTTGCGCGCGCGTTATGAGTTAGATAACGGGGCGCTTGTCGATAGATAATAGGAGATAAGGAGACGGGGATTTATGAGTGAAAGCTTGACAAAAAAAGTAAGGAAGGCCGGGCTTGCCGCCTTGATATTTGTTTTTGTATGCGCGTTTTTTGTCTTTGCCGCGTTCGGGGGAGCTTTGGCGGCCAATAGCGGCGGCGTCGATTCTTATGCCGTCGAGGTGAGCGGAGAGAACGACGGGGTTGATTTTGAGGAGGCGGTGAACAAAATAGAGCTTTCGTCAAAGACCTTAGATATAGTTGACAGCTATCGCGTGAATACCGATTTTAATCCGAGTATTTTGGAGAGTTATCAAAACGCAAAAAACGGCGGCGGTTATGCCAACACCGGATATTCGGAGCAAAGTGGATATGCGGCTAGTAAGAGTGATGAGTCGGCACTTTGGGATATATTTTATTTAAGTCCCGACTTGCAGACGGCTATAAACAACGACAGAGTTACCTCGATCACCATGACGGTTTATTATAATTTATATGCTTATACATGGGGAAACAGCGATACTAGACAACACGAGCTGTATTTTCACATATATAATTCGGCCGGCGCAAACGTTGCTTGGGGTGATAACTCTGCGGTCGGGCAAAATGGTTGCTTATATTCTAACAATCAGGGAAAGATTACGAGCAGTGGTGAAAGTTGGACAAATGATTGGTATCGAACTGCCACGGTTACAATCTCCAACGCAAATTTAAAAGGCAGTACGCATCTCTATACTTTAGCTCGCGTATGGTGTTGGGCCAATGCTTGGTCGGGGACAACCAGAGCCGGCGCGGCGGCAGCCATTTATGACACGCAATTTTCGATTACATACAACACGCCTGGCGTTAATTTTACAAAAAGCGGCGGAACATCTTCGCCCGAATCACAGTCCGCTCAACCGAGCGTGTCCGCCGAGGTAATCAAGAGCGTGCCTACGCCTTCGGCGATATCTACGCCGGATCAAAACGATTATTATTTTACCGGCTGGACGGTGTCCGATCAATATCAATATTTCAAGTTGTCCGGCGCGACGGCAAATGTTCTCGCCACGGCAAACTTTGCGGCTATCCCCGTGACTGCCTTGCAAGCAAACATATACACCTATAGCGCGGCGGCGCAAGGGCCGGAGGTGACGGCGACGGGGCTTCAAGGCGGGGCGGGCGTAGCCTCTTATCTTTATGAAAGTACGGACGGCGGGGTGTATAGTAGCGCAACCGTCAAGCCGACAAACGCGGGGAGCTACAAATATTCGGCGGTTTTAAAAAACGCCGCGGGATACGAGGTCGGCAGGCTTGTCGACTATGAGTTTGACATACAAAAAAGAGCCTTGCAAAACATTAACTTTACCGGCTTCGGGGCGGCGGGCAGAGAATATAACGGCTCTGCGACCGTTGACGTAACGGGGAGTATAACGGGGCTGTTAGGCTCGGACGCCGGCTCGATAACCGTAGCGCAGACGGCGACGCTAAGCTCGGCGGACGCGGGGACTTATCGCGTCAGCTTTGTCATTTCGGGAGACGGGCTGAATAATTATTCGTATGCGGAAAGCGTCGTGCCTATCGTCAGCGTCACTATAAGCCGAAAAAAGATAGAGCCAAAAATAACCGTCCTTCCAAAGACCTACGACGGAACGACGGCGGCGCGGGAGGGCGCGGAATTTAGCTTAAGCTTTGAAACGCTTGCAGACGGCGAGGCTATGACCTCCGCGCTATATAACGTCGACGGTTTTAATACGAAATATGCGGATAAAAACGCGGGAAACAGACTGTTGACCGTCGTAGTCAACCTCAACGCGGGCATAGTCGCCGCCGACGGCACCAAGGCCGACAACTATGAGCTTATAAATAACACATACGCGCAAAGCCACGAGATATTAAAAAAAGAGCTGACCTTGAACGGCGTTGAGGCGGTCTCAAGACCTTATGACGGAACCAATATAATCACGCTGTCGGGCAACGTGAGCGGCGCGATCGCGGGCGAGACGCTTTTGGTATATCTTATCAATTCGGTGCATGTGTCAAGCGCGAACGCGAGCGACAGCCCTTATTTGGTGGCCGTAGAGCTTGGCGGCGCGGGCGCGTCCAACTACTATATCGACACGACGTCTAAGGAGGCGTATATATATAAGAGAGCCGTCACGGTGACGATGACAAACGCAAAAAACAAGGCTTATGACGGCACGGCGGCGGCGCGCGTCGGGGTAGACTATCAGCTCAATTTTGCAAACGCCGTCGGGGCGTTTGCCGAGGGCGGCGAGTTTAGCGTCGACGCTTATTATCCGAACAAAAACGTCGGAAACGGCTATTCGATAACCGTAGATATAACCCTTCTCGGCGACAACGTCATAAACTACGACTTGTCAACCGACAAAATAGTGTCGGCGGCTACGCTTTCGATAGTTCCGTCGGGCATTATTTTGACAAAAAAGAACGGCGCGTATTTTGAAAAGGTATATGACGGAACGACGACGGCAAGGGTTCTCACAGACGGCGCATACGTTGATTTTTCGTTAGAACACATTTACGCTTTTGCCGACATATCGGGAATAGCCGACGGAGAGGCGTTGAGCGGCATAATCGGGTTTTATCGGGACGCGACGCCGACATATTCTGATAAAAACGTAAGCGACAATTTGACGGTTCGCCTCATATTTACCGCAAAGGACGGCAACTATACGCTGGTGACCCCGTCGTTAAGCTTTGAGGCCGGCAAAATAACGCCGGCGCAAACCGCCCGTCCCGACGATATAGTCCTCGAATACGGACAGCCGCTGCCGACGGGCTTTGAGCTTGCCGGCATACCGGGCGAGACGGTGACGGGAAGCGCGGCGTTTTTGGCGTTGTGGGATAAGACCTACGCGGAATATAGAGATTCAGGCTCTTATACCGTCAGGTTTACGCCCGACGACCCTAATTATGAGATAATAAAATATACCCTAAACCTGACGATAAAAAGAAAGCAGCTGACGGTAGCCTTGCCGTCGGAGCCTATGAATAAGTTTTATGACGGCACAAATATGCCGCTCGGCGACTGGCTGAGCCTTTGCGTCGTCGAGGGGCTTGTGTTAGACGAAAAAATAACCGACCTGATAGACGCGGACAGCTTTGAATTTCAATATCCGTCGGCGGCGGCGGGCGCCGTCGGGGTTAGCTTTAGACTAAAGCTGTCGGCCGACGACGGAAACTACGCCTTTAACGCCTTAGGCGGCGCGCTCGAATATCGCGCGACGATAGACGGAGAGATAAAGCACAAGGAAATCAACGTCGCCGTGCAAAGCTTTACGACAAATTATGACGGAACGGACAAGTCGGGAGAGGTGGCTCTGTGGAGCTATATCGACGGGCTTATAGAGGGAGAGGAGGGCGTACTCGGCGACGAAAACATCATAATCGGCTATATCGAATATGTCGACGTCAACGGCGCGACGGTCAAAATAAAGGGAGCGGAGGCCTACGCCTTTAAGGCCGTCAAGGCTTATACCTATTATTATCGGCTGACGCTCGACTATAGCAACGAGGCGATGAAAAACTACGTCGTAACGGCCGCCCCGGTTTTGACTATCAACAAGATAGAGATACCCTTTGAGGTGACGCGCTCCGACAGGACTCTGACGGTGACAAGCCCCGAGGGCTATGACGTCGAGTATAGCATAGACGGAGGAGTCACCTGGCAGAGCGCAAGCGTATTTGCCGTCAGCGACTATAGAGAATATGACGTGGTCGTCAGATTTAGGGGCGACGACGAAATCAACTATTTTCCTCTGCAGCCGGGGGTCTCTAAGCCGCACAAAAACATATTAGTTCCGATAGGCTTAGGCGCGCTCGCGGCGGTCGCGCTGGGGCTTCTCATATGGCTGATAATATTTGTCGTCAAACGCGCAAAGCAGGACGACGACGAAATTGACGATAAAAAAATAAAGACGGAAAAGCCTGCCGCCAAGACGGCAAGCAACGCGGCGGCGAATAAGACGGCGGCCGCGACTAAGACGGCAAGCAACGGCGCGACGGCAAATAAGACGGCGGCCACGGCTAAGACGGCAAACAACGGCGCGACGACAAACAAGACGGCGGGCAGCGTTGCAGTCATCAATAAGTCGGGCAATTCGGCCATAATCGCCGCCGGAAAGACCGCGAGCGCGGCGGCGTTAAACGCGGCGAAGCCCGCGGGGAAATAGTCGGAAAACAAAGAATTATGCGATAAAAAACGGTTTTGTTGTAGGTTTTCCTAAAAAAAGCTATTGCAAAAAAACCGAAAATATGGTATACTTAAACAAAACAACGGCGCGCCGATAATGTCGGGCGCGCGGAGCGGACGGATTTTTTCTCAAAAAAAGGAGCGTGACGGCGTATGAAATGGTATATCAAGGTCATAAAAAATTACGCGGCGTTTGATTCGAGAGCTTCGCGGCGGGAGTTTATTTGGTTTCATATAACCAACGTCCTTCTCGTCCTTGCGTTTAGCCTTGTAGTGTCGGGGGCGGCCTTTGCCGTCATGCTTTTTTCGACGGGGTTGACCGTCGGGAGCGAGTCGCTCGGCGCGATTTTGACAGGCTCGGTGGTTTCGTCGCTGATACTCTCGGCCGGCGGCGCGGTCTTGCTTTTCTACGACTTGTTTTTGTTTATTCCGAGTCTGGCTCTGACGGTCAGACGGCTGCACGACGCCGAGCATTCGTGGTTGTTTTTGTTTATATCCTTGATTCCGATAATCGGCGGACTCATGCTGTTGGTTTTGCTTTTTACTAAGGGCAACGACGGAGCAAATAAGTACGGACGGAATCCGTTGGAGGAGCGGTGAGCGGCGGGCAGTGAACGGTGAACGGCGGCGGTGAAAAGTCAAGTGAGCGGCGGTCGGTTGTTAAGTGAAAAAAATTCAAAAAAACAAGAAAAGGGGGTACTGAAAATGTACAAAAAAAATAAAAGTGCGGGAATAATTTATTCGATTGTTTACGGCTTGGGTATGGTCGCGTCGGTGATTATAGTTGGGCTGGCGGTTCTTTTCGCGCCCGAGGGAGGAGTAGGCGGGGGCGCGTGGTCAAGCGGAATGTCCGCGTTAAGCTCGTTAATCGCCGCGGTGCTGTTGTTTGTCGGCGCGGTAGTGTTTGTCATTTCGCTGATAATGCTCATTTGGTCGGCGGTTATCGCCAAAAGGGGCGGTTTTGACAGAGAAAAATTTAAGAAAAAGCGTCCTGCGACCATTGCTTATATCATACTCAATCTGACAATCGCGGTGATAGGCGTATACGTTCTCATAAGCAACGGTCTGAATTCGTCGTCGGACACGCCGCTCTTTTGGGTTTATGCGGCGGGCTGTCTTGCGTTGACGGCGGCTTTGCAGGGTCTGCTGATATCCGATTTAGTCAAAAACAAAAAGGATATAAAAAAGCCGGAAATCGAGGAGAAAAAAACGGAAATCGAGGAATAAGAGAGCCAAAGAAAAAAGAAAGGCAAAAAAACGCCCTTTGCTTGCGTAAACGCGGCAAAGGGCGTTTTTTTTGTTACAGCTTTGCTTCGATAAGCCGTTTGGTGGAGTTTTCGAGGGTTTCGCAGGCGGCGAAGGCCTCGTCTAACGACGTTCCCATGGCTATCGCGCCGTGGTTGGCGAGATAGCAGCCGTTGCGGTCTTTGAGAGCCTCGACGGTGGCCTTTGTCATCTTTTTTGTGCCGGGCAGGCCGTAGGCGGCGCAACGCGCCGTTTCGCCGATGAGCTTGCGCATGTCGTCATCGACGGCGGTTATCTCGACGCGCGCGGCGGCGGCAACCGAGCAATACTCGGAGTGGGTGTGTATGACGGCGTTGATTTCGGGTCTGTCGCGGTATATCGCGGCGTGAAGCTTTCTCTCGCTCGTCGGCTTTAGCTTGCCGAGATATTCGAGGGTTTCGATATTGACGACGACCATGTCGTCGGGCGTTAAGCTTGTATAGTCGAGTCCGCTCGGCGTGGCGAGCATAAACTTTTCGTCAAGACGCGCGGAGAGGTTTCCCCACGTGCCCTGCACGAGGTTTTTTTGGACGAGCCGCCGTCCGGCCTCCGTCAAGGCGCGGCGCAGGTTGTTTTCGGTATCGTTGTCGTACATAATAAATGACTCCTCCCTTTATTCCTTTGATATTTTGCTGTATTTCTTTTTGTAGACGAAGTTCATCAACGCCGCCTCCCACGTAGATATAGGCGCGGGCTTGCCGAGCGCGCTTGCGAGGGCGTAGGTTTTTGCGGTTTTTTCCGCGACTAAGAGCGCGGTTACGGCCTCGTCGAGGGTTCGCCCGACGATTATCGCGCCCTTGTCCTTTAGCATACACGCGTTGCGCCCCTTTAGCGCGGCGGGGACGGCGGACGCGCCGTCGGCGGTTTTCATATTGATTCCGATTATCTGGGCGAAATCGTCGAGAATCGGCGGAATTTTTGCGTTTATCCGCGACAGATTCAAAAGATAAGGCGTGGACGCCGAGATTATCGCCGCAGCGTCCGGCTTTTTGGCAAAAATTGCAAAGCAGACGGCTCTAAGCTCTTTGTCGTCTCCGTCCGGTCGGTCTAAGGAGACGGTTTTTATGTCGTCGGGCGATATGTCTCCGCTTGCGCCGACGCAGACCTCAAGACAGCTTGCTTCGGCGATTTTTTGTCTGACGCTAAGCCCGTTGCCGACGAGTCCGAGCGAATTTATCCGGCGAACCGCCGATATTATAGAATTGATTTGCGTATCGGTTGACATTTGTTTTTGCTCCCTTTAAGTTTTTTTTTAGTTTCCGAATCTCTTTGAGTTGACCTTTTGATAGGCCTTTTTTAAGCCGTAATAGATGTCCTTATAGCTTGCAAAAAGCTCGTCGTAGATTTCCTTGTTTTTGCGGTTAGGGCGGTATTGCTCGACGACGGCGACAAAGTCGCGCGCGTCTTTGAAGCTCTTGACCTCGCCAAGCCCGATAAGGGCGGTGATGGCCGCGCCGAGCGCGCCGGCGTTCCGCGGATTTTCTATGACGGAAAACTCCTTTCCCGTCACGTCGGCGATGATTTGCATCCACGCCTTGTCAAGCGCGCCGCCGCCTATTATTCTGAAGTTTTCGGACTTGAAGCCGTAATCGTTATAGAAGTTTTCGAGAATCCAGCGCAGGTTGTAGGCTATGCCCTCGTATACGGCGCGCATGAGGTGATTGCGCGTATGTTCGGTGTTGATATTATATAGCGTCGCCCGCGTCGTCGTCGAGCTTACGGGGCATCTTTCGCCGAGCATCCACGGCGTGCAGACGAGATAGTCGGAGCCCGGCGGAACGGTTTCGATGATATCGTCCATATACCGGTATATGTTTTCGCCCTGCTCGTCCTGCTCGCGCTTAAAAAATTGGTCGCAAAGCCACTGAATGTTAGAGCCGGCGGCCTCGGTAATGCCGACGATGAGATTCATGTTAGGGTCCGCGCTTTGAATGGCAGCCGCGCCGTTCTTAAACTTTGTCTTGTCCTCCGACGAGGCGCAAACCCACGCCGACGTGCCGAGATAGATGTGCACGTCGCCGTCGGAGCTCATGCCCGAGCCTATCGCCGCGCTTTGCACGTCGTCGGAACCGCCGAATACCGGCGTGTCCGCAAGAAGCCCCATCGCCTTTGCCGCGTCGGGCAAAAGCCCCCCGACTACGTCGGTGCTTTTGACGAGGGGAGGGAGGCGGTTGAGGTCGATTCCGATAAGCTTGAGAGCCGGCAGCCACGTCTTTTTTTTGAGATCAAGCCCGTAGGACGACGCGCCCGACAGCTCCGCGACGCATTTGCCCGTGCATTTAAATTTGAGGTAGCCGTTGACGTCCAAGAAGTATTTTGTGTGGTTATAGACGTCGGGGCGTTCCTCCTTTATCCACTGAATTTTTGCGACTACGTCCTTGCCCATAATAGGCGTTCCGGCGACGAGCGAAAAAAGCTTTTTGCCGCCGAGCTTTTTCATCAGCGACTGCGCCTGTTTTTCGGCGCGTCCGTCGACCCACGTTATGTTGTTATAGAGCGTGTTTCCCTTGTCGTCGACGGGGATAAGCCCCATAGATTGAGTGGAAAATATGACGCCCTTGACGGCGGCGGGGTCGACGGCGTTGTCGCCGATTAGCTTTTTTGACGCGGCGCACACGGCGTTCCAATAGTCGGAGGGAATCTGCTCGACCCACGCGGGGTAGGGATAATATGTCGGATAATCCTGCTTTGACGACGCCGCTATCCTTCCGTTAAAGTCGATAAGGACGGCCTTGTCGGAGCTTGTGCCCATGTCGTGGGCGATGATATATATGTTGCTCTTGTCTTGCTCTTGCATTAGTCTGCACCTCAAAAAAATATCGGCCTTTATTCGGCGATTTCCACGCCCTTGACGACGGTTTTAAAGACGTTGTCAAATTTTTGGAGAGCCTCGTCTATTACCTCGTCGGTGTCGGCCATCGAGGTGTAGAGGCGGCTGCCCGCAAGCGTCACTATGCCGTTTGCCATGTACGCCGCGCCCATTCTCTCCATGGCGGTCTTTCTTTTCATGACGTTTTCCTTGCTCTTTAACAGCTTGAGCAGAGAGACGATTTTGAGAGGCGCGGAAACGTCAAAGGCCATCGCGCCCGAACACTCCAAATGGACGATCGAGCCTTGATTAAAGCAGACAAAAGGCAGGTCGTATTTTTTGAGGAGGACTTTGATTCCCGCCGTCAGCCTGTCGCCGGCAAGGCCGGCCTTTTCGCAGGCGTTGGTTTTTTCGATTTCCTTTATCGTGACGTAGCCGGCGAGCGACGAAAGCGGATTAGCCGCGAGCGTGCCGCCGATATAGACCTTTTTGCTGCCGCTCTGAAGGCCCGCGGCAAGCGTGTTGTTGATTATCTCGCGCCGTCCGCCTACGCCGCCGGCGGCGGGATAGCCCCCCGCTATGACCTTGCCGAAGATGGTCAGGTCGGGCTTTACGCCAAAGTAGCCCTGCGCGCCGCCGAGACCGAGACGGAAGCCCGTCACAACCTCGTCAAATATGAGGAGGCACTTAAACCTATCGCAAAGCTCTCTGACCTTCATATTATAATCCTTATCTATCGGGCGCGTGCCGCTTTCGGGGCCTATAGGCTCGACGATTACGCAAGCCGTGCCGCCGCGCAGCAGGTTGAGGCGCAGGACGCTTTCGAGTTTTTTGACGTCGTTAGGGGGAACCTCGCGCGTGAGAGAGGTCGTGCGCGACGGTATTCCGTGAGATTCAAGACGACCCGAGCCCGGAACCTTTTGCCCGAAAACCATGTGATCTGACCAGCCGTGATAGGCTCCGCCGATTTTGACTATGTTTTTGTGCTTGGTATAAAGCCGCGCCGCTCTGACCGCCGCCATAACCGCCTCGGTGCCCGAGCCTAACATGCGGAACATTTCGACCGCCGGCATGTGCTTGTTTATCTCCCTCGCGAGCAAAAGCTCCGCCTCGTGAAACAAGCCCGTGACGGGGCCGCAGCTGTCGAGCAGCTTTTCGACCTCTTGCTTTACCGCGGGGTAGTTAGAGCCGAGAATAGTCGGCCCGCCGGCCTGCAAAAAGTCGATATATTTGTTTCCGTCAGCGTCGTATAGATACGCGCCCTCGGCCTTTTCAAAGCAGAGCGGAAAGGGGAAGTTAAAGGCGAGGTTGTGCTGCACGCCGTTTGGGATATATTGCTTTGCCTCGTCGTAGAGGGCCTTTGATTTTTTGCATTTTTTTCCGTAGTAGTTTTCC
>JAISRB010000103.1 GCA_031273825.1 Clostridiales bacterium
GCAACCGGGCCGCAGGGCGTTAAGGGAGACCCGGGAGCAACCGGGCCGCAGGGAGCGCAGGGCGTTAAGGGAGACCCCGGGGCAACCGGGCCGCAAGGCTTGCAAGGCGTTAAGGGAGACCCCGGGCTTGCCGGCCCGCGGGGCGTTCAAGGGCCGCAAGGAGATCAGGGCTTGCCCGGCCCGCAGGGGGTCAAAGGAGATAAGGGCGACGCGGGGCCGGCCGGGCCGCTGGGCATTCGCGGCGTCCCCGGGCCGATAGGGCCGCAGGGTCAGCAAGGTCCGCGCGGAGACGACGGAACCGACGGCACGGGAGTGACAATACTCGGTTCATACGCTACCTATGCCGACCTTATCGCCGCCCACCCGACGGGAAACGTGGGGGACGCGTATCTTGTCAACGGCGATTTGTATGTCTGGAGCGCAAACAATAACGCGTGGACAAACGTGGGCAACATTCAAGGGCCGCAAGGCGCGCAGGGCGTTCAAGGCAATCCCGGCCCTATAGGGCCGCAAGGCCCAAAGGGAGATCAAGGACCTAAGGGCGACGCCGGGGCGACCGGACCGCAGGGCGCACAAGGAATTCAGGGCGATCAGGGGGCGGCCGGGCCGCAAGGCGTGCAAGGCCCGCAGGGAGGCGTAGGCCCAATAGGTCCGCAGGGCGTTCAGGGTGCAAAAGGCGACCCGGGACCTATGGGGCAGCAGGGTATTCAAGGCAATCCCGGGCCTACGGGGCCTGCCGGGCCGCAAGGCGCAAAAGGCGACACCGGGCCGCAAGGCGCGCAGGGTATTCAAGGCAATCCCGGGGCTACGGGGCCTACGGGGCCTACCGGACCGCAAGGCGTAAAAGGCGACCCCGGATCGCAAGGAGCAAAAGGCGACCCCGGGCCGCAAGGGCCAAAGGGAGATCCGGGAGCGCAAGCCCGTATAATCATTCCCTTTGCGTCTCAGGGCGCGCCCTATGTGGGAACAAACGCAAACGGGCAGCCGAATAACGTAGGGCTGCTTACCTTTAGCGACAGACCTATCATATTGTCGCTTGCGGCAAACGGAACCATTACGCTCGGCACGGACGAGCAATATGTGTTTTCTTTGCCCTTTGACGCGGTAATCGAGAGTATCTATATTACCGTAGGGAATTTCGGAACCTTTACGGTTCCGTCGGGTATGACGGTTTATCCGTTGGTTCAGCTGTTTGCCGCGCTCCCGGAAAGCAATACCTTTACGCCGATAGCTCTTTCAAAAACCCTTCCCGTCACGGGCTTCAGCGGAACGACTCAGGCAAACACTATGCGAGCCGGCTCAAATTCGCAAATCGGGGTATCCTTAGTCGCGGGAATGAGGCTTCTAATCGGCGCGCAGATGCAGATAACCGGCAATCTTTCGCAAAGATATTATTTCTATTTTACGGGAGGAATAGCTCTGCTGTCCGCCTGACAAAGTATTTTTTATTTTTTTATTTGAATCGTTTGACAAAGGCGCGCGCTTTATTATATAATATTAAATAAGGAAAACATATAAAACATATAAACTTTACACATGTTGCATATATCGCGTATAAGCGGAATAAGTATAGTGGTAAAGAACTTGACGGGGGAAGCTGAAGGTGGCTATAAAAAACACAAAAAATTGGTCGTTTGAAACAAAGCAAATACATATCGGGCAAGAAAATCCCGACCCGGCGACGGGCGCGCGCGCCGTTCCGATTTATCAGACTACGTCTTACGTATTCGACGACGCGGCTGTGGCGGCGGCGAGATTCGGCTTGACCGACGCCGGCAATATCTACGGGCGGCTGACAAATCCGACGCAGGATATTTTGGAGCGGCGCGTAGCCGTGCTTGAGGGCGGTTCGGCGGCGTTGGCGGTGGCCTCGGGAGCGGCGGCGACGACTTATACGATATTAAATCTGGCAAAAAAGGGCGACAACATCGTGTCGGCAAAGACGATTTACGGCGGCAGCTACAATCTTTTTGCTCACACCCTGCCCGATTACGGCATAGATACGACCTTTGTCGACCCCGACGAGGACGGGGCGTTCGAGGCGGCAATCAACGACAAGACAAAGGCGATATTTATCGAGAGCTTCGGCAACCCTAATAGCAACATCATAGACATTCAAGAGGTTGCGTTTATCGCAAAACGGCACAAAATTCCGTTGGTGGTCGACAACACCTTTGCCACGCCTTATCTTTTGCGCCCGATAGAATACGGAGCGGATATAGTAATTCATTCGGCGACAAAGTTTCTCGGCGGACACGGTACGTCGCTCGGCGGTCTGATTGTCGAAAGCGGCAAATTTGACTGGGCGGCAAGCGGCAAGTTTCCGCATCTCGTCGAGCCGAACGATAGCTATCACGGCGTTTCGTTCGCAAAGTCGGCGGGGGCGGCGGCGTTCGTCACGGCGATAAGGGCCGTTTTGCTCAGAGACACCGGCGCGGCGATTTCGCCGTTCAACGCGTTTTTGATTTTGCAGGGAATAGAAACGCTGTCGCTGAGAGTCGAAAGGCACGTCGAAAACACTGTTAAAATTTTGGAATTTCTCAAAAAACACCGCGCCGTCGAGTCGGTAAATCACCCGTCGCTCGCGAGAAAGGGAAGCAAACAGAGAAAGCTGTATGAAAAATATTTTCCCGACGGCGGCGGCTCGATTTTTACCTTTGAAATAAAGGGGGGAGTCAAGGAGGCTCACGCTTTCATCGACAAGCTCGAAATCTTTTCGTTGCTCGCCAACGTCGCCGACGTAAAATCGCTCGTCATTCATCCCGCGACGACGACGCATTCACAGCTCAACGACAAGGAGCTTGAGGAGCAGGGCATAAAAAGAAACACGGTGAGACTGTCAATCGGCGTTGAAAACGTCAAAGATTTGATAGCCGACCTCTCGCGGGCCTTGGGAGACAAATAGCGCCGCAAAGGGCTTTAAAAAAAACGCAAGGCCGCGGCAGAATAAAGGGAGCGGAGTCTCCTTTGACTCCGTCAAAAATGATACCACAAAAACATACTAAATATATACACAATATAAGGAGAAACAAAAAATGGCAAAAATAGCAACAAGTATCATCGACCTCATCGGCAATACGCCGCTTTTGGAGGTCAAAAATTATGCGAAGCAGCAAGGTCTGACGGCCAGGCTTTTGGTCAAACTCGAATTATTCAATCCCGCCGGAAGCGTCAAAGACAGAATAGCAAAGGCCATGATTATCGACGCCGAAAAAAGAGGCGCGTTAAAGCCCGGGGCGACCATCGTCGAGCCGACGAGCGGAAACACGGGTATAGGGCTTGCGTCGGCGGCGACGGCGAGGGGCTATAAGCTGATTTTGACAATGCCGGAGACGATGAGCGTCGAGCGCCGCAATCTGCTCAAGGCCTACGGCGCGGAGCTTGTTCTCACCGAGGGCGCAAAGGGCATGAAGGGCGCGATTGCAAAGGCCGAGGAGCTTGTCAAGGAAATCGACGGGGGAATAATCCTCGGACAGTTTGAAAACCCCGCCAACCCGAGGGTTCACTTTGAGACGACGGGGCCGGAAATTTGGAACGACGCCGACGGAGTCGTCGACATTTTCGTGTCGGGAGTAGGCACGGGCGGCACAATAAGCGGCGCGGGCGAATTTCTCAAATCAAAAAACCCAAAAATCAAGGTCGTCGCCGTCGAGCCGGCCGATTCGCCCGTCTTGTCAAAGGGAACGGCCGGGCCGCACAAAATTCAGGGCATAGGCGCGGGCTTTGTTCCGAATACTCTTAACGTCTCGGTCTACGACGAGATAATAGCCGTCAAAAACGAGGAGGCCTTCGAGGCCGGCAGGCTTCTCGCCAAAACCGAGGGCGCGCTTGTGGGAATATCGTCGGGAGCGGCTCTGTTCGCCGCGTCGGAGCTTGCCAAAAGACCCGAAAACGCCGGCAAAACCATCGTCGCGATACTTCCCGACACGGGCGAAAGATATCTCTCCACCGCATTGTTTGCGTAATATTAGGTTTGTGCGCGTCACAGGCTATGACCACGCAATATGACAAAAAAACAAAACAATTCGGGCGATCTATGCGGTCGCCCGATGTTTTATTTAAAAGGCTGTCTTTTTTTTAGTTTACTGTTTGATTTTAAATTTTATTCTCAAAAGCTGCCGCTCAAAGGAGAGGTAGGTTGCCGCGATAATGACGGTGTTTGCGGCGACTATCGGCAGCTGCGACGCGGCGCGGAGGGCGACGTAGGCGGCGAAGGAATATTTTGAGCTGACCGCGCCGACCGTCGAATATATCGCGTAGGTGTTGATTAACAGCGTGCAGATTAGGGCGATTAGCAGCATCGAAAAGGTTATTTGCGCTAATTTAAACCAAATTTTGAGCTGAGATTTTTTTAGACGCGCGTATAGCCGCTCTAAAGCGCGGTTATTCATGACAAGCCCGGGAAAAAATCCCGTCAGTCCCGACGCTATGCCGATGAGCGGCAGATAAGCCATGCCCTGGCTGTTTATCATAAAGCCGAACATATCGCCGAAAAACCCCGCCAAAAAACCGTGAAGCGGGCCTAAAAAAACTCCGGCAAAGAAGTTCAGGACATACGTCAAAGACAGCGAGTTGACGGTGGTGTTTTTTGAAAAGGTGTTGAAGGCTATCGATAAGGCGATAAACAGAGCGGTATAGGTAATCTTTTGTGAAGAAAGTCCCCTTATCGGGGGGGTGGTTGAGGAGGGTGTTAAGGGCGCAATTTCCTGCTGAGCAAGATTTTTTTTCTCGTTCATTGTCGGGCTTCCTTTTTTTTAAAAAATATTCATACGCCTTAAGCAAGACGCAAACCGCGCCCGATAAAAGCGAATGCTACTATTCTAAAGGTTTTTAAAGGATTAGTCAAGTCTTTTGTAATGGAAAAAAAAGGGTTTTTTGTGGATTTTTATATATTGCAAAGTACAATTTCTCCGCGCGTAAAAAAATAGCCCTTGCAAAAAAAACGATTGTGTGATAAAATATAAACATAGTATGCGGCGATAATGCGGAGACGGTGACGGTGATACCCCGGGGCGAACGCATTTTTCATGCGTTCGCCATAGGTAATACCCAAACAAGCCGGACTGTCGGAGGAAAACAACAATGATTGATTTAACTAAGCTAAGCGAATACCGCGAGGGCAACCGTCTTGAAGTCAAGCGGGCGCGCGGCGGCTTGCCGGAAAGCCTGTGGCAAACCTATTCCTCGTTCGCAAATACGGACGGCGGGCTAATCTTGCTCGGCGTTATTGAGAGCGGCGACAAGTCGCTTTGCGCGGTTGGCGTTTCCGACGCCGACGGCTTTGTGAAAGCTTTTTGGGATACCGTCAATAATCGTTCCAAGACGAGCGCAAATATTTTAACGGCTAAAAACGTCAGTGTTGAGGAAATCGACGGCAAGAAAATTATCGCGATATATGTTCCCCGTGCAATAAGGCAGGATAGACCCGTTTATCTTAACAAGGATTTTTATGGGCAAACTTTTAGACGGAACGGCGAGGGCGATTATCGGTGTACAAAGTCGGAAGTGAACAATATGATCCGCGACGCTAACGAGGTTACGCAGGACAAGCTTGTTTTAGATAAATACTCCGGAGATATTTTGAACGCCGACACAATCAAGCGTTATCGCATATTGTTTTCGAACACAAAACAAGGTCATGTGTTCGACCGCTTGGAAACGGTTGAATTTTTGCAAAAAATAGGCGCGGTTAAGCGCAGCGATAACGACGGGAATTTACACCCGACGCTTGCGGGCTTATTGATGTTCGGAAACGTTTCCGAAATAACCGACGAATTCCCGCATTATTTTTTAGATTATCGCGAACCGTTAAACCCGACGGGCGAACGGTGGAGCGACAGAGTCACAAGCGGCTCGGGCGACTGGAGCGGCAATCTTTACGATTTTTATTTGCGCGTGCAAGACCGATTGACCGCCGATATAAAAACGCCTTTCAGGCTCAACGAAAAGCAAATCCGAATCGATAATACGCCTATGCACGAGGCAATCCGCGAGGCGCTTGCAAATGCGTTAATCCACGCCGATTATAACGAAAGGCGCGGACTTGTTATAGAAAAAAGAAAGGACGAGATTGTCCTTTCAAATCCGGGAGCTTTGAGAATACCAAAGGCGGAAGCGATAAGCGGCGGCATATCGGATCCGCGAAACGCCGCCGTGTTTTTTATGTTTTCGCTTGTCGGAATAGGCGAACGGGCGGGAAGCGGTCTGTTTGGAATCAATATGATTTGGGAGCAATACAAACTGCCGTTACCGAAAATCGAAGAGCAATTCAATCCCGATAGAACGGTATTGACATTAAAATTAGACACAGGCGACGGTGAAAACGTCGATAATAACGGCATTGACGGCATCGGTAACAGCATCGGTAATGACGCCGATAATGACAACGGCATCGGTAATGACATCGGTAATAGCATCGGTAATGACGCCGATAATGACAACAGCATCGGTAATGACATCGGTAATGATATCGGTAATGACATCGGTAATGATATCGGTAATCGACCGATTAATGCGACGCGGAACAAAATACTTGTAATAATTAAGGGAAACCCGAAGGCAACGGCCGAAGGCATAGCAAAGGAAATCGGCATAGCAAAACGAAACGTTGAGGAACACCTCAAAGCGTTGCGCGAGCGCGGGATAATCGAGCGTATCGGCGGAACGCGCGGCTATTGGGCGATAAAATAGGAAAACGGTCTAATCGTCGATTTTTATCTTTACATACCGCAAAGCCCTTGAAATATTCCGCGTCTTATGTTATAATCTATAAAAGGGATTAACAAAAGGGGGCGAAAAGCGATGAATATAGCTATTTTGGGGGCGGGTTCGCGCGGAGCTAACGTTTACGGCGGCGCGTTGTCGCGTATGCCGGACGTAAAAATTTCCGCGGTGTGCGACATTGACAAAAACAGGGCGGTTTCGGCGGCCGAGCGGTTCGGCGTGGGGCGCGAAAATTGTTTTTTTGACGAAAACGCGTTTTTTGAGGCCGGCGTTATCGGAGACGGACTGGTAATCGCGAGCATGGACAGAGACCATTATCGGCAGGTCGTCAAGGCGATAGACGCGGGCTACAAAAAGATTTTGTTAGAAAAGCCGGTTTCGCACCGTCTTGAGGAGGTCGAGGAAATCGTCAAGACGGCTAAGGAGCGGGGTGTAGATATTTTGGTCGCGCACGTTTTGAGATATACCGGCTTTTATAAGACGGTGAGAGAGATAATCAAGGCCGGAAAAATCGGCGAGGTTATGGCGATAAATCATCAGGAAAACGTCGGCTATTGGCACTTTGCCCACAGCTTTACCCGCGGGAATTGGCGCGACTCGGAGACGTCCGCGCCTATTCTCTTGGCAAAGACCTGTCACGATTTTGACTTGATTTATTGGTTTGCCGAATCGGCGAAATGCGTAAGCGTGTCGAGCTACGGCGAATTGTCGCATTTTAAGAGAGACCGTGCGCCCGAGGGCTGCGCCGAACGCTGCCTCGACGGCTGCGCCTATTTTGAAACCTGCCCATTCAGCGTAAAAAAGCTGTATTTAGACAAACGCACGCCTCTCGGCTGGGGAATGCTTCAGGCCGTAGGCAAAAACAATCCGACCGCGCAAGAAAAGCTTGATTCGCTCAAAAACCCCGAAAATCCTTACGGACGGTGCGTCTATTTTTGCGACAACGACGTAGCCGATCATCAGATCGTCGCCATGCAATTTGACAACGACGTCACGGCGACGCTGACAATGACGGCTTTTTCGGAAAAATGCTACAGGCGGATTCATATAATGGGAACAAAGGGCGAGCTTATAGGCTGCGACTACGATAATTATCTGACGCTCAATACCTTCGGAAAGCCGCGCGGCCCGTTTGGCGGCGCGTCTAAAAGGGTTAGAATAAAAAGCCCCTTAAAGAGCGGACACCTCGGCGGCGACGACGGACTGTGCCGCGTCTTTTGCAACGTTATAAACGGCGAACCCGTCGACAAGGAGCTTTTGACGACCGTCGACGTCACGCTCGAAAGTCACAAAATTATATTTTTTGCCGAAAAAGCAAGAAAAACGGGGAAAACGCAGCTTCTTTGACGGCTTGCGGTATAATAAAATATATCGGGAGGCCTCGGCCGCCCGTACAAATAAAACGTATATCGGGCGGTCAAGACCGACCCGTAAATTAAAGGAAACGACATGTCGAGAAGCGAGGAACTAAAAAAGGTCATAGCGTTATGCGATTATATAACTACGGCGGAGGAGACGATTGCGGCGCGGTCTTTTGACTTTGCGCTGTTCGGCTACGCGCTTTGCAAGCTCGACGAATATTTGGGCGAGGACAGATACTATATGTTTCTCAAGTCCTTTTGCGACGGCTACGCGTGCAATCCGCAGGTTTTGACCGCCGCAAACGACGCCGCGCCGGCTATAGTCCTTAATGAAATGCACAAAAAGACGGGCGCGGAGGAATACGCCGCGCCCGTCAAGGCCGCGCTTGAATTTTTGGAAAGCCGGCAGAGAATACAAGGTCTGCCTTATCGCTTCAACGGCGTTTTCCGCTCCGTGCAAACCGAAACGCTGATATCCGATTTGCTTGTCAGATATCTTTGCGGCGAAAACCGGCAAGGGCTTTCGGAGCTGCCGGCTCTCTACGCCGAATGCCTTATGGACAAAAACGACAAATTGTTTTATCGCTCATATATGCCGGAGACGCGTATGCGCTTGCCGATAGGGCGCAACTATCCCGCCCGCGACAACGCGCTCGCGCTCTTTGCGCTGTCGTTGCTCGCCGAGGGCGAGGGATATTCCGACGAGGGACTCAACAAGCTGATAGCCGGACTGACTCAGTCGATTTTGAAATATCAAAACGCCGACGGCACATACGGCGGTTTTTTAAAAAACAAAAGAAAGTCGGAGGCGCACGACTTTTTGACCGACGGAAAAAAAACGGCGTTGATGAGAACGGCAGAAAACGCCGTCAATATCTTTTCCAAAAACAAAAAAAACGGCGAAGGCCGCGATATAGACCCGCGTTTCGGCGTTAAATTGAGCAATCAAGGCGGCGACATAGACCCGCGCTTCGGCGTTAAATCGAGCAATCAGGGCGGCGACATAGACCCGCGCTTCGACGTTGATTCAAACCGTCAAGGCGGCGGTATAGACCCGTCCAAAACCCCGGCTTACGGAGAAAGTCCGTCGGAGCGTCTAAGCGGAAGCGGCGGAGGCTCTCAAGACCCGGCTATCGCGGCGTATTACGCCGCTTGCTGCATAAAAAACGCCTCGGCGGGGATAGTCGACGAGGGCTATATAAAAATCGGCGAGAGGGCTTTTTTTAGCGGACTGAACAGTCTGACAAACGAGGGCGGGGCGATATATTTGCCCGACGTGACAAAAAAGAGCTTTGTTCAAAGCATTATGCCGGGGCTTTTTTTGAAGCTCAATCCGCGGACGCGCAACAATCCTTACGGGGTAGCGGGGCTGGTTTTCGCCGCGATAACCGCGGACGGCTACAGACTGAAAAACCAAAAAGCAAAGACGTAAAAAAAATGACTTTTTTAGAAAAAGTAAGAGCCGAGATAATAAACCGGCAAATGGTGAGCGCGGGCGAAACGGTGGCCGTCGCGCTTTCGGGCGGCATAGATTCTATGTCGCTGGTTTTTGCGCTAAAAAAACTCGGCGGGGAGCTTGGCATAAAGGTCTGCGCGGTCAACGTCGAGCACGGCATACGCGGCGAAACGTCAAAGCGCGACAGCGCGTTTGTCAGGAGCTATTGCGACGGAGAGGGCATTCCCCTTTTTTCCTTTGAGCGCGACGTTTTGACGCTTGCGGGAGACGGCGGCATGAGCGTGGAGGAATGCGCGAGAGAGGTTCGATATCAAATTTTTGCCGAACTGATAAAAAGCCGAGCGTGCGACAAGGTCGCGCTCGCCCATCACGCCGACGACGCAGCCGAGACGGTCTTTATGCGCGTACTGCGCGGAACGGGCTTAAGGGGGCTTTCGGGTCTGAGGAGCGTCAGAGACGGCGTTTATATACGTCCGTTTTTGTGCGTTACAAAGGCCGGCATAGCCGGATTCGCAGAGGAAAACCGTCTGCCGTTCGTCGAGGACGAGACCAACGCCGACTCCGGCTATTCGAGAAATTTTATAAGAAACGAGGTCTTTCCTCTCATCGAAACGCGATATAGAGGCTTTGCCTCCGCGCTCATACGCCTAAGCGAAAACGCCGCCGAGCTTGACGGCTATCTCGCCGGGCAAGCCGAAAAATATATCGAGAGGCAAGCGAATAATACCGTTCGGCTAAGGGAGGAGGCCTTAGGGCTTCCGTATATCTCAAAAATCGCCCTCGACGCGTGCTTTGCTTTTTTTGGCGCGGCGCAAGACATAGAGCGGCGGCACGCCGTGGAGTTGAGAAAGCTGTCAAACGCCGCCAACGGCGCGACGCTCGACATGCCCTTCGGAATAAGAGCGGCCAAGGAATACGGCTTTATCACCTTTTTTAAGCCCGCGTCGGGCGGCGCGGACGACGGCGCGCCGACGTTTTCTTCCGCATGCGGCGGCGCGGTGTCCTTTGACAAGGCCTTAGAGGACGGCGGCGTAAAAAATCTGGACGGCAAATATATATTGCGGATAGAAAGGGTTTCCGGTTTTGAAAAACCGCCTAAAGCCTCGATTGCGGCGCGAACGCTCTGTCTTGACCGCGGCAAGCTCCCCAAAACCGCCGTTATAAGAACTATGCGCTGCGGCGACGTGTTTTGCAAGCTCGGCGGCGGAACAAAAAAGCTTTGCGACTATTTTACCGATATAAAAATAGAAAAACGCCTGCGCCCGACGGTTCCTCTTGTCGCGGACGCAAGCTCAAACGAGGTTTTTGCCGTCGTCGGCGTTGAAATTGCCGATTGCGTCGCCGTCGGCAAGGACACGCGCGGCGGAGATATAATAAGACTTTCACGCGATATTTGAGGCGGGCGCGGCAAAGAGGTTATTTTTTTAGGATAGGTGACAGCCATGATTTTAGAGACGTCTGACGCGCTAAAAAAAATAGCCCGCGCGTTTTATCCGCATAAGCTATACGCGGTGGGCGGCTGCGTGCGCAACGCGCTCTTAGGAATAAAAGCCGCCGACACAGACCTTTGCGGAGACGCTACGCCCGAAGAGGTTTTTTTGATTTGCGGCGGCGGGGCAATAAAGGCGGCGGCGGTCAATCCGCGTATCGGAACGCTAAAGCTTAAATGCGGCGGCGAGTCGTTTGAATATACGTCGTTCAGACGCGACAACTACGACATATCCGGCGGACACTCCCCCTCCGCGGTGGTTTTTACCAAAAGCATAGAGGAGGACGCTTTGCGCCGCGACTTCAAGGTCAACGCCGTATATTACGACGTGGCCGCGGACAAGCTGTCCGACCCGATCGGCGGAGTCGCCGACATAAAAAAAATGATATTGACGACGTGCGACAAGCCGGAGATAACGCTTTCGCAGGACGGGCTTAGGCTGATGAGGCTCGCGCGGCTTGCCGCGGAGTACGGCTTTGACATAGAGGAAAAAACGTTCTTAGCCGCGAGAGAGCACGGGCGGTTAATAAAGAATATTTCGGGTGAACGCATAAGAGACGAGCTTATAAAAATTTTGCGCTCCGACTCTCCCGCCGAATACGCCGAAAAAAACGGCGCGTCCGCCGCCGCGGAACGAAAAAGAGGGCCGCGCTGCGGCTTGAGCGTTCTTAGCGGCATATCGGTCACGGAGCACATTTTGCCCGGGCTAAAAACGGACGCCGATTTTGACGGAAGCGACGGCGGCGGATTTTGCGGCGGCAGCCTTTTAGACATAATAGAGAGGTCGTCCAAGGACGCGCGGCTCGCGGCTCTTTTTTGCCGTTGCGACGCAAGGCAAATAAGCGGCTATATGGGCGGCGGCGGTATGCGCTTTTCCGCGGCCGAGATAAAAAGGACAAAACGCCTTGTCGCCGGGCTTGCGTTCGATTGCGGCGGCGCGTCCGAGGACGGGCTTGTCGGGTTTATCCGCCGAAACGCCGACGTCGTTTGCGGCATAATAAGTCTAAAGCTTGTTACGGGCGGCGGCGCGGACGCAAAAAGACTCGACGGGGTTTATAGACTGATGAAGGACAGGGGCGCGCCCTTTAATATCGCCGATTTAAAAATCGACGGCGACGACATAAAAAAGCTCGGCGTTTGCGGCGCGGATATCGGAGAGATATTAAACCGCGTGCTGACGGCGGTCGGCGCGGGCGAAAAAATGCTTACGCGGC
>JAISRB010000072.1 GCA_031273825.1 Clostridiales bacterium
CCTCCTCTAAAGCCGCTATAACGCAAAGCATATATCAGTTTCCTATAGTTTAATTATTTTTTAAGGCTTTTATTTTTGTCTTACGCCATAAATTTAATTTAGTAAAAAAGCCTTAGAACCCTCTAAGACCTTTTTAAGCGGCAAATATGGCCGATTATGACTTGTACATTCTCTTTCTTGCCGCTTCGGCTTTTTTCTTTCTCTTTACGCTCGGCTTTTCATACGCCTCTTTTTTTCTGAGGTCGCCGATAATTCCGTCGCGCGCGCACTTTCTTTTGAAACGCCTTATCGCGCTGTCAAGACTTTCGTTTTCGCCTACCTTGACCGTTGACATTCTTTCTTCGCCCCCTTTCCGCTAACCGGACAAAATATCGCCCGCCGTTTTTTTTGAAAAAGAAACCGTCATAGACGGCGCAAAAACGTTAAGGCTCATATATTGTATGCATTTTTTGCCTTTTAGTCAAGCGTTTTTTAGACGATACCGCAAAAAAAACGTTTTTGTTATATTTTTTTAGTGAACGGCGGTCAGTGGCGGTAGTTAGTGAACAGTGATTCAGTGAACAGTGGCGGTAGTTAGTGAACAGTGATTCAGTGAACAGTGGCGGTGGTTAGTGAACAGTGATTCAGTGAACAGTGGCGGTGGTTAGTGAACAGTGAGCGGTGGCGGTATTTAGTAGATAGTGTGCGTTTGGCACGGTTGTAGGGGCGGACGACCCCGGCCGCCCGCAAAACATTGGCAACGAATGCAACAAATCGGGACGTATAAAACCAAACTGCGGCAACATGAACAAATAATGCAATATGCATAAATTCGGTGTACGGCGGGCGGCCGGGGGCGAACGTATGAAAGCTTTTTTTTGCGTAGCTACTCCGTTATTTTACTTAGGCTTGCCGAAAACCGCGCTTTTCGGCAAGCCCCATTGACGCGCAAAGCGCGCGTAAAGGGGTGAATTGCGCCTACTTGTCGGCGCAAGAGGGGAAACTCGGCGAGTGAAGCGTATGCGAAACGAGCGCGTTTCCCCTATCAAGGGCTTGCGCGAATGCGTAAGCCCTATAAAAAACCTTGCATACGAATCAAAAACATGATATACTGTTAGCAACAAAAAATTTAGCAACAAAAAAACAAGGTGAAAAGCAAATGGCAAAAAAAGGCGTATTCGGCAAGGTCACGGACGGGCTTCGGCACATAAAAAAATATTGGCGTTCGCCACCCGACGGCAAATATCTCTCTTACAAAGAGTTTTCGGCGTTTTCGTTCGGAGGAATCGGCGTTTACGGCGGTATAGTGTTAGCCTCATATATCACGCTTTCGGCGGGGTACTATCTCGCCGCGGTTCTCGGAATCGACAGCGACGATATCTGGCTGATTTCGATGATTACGAGCGTCGTCACCATTGTGCGCGCTCCGCTAATCAGCAAGATAATCGACAACACAAACACAAAATACGGAAAATTCAGACCGTATCTCATGAGTATGCCTGCGCCTATTTTTTTGCTGACCATGCTCACGGTATGGCTTACGCCGCTCTTTAAGGACAACTATACGGTCATGCTGATAGTTTTTGCCGTGCTGTTTAACCTGCAACAAACGGCAATCGCGCTGTATAATCTGGCCTTTACTACCCTGGCGCAGGTCGTTTCGCCCTCGCAAAACGAACGCGAAATGCTGATGGGCGTAGGCGCGTCGATATACTCTCTCGGCTCGTCGGCTGTGAATTTTTTGTTTCCGCTTATCGCCAACCTAATCTTTACCGTAACGGCGGCAAACGGCGAAATCGAAACCCTCGGAGTCAACACGATAGGCGCGTTTAATTGGGTCATGCCGATAATGCTGTTAGCGTTTTTTGCCGCCGGCTATTGGATGGCCTTCGGCACAAAGGAACGCTCTATCACCTCAAAGAGCCACTCAAACCGCGTCGGACTCAAGCGCGGACTCAAGGAAACCTCAAAAAACAAGTATTTTTGGCTGAATACGTCAAACAGCGTTTTGGGCTTTGCAAAGGTCTATCTCACCACCTTTATCACCGTTTGGATATGCACCTATATGATAAAAACCGAATGGGCGCAAAGCCTCATCACGACGGTTATCGGGATATCCTATACCCCGGCGATGCTCGGCGCGCCGTTTTTGTTAAAGAAATTCGGAAAGAAAAACCTCGTCATAGCCTCGAATATAATCTTTGCCGTTCTCGGAATTCCCATGGTCTTTCTCATCGGACACGTTTCACCCTACGTCCTTATCGCGGCGATATTTATCATAACCTTTTTTAACGCCATACAAATAGTCACGCCGCCGGCCCTGTCGGCGCAAATCAACGACTATCAGCAATTCAAAACCGGCGAACGAATGGAGGGCGTGATAAATCAATTCGGCTCTATCATAAATACCGCGTTCGGAATAGGCTTCGGGCTTATATTGCCTTTTATATACCACAAATTCAATCTTTTCGGCGACTACAGCGTCTTAAACGACCACGAGGCGGTCTTGTTCCCTATTCTCAGAGTTTGCACCGCAATAGCCGCGGCGTCCGCGGCGGCCTGCGCCGTGCCTATGTTCTTTTGGGATTTATCCGAAAAGAAGCACGACAAAATCATCGACATTCTCAAGCTCCGCGCCGACGCTCAGGACGGCGCGATAGACAAAGAAACCGCCGCGATACAAGAAAGCCGGCTTTTGGAGGAGTATAAAAGAGCCTAAAAAACAGGGCGGGGTCACGCGCCGCCCCGTTTATGAAAAACGCGCGCGCTTTGCACGTTAATGGGGGCAGACAAAAAGCGCGGTTTTTGCCGGCCGCAAATAAAGATAACCGTGTCAAACCTACAAAGGTTTTTATGCATAAAGCCCGCGATATCGGACGGGGCTTGATAAATTATTATAGAGGGAAAAAACTGAATATGAACGAAACTAAGCAATCAGACAAATGGAAGCGTAACGCGGCGTTTTTTATAGCGGGACAATTTTTGTCAATGTTCGGCTCGATGCTTGTGCAATACGCCGTCACCTGGCATATCACTCTCGAAACACGCTCGGGCGGCGTTATGACGATATTCACCTGCGCCGCGCTGTTGCCTATGGTGTTTGTTTCGCCGTTTGCGGGGGTCTGGGCCGACAGATACAACCGCAAAAATCTCGTCAATATCTCCGACGGCGCGATCGCGCTTGTGACGCTCGCCGTCGCCGTTTTATACTTTTTTGACATCAGGAGTGTTTGGGTTTTGCTGGCGGCGGTCATGGCGCGAAGCGTGGGTCAGGGCGTGCAACAGCCGGCGGCAAGCGCGTTGATTCCGCAGATGGTGCCGCATGAGCATTTGGCGCGGTTTAACGGTCTGCAAAGCGCGGCGCAGTCGCTGACAATGTTTGCCGCGCCCATGGCAAGCGGGGCCTTGCTGACCTTTTTGCCGCTCGAGTATATCTTCCTCATCGATATCGCCACGGCGGCGATCGGAATAGCCATAGTGTTTTTCTGCGTAAAGGTCGCCGGCGTTCCAAAAAAAGAAAAACGGGAAAGCGGCGTAAAAGCTTATTTTCATGAAATTACCGAGGGCTTCCGCTATATCGGCAAAACCCGGTGGCTAAAGACGCTGTTTATCGCCTTTGTTTTGTTTTCTATTCTCGTCTCCCCCACCGCCATGCTGACCCCCTTGCAGGTGACGCGCTCCTTTGGCGGCGACATTTGGCGGCTGACGGCAATCGAGCTTATATTCGCTATCGGTATGACGGCGGGCGGGCTTGTCTTGTCGGCATGGGGCGGCTTCAAAAACAAGTTTAGCACGATAATTTTTGCGTGGCTGGTATGCGGAATAACCGTCGTTCTGCTCGGCGTTGTTCCTAACTTTTGGATATATTTGGGCGTTATGCTGCTGTGCGGTTTCATTCTGCCGTTTTTTAACACCACAAGCATGACGCTTATGCAGACAAATATCCCGCAGGAGCTTATGGGGCGCGTCCTTAGCGTGACGACTATGTTTAGCGGACTGGCTATGCCTCTCGGTATGGCGTTATTCGGTCCTCTCTCCGACCTTGTCCAAATCGAATGGTTGCTCGTCGCCACGGGAGTCGCTATACTTTTTGGGACGCTTGTTTTGCGCGGACGCAAGGAGTTTAAAGCGGTTGTTAGCGGTTAGTGAGCATTGATCAGTGACCACTAATCACTGACCGCTGACCACTACTAAAATTATATCTTGACAAACGCCCGATATTGTGGTATACTTTATAAATTGAGGATTGTTTTTATGGTAATGATGAGATTCACCGTTTCAAAACTGATAAAAAGCCGGTCGGACGGCGGCGCGGCGGCGATAGTTACCGACCAAAACGGAAACGTCGTTTGCGTGGCCTACGAGACGGCTTACGGCTACGTCTTTAACGACGCGTCAAATAAGGCGAGCGTGGGAGCGTTGAGCTTTCAAGGCGGTCGCGCGACTATAGCTATACCCGAGAGCGCGTCTATCGAAATCAAACGCAAGCTTTTCGGGCGCGTCAAATTCCCCAAAAAGTCTATCCCCGCGCTCAAAAAAAAGGGGTCTATGCGCCGTTTTAAGGTCAGCCTCTTTGAAAACGGGCATCTTGCGGCCCGCGTTCAAAAAAACGCTTCCGACGCGTATTTTTTAGACGTCTGGAAGGGCACGAACGCGTTGAGAGCCATTCTCATAGCCGTGGCTATGAACGATTTCTTTTTGAGAAAAAAGAGCTGAAAAAGCCGGAAACCGCCGTCATAAAAAAAATCTAAAAAGCGCGGTATTGCAAGGCTACGCTTGTTTTCTTTTAAATTTCATTATATATTTCCCCAATGGAAAGCCCTCTATTTCCTCGTCCGAAAACAAGCCGATAAACAGCGATATCAAAATATACAATATCGCCGCGAGCGCGGAGACGACGAACAGCCTCAGATAGACGTTTGTCACGACGTTTTTAGTAAAAAGCACAAAGCCGGCCATAGCAGCTCCCGCCGTCAACGTCTTTAAGGCGGCGAACAAAAACCTTTTGTTAAAGCCTATTAGCCTGCCGAGCGACAAAAAATTTAAGGCGGCGGCGCAAAAATAGCTTATGACGGTCGACAACGCCGCGCCGGTTATGCCCATGGCTCTTATCAAAACGATATTAAAGGCTATTTTTACCGCCATGGCTACGGCGAGGTTTCTTATCGGCAGCATTCGGCGGTCTAACGCCTGCAATAAGGCCGTAATAATCTGCATCGCCGCGAGAAAGACTATTCCCGCGGACGATATTTTTAGCAACGTAGATGCGGCGGCAAGCTCGTAGGCCTGAAAATTAGGATATAACAGCCCCATTATCTCGTCTGAAAACGCAACAAAAAGTATTGCCGACGGCACGCCGATAAACAGCGCGGTTTTGATTGCAAATCTGCTTTTAGACAAAATTTCATCGACGTTGCGCCGCAATCTTTGACGGCTGACGACGGGAATTATAACGACGGCAAGAGAAATCGTCACGACGACGGGAAGGTTTATCATCGAGCTTACCGGCCCCGTCAAAATTCCGTAGAGCGACGTTGAAAGGTTGAGCGCAAAGCCGGCTTTATTTAATATGTTTATGACCAAAAAGCTGTCGGCAAACTGAGTCAGAGGCATGAGCATACCGCCTATAGTTATCGGTATCGAATATTTTGCCACCTTTTTGAAATCTTGCTTTAGTTGTTTGAGACCGACGGCTATTTCGAGCCTGCCGCCGCTTTTTAAAAATAAAACATAGAGATAAGCCGCCGCCGCAAGCTCGGCCGCGACAACGCCGGCAAGCGCGCCGATCGCGCCGTACAACGCGCCTTTTTTGATGAGAACGGCGGCGAGAGCCAGCCCGACGCCGAGCTTGATGACCTGCTCGGCAATCTGCGACAACGCCGTAGGCGTCATGTTTATGCCGCCCTGAAACCAGCCGCGCATTACGGATATTATTCCGACAAAAAATATCGCGGGAGCGATGACCGCATATCCGCTATAGACGCCCGAGTTGCCCTGCACCGAGGCTATCGCGCGCGCAAACAAAACCAACGCCGCCACAAACAGCAGGCTTGTCAGTCCCGTCAGGCCAAGCGCGCTGCCGGCTATTCTGCTCACCTCGGCGTCGCCGCCGCCGTCGGCTCTCGTTTCGGCTATAAGCTTAGAAAGCCCCGCCGGCAGTCCGCCGGTCGAGGTAGTCAAAAAAAGCGCGTATACCGAAAAAATCAGCTGATAGATTCCCATCGCCTCCGCGCCGATTATGTTGGTCAACGGAATCCTATAAACCGCGCCCAAAAGCTTTGTGACAAAGCCCGCAAAAGCCAAAATAGTCGCGCCTCTAAAAAAATCCTGCTGTTTCATGCCCCTCACCGTAACCCCGTATATAATCTAAGAATATGTAAACGGTAAAGGAAATTTTTTTGACCGCTAAGGCGGAAGGCGCAAACGGGCTTTAAGCTTTTTAGCGGAAAGCTATACCTGACGCGAAAGAAACAACGCCGCCGCCGCGCAAAGCTTCATGTCGGAGTCGTCGAGCTTTTTTTTCAGAGATATCATGACGACCGCGCCGAGTATGTCTCCAAACAGAGTTATCGGAAAAATTACCTGCCCCTTATATTCCGCCGTGTCCTCGCCCGTCAATGAAACCACGTCGGCTCCCGACAGGTTGAGAGCCTTTCGCGCCTCAAAAAAGCGGTCAAGCTTGTTTTGCAACGGCTTTTGAAAATATATGTTCTTTTTTTCGCCGGCGACGGCTATTATGCGGTCTTTGTCGCAAACTAATATCAGGTTGCCGGTCGCCTCCGACAAGGCTCCGGCGTACTCCTCCGAAAATTCCTCGACACGCTTGATCGGCGAAAACTTCTTGAGCATAACCAAGTCTTTGTCGTCGGTAAAGATTTCGACCTCGTCGCCCTCTTTCAAATGCATTGTGCGCCTGATTTCTTTGGGAATGACGATTCTTCCCAATTCGTCAATGCGTCTGACTATTCCGGTAGCTTTCATTTTTGGGTGCTCCTTTTATCTCTTATTTATTATTTTCGGGTTTGCCGGCCTCGATAATAATCACCGCGGCTAAAACGGCCGTTCTATGGCTTATATGCCTCCGCCTTGCCGTCCTAAGGAACATTCCCGTTGCGATTATGCGGCGGACGACGCGGCTCGGCTTATCGTACGTTATTATTTTACAACAAAATTTGCCAAAAGGCAACAAAATATGATAGTAGTATCTGAAAAGCTTGCGGATTTATACATTTATCGCGGCAAACGCGTCAAAACGCGTTTGCCGCGCCTTAGGGGACACGCGCTCGTTTCGCATACGCTACACTCGCCGAGTTTCCCCTCTTGCGTCAACAAGATTGACGCAATTCACCCCTTTTCGCGCGCTTTGCGCGTCAAGGGGGGCTGCCGAAAAGCGCGGTTTTCGGCAACCCTAATAAAATAACGGCAATGACTATTCAAAAATGTTTTTTGTGCGTAAGCCCGGCGTTAAATTCGCGGCAAACGCGTCAAAACGCGTTTGCCGCGCCTTAAAGGAAATACGCTCATTGCCTATTCAAAAATATATACTTAAGTCCGGCGGCAAAAGGCCTGTCGGGCGCAAGGCGTTTCGCCCTAAAAATACAAAAATCTACGCGCACAACGACAAAGAACGCAAAAAAGGCGGTGTTTAATCAATATGTGGCCGATTATTCTCGATATGCTCCTCAATCTCATGGTAAAGGATTGCCTTACGGCAAGCTACTTCGCCCGAAAACACGAAAAATCTACGCGCACAATCATGCGCTATATAGATAAAATGCGCGACAACGGAATTCCGATCGCGACCGTCCGCGGCAGAAACGGAGGGTTTGTTTTGTCAAACACCGTGCCAATCAAAAAAATGTTTCTGACCGAGGAGGAAATCGACGGAATTATCCTCGCCACCCGTCTGCACCTCGACAAAAAGCAAGCCGACGCCGTGGAAACCAAAATGAATCTCATAAAAGGCGACGGCAAAAACAAAAGATGAAAGTATGAGGCGGCTATTCCTCTATGTCGCCCGTATAACCCCACAATACGTCACAAGCGCCGATATTCCAATCGTCGTCCCAACCGTCAGGCTTGCCGGCGGCTCTTGCCTTTATCGTCAATGCGCCGCAATCTAAAAACGCGCCCGTAGCTATCGCCGTCACGCTAAGAGGTATTATTATCGAGATCAAACTACCGCAGTTATAAAACGCTCTATAGCCTATCCTCTCCAAGCTTTCAGACAGCCTTATCGAAGTCAAACCGACACAATCATAGAACGCGTATTCGCCTATGTCCGTCACGCCGTCAGGCATTGTTATCGAGATTAAACCGCTGCCAAAGAACGCCCAATCGCCTATGCTTGTCACGTTGTCGGTCAATTCTATCGAGGTTAAGCTACAGCACAAGCCAAACGCGCCCCAGCCTATGTCCGTCACGCCCGACGGTATTATGTAGCTATCTCCTTTTTTTCCCTCGGGATATCTTATCAACTCCGTTTTCGCTTTGTTAAACAATATTCCGTCTATGCTGATATAATACGCATTACTATCCGCTATTTCTATCGATTCCAAGCTGCCGCAATAGGTAAAAGCGGCGCGCCCTATGTCCGCCGTATCTTTGGGTAACTCTATCGAGGTTAAGCCGCCGCAGCTATAAAACGCGGCCTCGCCTATCGCCGTCACGCTGTCAGGCAACTCTACGGAGGTTAAACTGCCGCAGAAAGCAAACGTATAACCGCTTATGGCGGTCATGGCGTTACCTATTATCGCCGAAATTAAATTATAGCAGCAATAAAACGCATATTCGCCCATGTCCGTCACATTGTTTGGTATTACTATCGAAGTTAAGCTACCGCAAAGGGCGAAAGCGTAGTCGCCTATTGTCGTCACAGTGTTTGGTATCTCTATCGAAGTCAAGCTACCGCAACCGACGAAAGCATAGCCGCCTATATCCGTCACTCTGTCCGGTATCCTTATCGACGTCAGACTCTCGCAATATGCAAACAAACTGTCGCCTATGACGGTTACTCCGTTTGGTATTTCTATAGAGATTAAGCTACTGCAACCGACGAACGCGCCTTCGCCTATGCCCGTCAAGTTATTTGACATTACTATCGAGGTCAGGCTATCGCAATATGCAAACGCGTAGCCGCCTATATTAATCACGCTGTCGGGTATCTCTATCACCGCCATATCGGTTTTGTTTCTAAAACCGTCGTCGTCTATCGCTACCACACTAAAACCGTTATATTGACCCGGTATTATTATCTCGCCGTCCGTAGCCGTTCCCGCGCCGACGGAATATCCTCCGTCTACCGCCGTATACGACAGTCCGGCGGTGCCCTCTATCCACCGTGCGTATAGTCTGACGTTGCCCGTCACCATATTTGTTCCAAAATCCCAAAGCATGCCGCCGTTTACTTCCGTATACCAGCCGGCAAACGTATAACCTCTCCTTGAGGGCGTTCCCTTGTCCGTCGCCTTGCCGCCCTTGATAACCCTTTGCTCCGAATACGAACCGCTTGCTCCGTTTAAATCAAACTCAACCGTATAATACACCGCCGACCACCGCGCATATAGCGTAACGTCGATCGTAACCGTGTTTATTTCAAAATCCCAAAGCTCGCCGCCTTCCTTAGGCGTAGTATACCAACCGACAAATTCATAGCCGCTCCATGACGGCGTTTCGGGGTCTGTCGCGTTGCTTCCCCATGCAATTCTTTGCTCCGCATACGAACCGCTTGCTCCGTTTAAGTCAAACGTAACCGTATAATATACCGCCGCCCACCGCGCATAAAGCGTAATGTCGCCCGTCACCGTATTCGTCACGAAATCCCAAGGCTCGCCGTCGTTTGCCGCCGTATACCAACCGACAAACGTATAACCGAGCCGCATAGGCGTTCCCGGACTCGCGGCTTTTTCTCCCGACGTTACGCTTTGCGCGGAACACGTTCCGATTCCGCCGTTCAAATCAAACGCCACGGTATATTTCGGCTTGCAGGCCGACAATACAAATAAGGCAATTAGCAATACCGCAAACGCCGCTATCAAGATAACCGGCTTTTTGCCGTTATCCGTCTTTGTTTTCGTCATGGGCTTTTTCCCCTTGCGTTCTATTTTTTATATGAAAACGTCTATCGAGGTTAAATTAGCGTAACATGCAAACGCCAAGCTGCCTATGCACTTCAAGCTTTGCTGTGGTCAGTGATCGGTTGCGGCGGTTAGTAGATAACGTGCGTATGTCACACAATAATTGTCGGGGCGGACGCCTCGGCCGCCCGAACCGTTTGGTGTTGTACGATACAATTTGTTGCGTACTACGCCGTTGTTTTCGGGCGGCCGAGGCGTCCGCCCCTACAATTCCGTTATATTATCATGTAATAATCGTCACCGGTCACTATTCCGTTATATTTAAATGTGTTCACTAACCGCCGCCACTGACCGCCAACCACTGACCGCTGACCGCCGACCACTG
>JAISRB010000100.1 GCA_031273825.1 Clostridiales bacterium
GATAATAAGGGACTCGAACCCCTGACTTTCGCCACGTCAAGACGACACTCTACCAACTGAGTTAATTATCCGAAAACAGTATGTATATTCTATATCAAACCGACAAAAAAATCAAGCGATTTTGCAACATTTTATAAAACTTTTTGCCCTTGCACTCTTTCTTTAGCTCAACTCTAAAAATAACTATTGACTTTTTCCTCATTCTATAATATAATTATAATATTATATAATGGAGTGAACTTTATGAAAATAGCCTTTATGGGTGCCGGCAGTACGGTATTTGTCAGAAACATCATGAATGATTGTATGCAGATTTTGCCGTACAATTTTGAGGTCGCGCTTTATGACATAGATCCCGGGCGTCTTTCCGAATCGGCAAATATCATAGGGCTTTTAAATTCCGCCACGGGAAACCGCGCTGATATAAAAACCTATTGCGGCGCGGACAACCGCAAGGAGGCCTTGCGCGGCGCAAAATTTGTCATAAACGCCATTCAGGTCGGCGGCTACAAGCCGTCTACGGTCATCGACTTCAAGATTCCGCGAAGATACAATCTCGATCAGACAATCGGCGACACCATGGGCGTAGGCGGAATATTCAGAGCCTTGAGGACTATTCCCGTTCTTGAGGAATTCGCCGACGACATGTATGAGGTCTGCCCCGACGCGCTGTTTTTGAACTATACTAACCCTATGGCCATGCTGACGGGATATATGCAGAGATATCTGCACCCCAACACCCTCGGGCTGTGCCACAGCGTGCAAACCTGCGCCGCTAACCTTTTGAACGGCGTAAATATGGGCGAACACCTCCAAGGCTGCGATACGCTCATCGCAGGAATTAACCACATGGCGTGGCTTCTCAAAATAACCGACGCCGAGGGCAACGACCTCTACCCGGAAATCAAACGCCGTTCGCTTGACAAGGCTTTCAAAAAATATCATTCGCGCGATCTTGTGAGACACAAGCTCATGCAGGAATTCGGCTATTATGTCACCGAATCGTCGGAGCATAACGCCGAATACAATCCGTTTTTTATAAAACCGTGGTATCCGAACCTCATCAAAAAATATAAGATTCCGCTTGACGAATATCCGCGCCGCTGCCGCAGACAGATAATCGGCTGGAAGCTCGAAAGCAAGCTAAAAAGCATAAGCAAGCCTCACATTCCGTCTCACGAATACGCCTCGCGTATAATCAACGCCGTCGAAACCGACGCGGCCTTTAAGCTCGGCGCAAGCATAATCAATAACGGAATAATCTCCAACCTGCCCGACGAGGCGTGCGTAGAGGTTCCTGTAGAGATTGACGCCAAGGGTTTTCGTCCGGAATATATCGGCGAATTGCCTCTGCAGCTTGCCGCGCTCAACTCTTCTAACATATATCCTCAGCTTTTGACTATCGAGGCCGCGCGCACTAAAAAAAGGGAGTTGATTTATCAGGCGTGCTTTATGGACCCGCACACCTCGTCGGTATTAAGCCTCGACGCAATCAAGCGCATGTGCGACGACCTCATCAAGGCGCACGGCGATTATCTGCCGAAATATAAATAACAAACGGTAAACGATAAAAAGAACACGCTCCGTTTTTAAGCCGGAGCGTGTTCTTTTATGTTTTTTAAAAAAAAATTCTAATTTTCTTTTTACTTTCCGAATAACGCGAGAATCTCGTTGACCGCGTCGGTTATGTTGTCGAAGACGGACATTTCGATATTCGGGCGGGCGATATATAACGCGGCGCAACACAGTCCGATTGCTATCGTCCACGAAAGGATGCGATAGAGCCGGCTTGCATCGGAGCGCGACATAAATATCAAAAGAGAGGCTCCGATTACTATAGCGTAGCCGTACCAACGCGCCGCCATTCCCCACAGCAAGGCCGTCGAGCCGCCGAATAGGGCGAGAACAAACAACGCGCTAAATATAGCCCCGATAAAGGCTAAGGCTTTAGAACCCTTTTTTGCTTTCGTCTCGGAGCCAACGTTTATCGGAACGATAGGTCTAGGAACGCCCGCCGGAAAAATCCGCGGCGTCACCGGCAATCTCGGAACAAAATAACCGCCGTAAGGGTGCGGAATATATAAATTATTCGACACGCGAGGATAACCGTTTATCGTAATCACCTTGCCCTCGTAGTATCTATTTTTTATATTACTTACCTGTTGATTATAAAACTTATTCGGAGTATATTCCGCCATGTTTCCCTCCAAGATATGTCGTCACTTTATATTCGCCCTCTATTCAAGGATACGTTTATTAATATTATAGCACAATAATGCAAAATGTCAATAGGTTTTTAAAAAGTTTTTGCATAAAAAACATAAAAAACTAAAATACCGCCGGATTCGGCGGTATTTGTTTTTTTGATTTTTGTGACGGACAAGAAAACCGGCGTCAATCGACCTTTGAATACACGCTTACCTGTCTATCGGTTTTTCCTCTTCTCTCAAATCTGACCGTGCCGTCGACAAGCGCAAAGAGCGTGTCGTCGCGGCCGATTCCGACGTTGTTGCCGGGGTGAATATGCGTTCCGCGCTGTCTGACGAGAATATTTCCGGCGAGAACGAACTGCCCGTCGGCTCTCTTTGTGCCGAGTCTTTGAGCATGGCTCTCTCTGCCGTTGCGCGAGCTTCCCACACCCTTTTTGTGAGCAAAAAGCTGAATATTTATAAACATTTCACAATACCTCCAATTCGATAAAATCAGAATAACCGCCGCTCAGGTCGGAAACGCCTAAATACAACGTGTCAAGAATGACGTTCGCGTCGTGTCTCCTTGCGTCGCTTATGTCGTCGGGAACGGTTATTTTGAGATAGCCGCGCCCGTCGTCTCTCTCGAACGCGGCGTTTATGCCCGCTACCTGAAAGATTCCGAGAACCGCCGTCTGCACAATCGACGACAACGCGGCGCAGACTATGTCCTCGCCCTCTGCGCCGTAGCTTGTGTGCCCGTCGCATTCCACGCAATAAAACCCGCGGTTTTTTCTGAAAAATTTGACCTGTGTCATTTTTTTTGATTAGCTTTAATTTTTTTTTGCTTTAGCCGACGATATCGAGTATCTTTATCGCGGTGTACGGCTGTCTGTGACCTTGCTTTTTTCTGACGTTTTTCTTGGCCTTATAACGATAAATTACCAGCTTGTCGCCCTTGCCCTGACCGACTACCTCGGCCTCGCAATACGCGCCCGCTACGACGGGATTCCCCGCGGTAATTTTGCCCTCGTCGCTAAGCAACAACACGTCGAGCTTGATTTTATCGCCGACGATAGCGTCGAGTCTTTCGACTTTTACGATAAGATCCTTCTCTACTTTATATTGCTTGCCGCCGGAAACAATGATGGCGTACATAATAGAGTTTTCCTCCTTCCGACTAATCTCGCTAATAAGGCGGTCAAAAAAAATTGACGCTTTGCTCTGCCTTTTTTAAGCGGCTTGTATAAGATAACACATATCGGCGCGTTTTGTCAAATAATTTTGCGGGTATAAAGCCGAAAAACCCGCAAAAAACCCAAAAAATCGGCTATTTTTTTATTTTTGCTCTCATTTCCGGCTCGAGTATCCGCGGAATAAGCCCCGAAAGCCTTTTGACAAAGAAATATATAAAATCGTTGTTTATGAACGATTCGGCAAGCACCGTTATATTGCCGATAATCTTGTCGCCCTCGGGCGTAGACGCCTGCGTTATCCTTATGCGGCGGTCTTTGAATTCAAAACGAAAGATTCTCTTGCCGACGGATTCGATAAAGCGAATGTGCACGCACAACGCGTTCGGCGTCTCCCAATAGGCGTAGCCTGCCGTCGTCAAATCAAAGGGCGGCAGCTTTATTTTGCCGTATCTGTATTTGCCGTCAAGCCCGAGCGGAATTTGATTGAAAACCGCCCCCTCGTACCAACTAAAAACCGCCTCGCCGTCCGCAAAAGCCAGGCTTGCGTTGTCGATAGAGCCGTGCTTGTCGACCGACGTATACGTAACCGACAGCGGCAAAACGCTCGTCGGCATACCGACCGCCGACAAAAAACGCTGTT
This sequence comes from Clostridiales bacterium, assembly GCA_031273825.1. GTDB lineage: Bacteria > Bacillota > Clostridia > Christensenellales > JAISNN01 > JAISNN01. Next base: position 4,026 of record JAISRB010000100.1, read on the forward strand.
TCGGCCACCGCTGAAGCTTGCCGTTCAATTGCTTTTCGAGCGGATTCGGCGGCGAAACGGGAATATCGTCGGCCTTTAAGCCGCTCGTCCTCGATATAAGCTCTGCATACGCGCCGTTGTCGCGCTCCATGCCGTCGCTAAAGCCGGCGGGAAACCGCCTAAAAAGGATTTCCATAGGCTTTTGCTCGTCGACCTCGCAGCCGGTATAAAAAAAGCACGCGTCGGCGTCCCTCATGACTATGCCGTGCTGTCCGAACATGCCGCGCCCCGCGAAGGTGTTTGGCGGCGTACACATCCAAAACTGATAGCCGTAGCCGACCCGCGAGTCGGGCTTGCGGTTTTTTTCGTTTGAGACCTGTTTTATCGTGGCCTGCTCCGTCCACCGCCCGGGAATTACCCGCTTGCCTTCGAATTTGCCGCCGTCGAGATAACACTGCATGATTTTCGCGCCGTCCTCTGGAGTCAGATAAAGCCCGAAGCCGCCGCCGGTCACGCCGTTTTTGTCGGTTTCCCAGACGGGCCGCTCTATTCCCAGAGGGTCAAAGAGGCGCGGCTGCAAATAGTCCGACAGACTCGCGCCCGTCAGCTTGTGGATTATCGCGCTTATCATAAAGGCGTTTTCATTGGTATAATGAAAGTGCTCGCCGGGTCTGTGAGTCGTCGGCGAATTTAAAAAATCTCCTATCCAATCGATTTTTGCCTTGTCGCGGGCGACGTTTATCGACTTACCCGTCGTCATTGTCAGCAAGGCGCGAACCGTCACCTCGTCCTTATATCTCAGCGCGGATTTTTTTGTTATCTTATATTCGGGAAAGAAGTCGTAAATTCCCGAATCCAAGCTAATCAGCCCCTCGTCTATCGCATACGCCGCCGCCGTCGAGCATATGCTCTTGCTAAAGGAGTATACGCTCCTCGGAGTGTCGCGGTCAAACGGAGCGCGGTAATATTCAAACGCCACCTTTCCGTGCCGCAACACCAAAAACGAATGAATCTCGGTTTTTTCTCTCTCAAAATCGCAAACCGTTTCGAGCAACGCCTTAGGCGAAACGCCGACGTCCTCGGGGCGCGCCGCGCGCGCAAGTCTTATTTTTGACTTTTCCATATCTTACCCTTTGCTTAACAATTTTATTACCGTTCCGACAAGACTGTTCCAAAAATATGCGGTCGGCTCCTTGTCGGGAAAAAACGCCGCCATTCTCACTGCGTATACGACGATAAAGGCCGCCGCTATCGCATACGCCGCGATTTTTAAGGCCTTACGCTCTTTTAATTCGGGCTTTGCCGTCACCGCGATTATGCCGGCGAACACTACGCCGGCAAGCGGAAAGAGCGGATGCATTTCAAACGCTTGTCCGACGCGCATAGACAAAAAGAGTCCGATCGCGCGCGTCATTCCGCACGACGGACAAGGTACTCCCGTAATCAGCTTAAAAATACACGCCGTCCCGAAAACGTGAGACAATATCTCGGTAAAAACAAAAAAAACCGTAAACAAAGCCGCAAGTCTGACCCATTTGTTTTTGAAAACACGGCTTTGAACGATTTTTTTGTACATGGTCGGCAAAATTACAGAGCGTTTTTCTTTTCTAAATATACGTTTAGCTCGTCTTGAATCAACACGTCGGACACAATCGCCAGCCCCAAAATAGCTAACACCAAATAGAGAACGCTGTTATCCTTAGGCGCGTTTCCGACCTGTGCCTGCAGCTTGCTTATGCGTTGACCCTGCTTATAATACCAATAAAACATATATATGCCGCAGGTGACGATTGTCAGCAAAAACGCCAAACCTCCGCTCGTGCAGCTTTCGCCTTTCGGCTCTATTTCGCTTTCGATTTCGTTGGTCGTAGCTATAAACCAATATAGCGAATATATTCCGCAGGTTATAATCGACAATAAAATTACCGACGCGATACTTCTACTTTTCATACCTTGACTCCTTGTTGTTTTCTATTATTTTAACATATGCCTTAAATTTTGTCAATAGTTTTTTATACTTTCGCGGCAAACGCATAAATTGCGTTTGCCGCAACCTAAGGGGAAACGCGCCCGTTTCGCTTATTTATTCTATTCTTTAGGGGCAAATTGCGTTCCGCGCCTTGGTTTAAAGCCGCATAAAACCGCGCCTTTTAGAGTTTTTGGCCGCAGTAAGGGCAAAACTTTGAGCCGGTCAACGCCGCGCCGCAGGCCGGGCAGGTAGTCGGAACATACGCGGGCTGTGCGGAGGGAACCTCAACAACGACGGTTTGCGTCGAGGCCGCGCCGCGCTCCGACGGAAAGTCGGGAGAATCGGGAGTTATGTGCAAAGCTTTTTTTGCGACCAATGTGTCGGCGATTATCTCGTATTCGCCGAGATATCCTCCGTCGATAAGCTTGCTTACAAGCAAAACCGTGCCGCCGAGGCCGAAGCTTAAAAACACCGTTATGTCTCTCACCGCAATCTTATCGAGCGCGGAAATTTCGCTTACCAGCCCGTCGGCTATGCCTATAAGCCTTGCGCGGTTGGTAAAAAACGCGCTTATGATAGGCGAGATTATAAAGAGAGCCATCGGCAAAAGGAGCAGAGGAAAGGGGCTTTTCATATTTGACACCGAGCTAAAGCCCACCGCGGCAAAACCGAAAAAGCCGACAAAAATCATCAGGCCGCAGACCGTCGCTATGAGCTTGTTTATTTTTTGCTTTTGCTTTAGATCGCCGCTTATGAGCGCGGCGACCGAGCTTGCGCCCGCGCCCGAAACGCGGTTTTGCCCCGGGTACGCGCCGTTGCTTCCGTTGATATTAAAAGAAAATTTACTCATTTATAATAGCTCCTTAAGCCCTTAGGTTTTATTTTGTATTTTATACGGTTACGCGTTTTATGCAAAAAGCCGTTTTTAGCCTTGCAACACGTTTTTTAGCTTGCTCTCGGCCTCTTTTTTGAAGGCCTCTATTTTGCTCAAGGCAAAGTCTGTTATGTCGGCCTTGACGTCGTTTATCAGCGGCGTCAAATCGAGCGCGTAGCTAACGCTCTTGACGGCGTCGACGCTGTGCGACGCCGAATAAGTCGCGTTTGACAGCCGCCTGCCCTGTGTCGCGAGGTCATAGCGTTTGCCGCCGGTTATCTGACTGTCGAATACCCCGAGCAGCGCGGCCAAAAGGTTTTCGTTCGCGCTCAAATCAAAGCCCGTCTTTTCGGAATCGGGCAGCCAGTCGAGGTCGCGCCACACCTCGCAGCCATAAAGACGTTTTGGCCTGTCGGCCTTAGGAAGGTTTCTGACGGCGGCTACCGCCTTTGTCGCGACGCCTAAGTGGGTGTCGTGTCTGTCGAGAAGGTTGTGGGTATAGACAATCTCGGGCTTGTGCTTTTTTAAAATCTTTATATAGTCCTCGGCTATGGCTATGTTTTTGGGAGATTTGACCGCCGCGCTCTGATAGTTGAGGAGATACAGCGCCGAATATTCGCCGACGACCGCCGCTTTTTTTTGTTCGGCGCGGCGGATTTTCATCATGTCGTCGTCGGTATAAGCCTTATAAATTCCGTCGCGCGCGCTGCCCGCGCCGTCGGTCGTCACTACGGCGACAAAGCCGCCGTTCTTTCTGTTAAAGGCCTTTAGAATTCCGTCGGCCGCCATGATTTCGATATCGTCCTGATGAGCGGCGAGCGCGAGATAGACTACCGAGCCTTTTTTGGCGTTGTCGGGAATATAAACCTCGGCCGAATGATTGTTGAACGTCATTTTTGTTTCCTCCGGTTTTTTTATTTAAGCCGTTTAATTAAGGCTTGCGAACGCGTAACGGGCGCGTTTTCCCTTAAGTCGGGGCTTGCGAACGCGTAACGGGCGCGTTTCCCCTATCAAGGGCTTGCGCGAATGCGTAAGCTCTGCAATTTTACTTAGGGCGACCAAAAACCGCGCTTTTTGGTCGCCCCCCTTAACGCGCACAGCGCGCGAAAAGGGGTGAATTGCGTCAATCTTGTTGACGCAAGAGGGGAAACCCGGCGAGTCAAGCGAATGCGTAACGAGCGCGTTTCCCCTTAAGTCGGCGCTTGCGAACGCAAGCGCCGAAATAACTTATCTTGGCAAAGACGCCGCCGCTATGGCTTGCCCTACTCTTCTGTTGCTTTCGTCGGGCAGCTCTATTTTTATATCCGAACGCCCGTTTGCCGCCAATATCTCCTCGGCTTTTTGCTTGATGACGCCGCCGCCTATGCCGCCCGAAACGCGCCCGAGCAGCAAAACGTATTTGATATCATAAAACAAGCCGTAATAGAGAATAGACCAACCGAAGTATATTCCGATATCCTCAAATATCCTTTCGACAAGCGGGTTTGAATTGTAGTGGTTTTGAATATATTTCAGCTTGTCGTGAGGCGACAGCTTTTCGCTAAGGCTTATTCCGGCAAGCCCGGCGAGTCTGACGACGGCGTCCTGCGAAAAATATTTGACGCCGCAGCCCTTGTCGCCGCTCCATTCGTCCTCGGCGGACTGCTTTTGCACGTCGACGGGAACAAACGCAAGCTCGTTGAGCCAGCCCTTTATGTTGCCGGAGCCGTCTATATAGCCTCCCGCCTGACTTGTTCCCATGGCTATGCCCAAAACTCTGTTGTCGTTCAGGTCAATCGCTCCGGCAAGCGCGGCCACGTCGCCGTCGTTTGCCACCTCGACCTTTGCGTTAAACTCCTTTGCTATGTCGAGATAGATGTCTTTGACGTGCTTATCAAAGTCGTCGTCGGGAATTTTGATAAACAGCGACGCTACCGCCGCGCGGTTGTTGACAAAAACCCCCGCCGAGCTTACGCCTATCGAATCGACCCTCGGAAGATAAGCCGCCGCCCTCTTGATAGAGTCGTATATGCCGTCGTAGTGATATTTCCAGTCGGAATTGAGCTTGGGGTGCCAAACCGTCTCCTCGGAGTATACGACGTTGCCGTTTATAACGGCCGATACCTTTCTGTCGCTGCCGCCGGCGTCGAAGCCTATGCGGCAGCCGTCGTAGTTGCCGCCTATAGCCTTTCCTTGGTCGTTAGCGGCGGGCATGTCGCCGGCGGCTCTCCGCTCTATCTCAAAGGGCTTTCCGTATATCCTCTCCATAAATTTCACGTCAAAGGCGCGTTTGCCGTTCTTGCCGAAAACCTTTGAGATGCCGTCAAAAAGCTTTGACGGAGCGTCGACATAGAGCTTGTAGCCCCCGACTATCCAAAGCAGAGATTTTATGATTTTTTCGGCGAAGCCGACATTTTCCACATCGTGAACGCCGCCCTCATAAACCTCGGCGGCAAAACGGTAAACAAGCCCGTCGTTGCGCTCTAAGGCTATCGAAAGCGGAGCGGCGCGGCCGGATTTTTTTACCTTGGCTTGAAATTCGTTATAGTATTCATAAATAGGCTTGAAGCCTTTGTCTATAGAGCAATTCATGCGGTTCTCCTCGATTTTTCAATTTTTCCCGCCATATCCGGCGTTTTTATCGGCGCAAGCCTCAAGCCTCTCTCAAAAGCCGCGCCGCGTGTTCCTTGTCCTTTACGTTCAAGACAAGCCCGAATTCCTCGGCGTGCGAGACGGAGCCGTTCGGCTCGACGGCAAAAACCGGGCTTAGCGATTCCATTTCGAGAATCAAGCCGCTCGTGTAGGTCTCGTAATTGCAGTTGTTGTCGGGGTAGCGCGCGCCGTTTTGGTATGGAAATTTTTTGATAAACAGCAAGCCGTCGTTGAGATATCCCGCGACTCCCTTTTTGCAGAGCAGACCCAGCTTAAAGGGGCTTTCCGCGCCCGGCTTCTGCGTCAAAAAAACGTTGCCGCCGTCAAAGCTCAGCCGCTTGTCGTTCGGGTCGTCATACGGCCAAAACGCAAAAAAGTTATTCGGCAAAAAGCCTGTGTCGTTGGTGTTGAAGGGTATGATTTCAACGCCGCCGCCGGCAAGTACCGTAATGGCCCAGACGGCAAGCTCCGCCGTATACGCGCCCTTGTTTTCTATGGTGTGAACGACCGACAACGCCCCGTCGTCCTTCATCTCAAGCGACATTTTGAATTGCAGACGCGTATTGCTCTGAAGATTGCCGAAAAGCGTCGCCGCGCCGCCGTCGGTTTCGTATTTTATCGGATAATTGTCGGGAACGTAGGACGCGTCGTCCTCGGGCGACTTCCACATTCTGTGGCCGCCGTATATATTCCACATCTCGCCCTTTTTGAAATTTTTGTCAAAATATTCGCCGCCGTTTTTGACGGCGCGGCCGATATCCTCAAACAGCATATTTTTTTTGTCGGTTCCGTAATAGATAATTCTCGGGCCTACGTCTAAGGTCGCGACGGCCTTTATGCCTCCCGCGCTCAATTCTATACATTTTCCAAAGTTTTTGTATTCTACGATGCCCGTCCTCATTTATTTACTCCTCCGCCGGCTGTCGGCCGGATATTTGTTTGCGGCGTGTCTACGCTATTATTTTAACACATTTCGGGAAAACATTCAACCTTTTTTTTAAAACCTCAAAACCGGCTTTCTCGCCGCCTTGACCTCGTCGGGCCGCCCGACGGGGGTCGAAACCGGCGCGCTTTTTATGCTTTCGGGGTTGGTTTTTGCCGTCTCTATTATTTGCTTAAGCGCGGCTACGGCCGCGTCTATGGTCTGCTTGGACTCGGTTTCCGTCGGCTCGAACATCATGGCCTCGTGGACTATCAGCGGAAAATATATCGTCGGCGGATGCATTTTGCAATCAATCAAGGCCTTTGCCACGTCGAGCGCGGACACGCCCGAGTCGCGCTTTAGCTCCTCGCAGGAGGCGACGAATTCGTGCATACACGCGCCGCTCCCGACGGGAAGAAACTCCGACGTAAGCGCGCGCATATAGTTGGCGTTCAGCACGGCCTTTCTTGCCGCGTCGGTTATTCCCTCCGCGCCGAGCGCGGTAATATAGGTCAATGCCTTTATACATACGAGAAAATTGCCAAAGAACGCGCGGGTCTTGCCTATCGACTTACCTCCCCTTACGCCGTCCTTTAGCGAATAGCGTCCGTTTTTGTCTTTGACGACCGTCGGCCGCGGCAAAAATCCGCCGAGGAACTCCTTGCAAAGCACGGGACCCGCCCCCGGGCCGCCGCCGCCGTGCGGAGTCGCAAATGTCTTGTGCAGATTTATGTGCATTATGTCAAAGCCCAAATCTCCCGGCCGCGATATGCCCATAACCGCGTTGAGGTTTGCGCCGTCATAATAGAGTATGCCGCCGCGTCCGTGCACTATGCCGGCGATTTTGGATATGTTTTTTTCAAACAGTCCGAGCGTGTTGGGGTTCGTCAGCATAAACGCCGCGACGCCGCCGTCCATAGCCGCGTCAAGCGCGTCTATGTCGACAAACCCATCGCAATCGGACGGGATATTGACGACCTCGAAGCCTGCCATCGCCGCGCTCGCGGGGTTTGTTCCGTGCGCGGAATCGGGAACTATTATCTTTGTGCGGTTTTGACCTATGCTTTTAAAATAGGCCTTTATCATCAAAAGCGAGGTAAATTCGCCGTGCGCCCCCGCCGCGGGCTGCAGCGTTCCGCAATCCATGCCGGTTATCCGTCCGAGGTATTCCGTCAAAAGATACGCGGCCTCAAGACAGCCCTGCGCGGACAAACCGCCCTGAAGCGGATGAATCTGACAAAAACCGTCGAGCGCGGCGGTATCCTCGCAAAGCTTAGGGTTGTATTTCATCGTGCAAGAGCCGAGCGGATAAAATCCGCTGTCTACGCCGTAGGCCTTAGACGACAATCCGTCATAATGCCTGACCAAGTCAAGCTCCGAAACCTCGGGCAATACGGCCGGGCTTTGCCGCAAATATTCCGCGTCGGGCGGCAGCGTGTATTTCGGAACGTCAAGCGCGGAAAAGGTTACGCCCCTCCTGCCGTCTACAGATTTTTCAAATATCAAGCTCATTTATCCGCGCCCTCCCCTTCCGCTTATTACGCGGCAAGCCCCGTCTATTTCGTCTTTTGTGTTAAGCTCGGTCGCGCACCACAAAAGCTCCGTCTTTGACAGCCTCAAACCGCCGAGTATGCCGCGCCGCCTTAGCCGCCTCAATATGCGGTCGGCCGACAGCTCCGCGTCCGCCGGGTCTGAAACCGTGACAAACTCATTAAAAAACTCCGTGTCCTTATATTTCAATTTCAGTCCCGCCTTTTGCAGTCCGTCGGCGAGATAATGCGCCTTTGACAGACAGGCCTCGCCGACCTCGGCAAGCCCGCGCTTTCCGATTGCCGAGAGATAAACGGCGGCGGTAAGCGCGCACAAAGCCTCGTTAGAGCATATGCTCGACGACGCTTTTTCACGTCTTATGTGCTGTTCTCGCGCCTGAAGCGTCAAAACGTAAACGATTTTGCCGTCCTTGTCGGTCGTCGCGCCGACTATTCTGCCGGTCATTTTTCTGATATATTTTTCTCTTGCGGCGATAAAGCCGAGATAAGGCCCGCCAAAGCCGAGCGGCATTCCGAGCGGTTGCCCCTCGCCCGTCGCAAAGTCCGCGCCGCATTCGGACGGAGACGCCAAAACGCCGAGAGCCATAGGATAGACGTGCATTATATACCCCACCCCCGCGCCGTTCAAAAGCCCGCCGAGGGTCTTAGCCTTTTCTATGTTGCCAAGGTAATTAGGCTGAGAAATAAGACAGCACGCGGCGGTACTAAGCCGCGCTTTGACAAACTCTATGTCGGTCAGTCCGTCCGCGCCGAGCGGAATTTTTGTCACCGTGCGGCCTACTCCCGACAGGTAGGTCTCTATGACGGCGATAACGTCGGGGTTTACGCCCTCGGACACCAAAACGTCGCCGCCGCCGCCCGCGCACATCAACACGGCCTCTGCGGCGGCCGTCGCGCCGTCGTACATCGAGGCGTTCGACGCGTCAAGCCCCGTCAGTCTTGTAATGCAGCTTTGATATTCAAAAATAGCCTGCAAAATGCCCTGACTCATTTCGGGCTGATAGGGCGTATATGCCGTGACAAAGCGCGGATTTGCCGCTATGTGTCTGACGACGGGGGGAATATAGTGCTTATACGCGCCCGCGCCGAGAAAAACCGTGTCATAAACCTTGTTTTTTGCCGCCAGCCTCTTTAGGCTTCTTTCCGTCTCCTGCGCCGAAAGCCCGCTTATGTCAAGCCCCCTCTTAGGGCTGTCTTTCGGCAGCTCTATACCGCCGAAAAGCTCCGAAATATCCGATATTCCGAGCTTGCTTAACATAGCGTCTATGTCGGCTTGCGTGTGTGGGGTATATCTCATTTTTTTCTCCCGGTTTATCAGAAGCTTTCCTTAGAAGCCTCGTATTCGTCCCTTTCTAACAGCCCGTCCTCGACCGCGTCAAGCTCAACCCTGACGAGATACGCCGAAAACGCGTCCTTGTTGATAAGCTCGGGCGCGTCGGACAGCTCCGCGTTGACCTCCGTCACCCTGCCCGAAACCGGACTGAATATTTCGGAGACGGCCTTGACCGATTCTACGTTGGCAAACGACTTGCCTATCGTCAGCTTTGCGCCTACGTCGGGAAGCTCGACAAAAACTATGTCGCCCATTTGCGCGGCGGCGTAATCGGTTACGCCGACCGTCGCGGTCTTTCCCTCGACGGTTATCCACTCGTGCGTCTTTGAAAATTTCATGATTTGATTAGCTCCTTATACCGTTGTTTTTTTTAAAAGATTTTTTATTTCTGCCGTTTATTGCTTTGTCTTTTTATAAAAGGGCATAGCCGTCGTCTCGACGGCCAGCCTGCGTCCTCTGACGTCAACCGATAGGTTGATAAGCCTCGCGTCGTTTTTTACTCTCGCCATGGCTATCGGATAGCCTAAGCTCGGCGACATAGTTCCCGACGTCACGCGGCCTATCTCGTCGTCGCCGCTAAAGACGGCGCAATTTTCGCGGGCTATGCCCTTGCCGACGACTCTAAGCCCTATGCGCGTATACTCCGGCTTTTTTGACGCCAGCGCGTCCTTGCCGATAAAATCGTGCTTTTGCATTTTTATAAACCTGTCAAGCCCTATCTCTGACGCCAACGTGTCCTCGTTCATCTCGTGGCCGTACAGCGGCATCGCGCTCTCCAAACGCAGGGTGTCTCTCGCGCCGAGACCGGCTAAAACCGCCCCGTATTTTTTTCCCGCGGCAAGCGCCGCGTCGAATATATCGCCGGCGGCGGCGTTTGACGAATATATCTCAAAGCCGTCCTCTCCCGTATATCCCGTCCTCGATATAGTTACGGGAACGCTCCCGAGCTTGGCAAAAAGGAAGGTATAAAAGCCCTTAGGCAGCACGCCGAAGATTTCGCCGGCTATGCTTTCGGCCTTAGGCCCTTGAACGGCTATCATGGCGGTGTCCTCGGACACGTCCTTTAGCCTGCTGCCAAATTTGATATGCGCCTCTATCCACGCTCTGTCCTTGTCGATGTTTGAGGCGTTGACGACGACGTAATATTTTTTTTCGGCGGCGCGGTATACCAAAAGGTCGTCGACTACGCCGCCCCTCTCGTTGAGCATAAGCGTATATCTGACCTTAAAGTCGGGAATGTCGGAAAAATCGTTGCTAAAAAGATAGGCTATGTCCTTTTCTACGTCCTTGCCCTCCAGGACAAATTCGCCCATGTGCGACACGTCAAAAATCCCGGCGGACTCTCTCACGGCCTTGTGCTCGGCGAGTATGCCGTCAGAAAACTGCACGGGCATATAAAACCCGCCGAATTCTACAAATTTGCCCGACAGCCGCTTTAGCCTGTCGTATAATACCGTATATTTCATTTATGTACATTCCTCTTTATCGGTTTAATTGATGCGTGTTTTTTTTGAAAGCCCCTCGTCGGTTTTGGATAAAAGCGCGGCGGTCAGCTCTTTGACGCCGTCAAAAACCAAATCGGGCTTGTCGGACGATTTTGCCAGCAAGTCCCGATTGGTCTCGCCCGTCAGAACGAGCGCGGTGCAAAACCCAAAATTGTTGCCGAATCTTATGTCAGTATACAGTCTGTCGCCGACCATGACTACGCGGTCCTTGGCGATTCCGTATTTTTGCGTCACGCCGTCTGCGGCGGGGCGGTAGGGCTTGCCGCAAATAATGTCGGGCCGCCTGCCCGTAGCCGCGTAAACCAACTCGATAAACGAGCCTACGTCGGGCATGGGCGAGACGGGATGAGGGCAATTGAGGTCGCCGTGCGTGGCGATATAAAACACGCCGCCGGCGACAAACCGGCAAAGCGTCTGAAGCTTGGAGTATGTGACGGTCGTGTCGAACGCCAACACCGCGACCTCGGGGTTTTCGTCGTCAAAAACCGTCCCCGCCGCCTCAAAGTCGGCTCTTATCTCGTCCGTCGAGACGAGATAGACGCGTTTTTTTGCAAGATGCTCGCCGAGATATTCATAAGTCGCTTGCGCCGAGGTATAAAGCTCGTATTCGCTTATCTTTAGTCCCATTTTATTTAGCTTGTCGAGATATTGAAGCTTTGACTTCGAGGAGTTATTCGTCAAAAAACAGACCTTTCTCCCCGAGGCTCTGAGCGCGTCAATCGCCTCCGCCGCCCCGTCGATGAGCTTGTCTCCGACATATATCGTTCCGTCCAAATCAAAGAGTATCAATTGACAATCAAAAAATTTATCAATCATCTTTTTATTATAATATAATTTGAGAAATAGGTCAATTGATTTTTATCAAAAACGCGGCTCAAAAAAAATATCCTTTTTCATTCGTCCCGAACGGGTCCGCTCTTTGCCGCTCCGTAGTCCGTCGGGCTTGAAACAAGTCCGCCGCCGCCTTGCGATTTTGCAAACTCCGCGCCGTGATATACTTTATCGTATCTTTATTTTTTGCTTGTTTAGACATTTAAAACGCTCTCGCTATACGTTCGGCTCTCTGAAATGAATCTATAATATTTACCTCTAAAAAATCGTCCTCGTACCTGCATTGTTCGTTTTCATAGGCTATCCATTTCTTTACATACCGCTTAAACCAGTCTTGATTTTCAAGCATGAAGTTTGCTTTCCCGCAGCCATGAAAATCAGTCCACCCGTTCACACCGTAAAACATCATAGACCCGTCGGGTAAATCGTAGTCGCGGATAAAGCCGTTGTCGGTATAAGTCTTTTCTACCGTATAATAGATGTCCTTTAGGTTATATTGACCCTCTTTTAATATCTTATCATTGTCCAAAAGGACGCTGACCTTAAACATTCTGCCTTCCATAAAAACGCGCCTCCGCAAATTTCATCTTTTATATTATACCACCGCCATGTAAAAAAAGTCAAGGCCTTGCTTGTTTTTTGCCGCAAAACGTCTAAGTCCCGCCCTTTCTTGCCGTTCGCCTTGCCGCGCTACAGGCCGGTTTAACGCCTTAAACGGCGAAAGCAAGCTTTTGTGCGAAGGGCAAAAAGACGCGGGGAGCGTCGAAACGCTCCCCGCAACCCCTTTGCGGAAACAAAGCCGACGCTATCGGCTTTTTACGCCGCCGCCGCGCTTAGTAAAAATTATTAACCTAACATAAACAGAGAGAAAACTTCCTCAAGCGAATTCATTTCTATATACCACTTTTTGTCCTGTTTCTCGAATCTCATCGAAAATTCCTCTTTCCTTGACATTATAGCTTTTTCTCCGTTAAACTTGCCGTCGTATTTTATGAGAATTTCCACATTTGCGGTAAGGGTGTTGATAGTCTCCTTTTTTTCGCTGCCGTCCTCCTCGTATTTTTCTGTGTAGATTTGTTCCTCTACTACGTCATAAGACTTTATCGAGCCGGTTATTTTAAATTCCATTTTTTGTTCCTTATACATTTCGTCGAGGTATTCAAACCCTTCTTTGAGTTCCTCTAAAAACGCGGTTCTCTCCTCGTCCTCCTCAAAATATATAAGCGCGACTATCGCCTCGGCGTCGCTTTTTTCTATCGCGTTCAACAGCTTGTTGGTAAGCTTTTTGCCGGGCGATACAAACACCGTCAGCGTCAGCGTGACGACTATGACGATCAGCGCCGCGACCGCCGTCGCCGTGATTATCAACAAATCGCGCTTGTTTAATTTAGGCCCGAACAGCTTTTTCGCGCCGCTTACGGGAACTGCGTTATCTAATTGTGCCATAATTTTCTTCCTTTTTTTATAGATTTTTTATTAAAAAAACAAAACAAAAAACAACCCCGTTAAAACGTTTAGGGCTTTGCTACGGAATCAGCTTCCGTTCAACCGGCCGTTCTTATCGACCGCCCTCCGTTTTAGATTCGAGATTGTTATATCGCCTTGCTTTTTTTCAATAAAAAAATTACGGCCGTTCCGGGAGGCTAAAAAGTCACCCCCCCCCCCCCCGTATAACACATGCAACAGCACATGCGATGACCGTAGGTCTATGTAGGTTCTATTCGTCGCTTTCATAAGCCCTCCGTCGCAGCTCTTTGCCGCTCTTTTATTATTAATATTATAGCACAATAACGCAAAAAGTCAATAGACATTATAAAAGTTTTGCGTTAATTTTCTTTTTTTCCTCCGCGAATTTAGAGAATTATCTCCGAACGCAGCGGTTTTTGCTACGGATTCGACTAAATTCGACGGCATTCGACAATTTCTCCGCGGGAATTTTTTGGAAACCCCTTGTTTTTAGGTCGATTTAATGCTATAATTATTTTGTATACGAGAGTAAAACAAAAGATCGCGTTTGAAATATCCTTTTCGACAAAAAACGCGGCGTTAGACGGGATTATCACGGAATACGCCAAAAGCTCTTATAACGATTTTAAAATTTTTAAGATATAATGGTACTGTTTCGGATTAATCTCTCATAAGATTTTACTATGTTTATAACCGTAAACGCAAAAAAGGTCTTGAGAATATTTTTGTCCGCCGTCGCGGCGGCCGCGGCGTTGTCGGCCTTAAGCCGACCCGCGCTATCCTCGGCGTATCTCGGTTATTCCCTAAGACGCTTGCCTATATACAGCGTCGAAACGCCCGACAAGCGCATAAGCATAACCTTTGACGCGGCGTGGGGCGCGGACAAAACCGCGCGGATAATCGACGTATTAAACGCGAACGGTATCAAGGCGACCTTTTTTCTCGTCGGGTTTTGGATAGAACGCTACCCGGACGAGGTAAAGGCTCTCGACGCGGCCGGAATGGAGCTCGGCAACCACACCGAAAACCACCCCGATATGGCAAGGCTGACCGCCGCGCAGATGGCCGATCAGCTTGCAAGCGTCAATCGCCGCCTAAAGGAAGCAACGGACAAGGAGGTCACGCTTTTTCGTCCGCCCTTTGGCAGCTATTGCGACAAGCTCATAGAGACCTCCGCGGGGCTGGGGCTAAGGGTCATTCAATGGGACGTCGATTCTCTCGACTGGAAGGATTCTAAGACCTCGTCTATAGTCGAACGCGTGACAAAAAAGGTCAAAAACGGTTCGATTATCCTCTTTCACAACAACAGCGACGCGGTCGTCGACGCGATAGGAATAATCATTCCGACGCTAAAAAATCAGGGCTACGAGTTCGTAACCGTCGGCAAGCTCGTCCACGACGGCGATTACTATATAGATCACACCGGACGGCAAATAAAAAAGTAAGCGACAATAAGGGAAGCTTTAGAAAATTCATAAAAATTAAAAACTTTTGGAGGACACTATGAATTATGAACAGATGAGCAACAACACTCTGCATTTGCGCGGAACTATAGATTCCGAGCCGAGGTTTAGCCACGAGGTCATGGGAGAGGGGTTTTATGAGGTAAACCTCAAGGTAAAGAGGCTTTCGGAACAGTATGATATTTTGCCTATAACCGTATCCGAACGCCTTTTGGCAGATTGTCACGCCGAAATAGGCCGCGAAATAAGCGTATACGGTCAGTTTAGGAGCTACAACAAGACCGACGAGGAAAAAAGCCGCCTCATGCTGACGGTGTTTGTCAGAGAGGTCGGCGAGCCGGACGAAAAGCAAAACCCCAATATCATCACCCTGACGGGCTACCTCTGCAAGCCGCCGGTATACCGCACCACCCCGTTTAACCGCGAAATAGCCGACATGCTTATCGCCGTCAACCGCGCCTACAACAAATCGGACTATATCCCATGCATAGCGTGGGGGCGGAACGCGCGTTTTGTCAAGAGCCTGCCCGTCGGTGAAAAAATCACCGTCAGCGGAAGAATTCAGAGCCGCGAATATCAAAAGAATATCGACGGCGCGATTATCGTCCGCACGGCATACGAGGTCTCGATAAACAAAATATACACCGACGCCGACGAAAGACCGTTAGAGGACGGCCGCGTTTTGCGCGAAGCCGGAACGGCCTATTTGCCGAACGTGGAAAGCGACGCAGCCTTTCGCATAGCCGCCGACCGCCGCCTTGACGACGCGGCTTATCAACCGTCCGCAGAAAACGCGAACCAATGCGCCGACGACGCGGCCTGTCAAACGCCGGGGCTTACGCATTAAAACTTTTTTTTGAATATTCACGGCGGCGCATTGCGGCCTCCGCTCCGGCATATACTTTAATATGCTAAAAGCTTTCAAAAACTCCGCGCTGTATATAAGCGCGATAATAGGCGCGGGCTTTGCCTCGGGAAGCGAAATCACGCTCTTTTTTGAGGGGCAGAGCCTCTTTGTAGTCATACTCGCGGGAATAATGCTCGGGGGCTTTTCGGGAATATTTTTGCATATGGGCAATCTGCTCGCAAAAAAGAATTCCCGCCTGTCCGACGGGAGCGCGGGCGATTTGTTTGCTCTCTTTCCGAGGCGGCGCGCCGCCTTTTTGCGGGCGGCGTTTTTGCTGTCGTCGTTTATAACGCTCGCCGCCATGACCGCGGGAGCCGAAAGCATATTCGCATCGTCCTTTGACATAAGACATATGGGAATTATAAGCGTCGTTCCCGCCGTTATCATAGCCGCGGGCAACCTCGAAAAAATAAAATCGGCGTTTATCGCGCTAATCGCCGTCGTCGCCGCGCTCATCGTTTGGCTTTTTGTAGCGGGGCGTTCGGGCATTCCTTGGGGCGGCGGCTTTAACGTGCTAAAGGCCGTGTCTTATACCTCTATGAACGTGTTTTTGGGCGGCTATCTCCTCGTCAAAGACAGACGCGCGGAGCGCGGCGAAATAGCCGCTACGGCGGTCGTCTCGGCCGCCGTAATGACGGCTCTTCTCATAATGATACATTCGATAAGCGGCGGCGCGTCGGGCGAAATGCCCGTCATCACCGCCGCTCAAAAAATCGGCGGCAGTCGGGCCGCCGCGATAATAGTCTTTCTCGCGGTATTCTCGACGATGATATCGACGGCAAAGGCCACATTAAAGCTGACGGCCAAAAAGCTCGGCAAGCCCGTCTCCGCGTCGATAATGATAAGCTCGTCGCTTTTGATAAGCCTCATAGGCTTCAAAAGCCTTATCGAATACGCCTATCCGTTTATAAGCCTTTTAAGCTCCGCGTTTACCGCCGTCACCGCCGTATTTCTCATTGCAAGCCAAAGGGCTAAGGACGGCCGAGGACAAAAACGCAACGGAACCGCTTACATTTCGCTGAATTCCGACTTAGACGCGCCGCAAACCGGGCAAACGTAATCGTCGGGAACGTCGGCCCACGCCGTCGCCGGAGCTATTCCGCTCTCCGTGTCGCCGTTTTTTTCGTCATAAACATAACCGCACAAATCGCATATGTATTTTGCCATAATCAAGTCTCCTTTTTGTTTTTTTATTCGCGGCGTTACCGCCTCTTATATTATACGGCAATATTTATATAATGTCAATATGTTTTTTTATTTAGGGCTTGCGCATTCGCGCAAGCCCTATGTAGGGGAAACATGCTCGTTTCGCATACGCTCCACTCGCCGAGTTTCCCCTCTTGCGTCAACTTGTTGACGCAATTCACCCCTTTTCGCGCGCTTTGCGCGTCAATGGGGGCAACCAAAAAGCGTGGTTTTTGGTTGCCCTAAGCAAAGTTGTCGCGGCAT
>JAISRB010000059.1 GCA_031273825.1 Clostridiales bacterium
AGTCCCCTCCTTTTTTGTTTTATTCACTTTGAACAAACAGTCGGAAAAGACTTTTTTATTTAAGCGTCGTTAGTCGGATAAGTCGATTTTGTCCTCCCGATGTCGCCGTGTTTTAAGATGATTAAAATTTTATAATAGGTTTTTGATTAAGCTTAGTATACCATACAAGACAAGGCTTGTCAATACCTCTTTTAAAAATTTCCGAAATTTTTAAAAGATTTTTTTGTCGGAGGCAAACGGGCAATCGTTCCGCGTTTTATATCTTCATATCTCCGAATTTGATAAGACCTTTTTTTCTCAATATTTCACTAACGGCAAACGAAACGACGGCCGGTATGACAAAGAAAAGCAGAGCTATTCCGAGACCGATTTTCCAGCCGGATATTCCCGCCTCAATCGACGAGGTGACGGTTGTGATGACTCCGACAAGCCCCGACGTTCCCATGCCGCCGCCCGCCGCCGAACAACGCAGGTCAAAAACCGTCGTCGCAAGCGGGCCTACAATAACGCTCGAAACTACAGCCGGGAGCAATATGACGGGCTTTTTCATAAGGTTTGGAATCTGCAGCATACTCGTGCCGAGTCCCTGCGAAACAAGTCCGCCGACTCCGTTTTCTCTAAAGCTCGCGACGGCAAAGCCCACCATATGCGCCGCACAGCCGACGACCGCCGCGCCGCCCGCAAGCTGAATGTTGGGGTTTGACGCGCCCGCCGCGGCTATGGCCACCCACATGGCCGCGCTGCTTGTCGGCAGAGTCAAAAGCATTCCGACCGTCGCGGAGATAATTATGCCCATTATGAACGGCTGCGCCTTTGTCGCCGCGCCTATCGCGTTGCCGAGCGCGTTGATAACGGTGATTATAGGCGGACACAAAAGCGTCGCGACAAGCGCGGCTATGATTATGACGGTAAAGGGCAATATGATTATGTCAAGCTTTGTCTTTCCGGCGATTTTTGACGCTATCTCCACGGCTATTATCGCGGCAAAATACGCGCCTATGGGGTTGCCGGGTCCGGTCAGCGACATTGTCGAGCCGTTTAGCCCAAAGGTCGTTCCGCCAAAAAAGCCGACGCTCCCCGCTCCGTATTTTGCTCCCGCATACGCGCCGATAAGCCCCGCGACGGCGGCGGAAAACATGACGAGGCGGTTTGCCTTTAGCGAATTGGCTATGCCGACGCCTATTCCCGCGCCCATGAGCCTTTGGGCGATAATGCCGACGGCGCGGAGGGTGTTTCCCCAATTATTATCTCCGCAAAGCTTTCCGATTTGCTCGATAATAGTGCCGATAATGAGGGTTGCAAAGAGGCCTTGCGCCATGCCGCCGAAGGCGTCGATAAACCAACGCTTGGCAAAGGTCTTTAGCCTTGTTTTTACGGGTTGCTTGGGTGAGTCCTGCTTCATTTTTTATCTCCTGTCGTTTTTTTATTTTTTTTTAATAAAGCCTTTATTTTTTCTTATCCGTTCGCGTCCTCTATCATTTTTTTGAACGCGGCCTCGTCTATTATCTCTATGCCGAGCTTTTTTGCCTTGTCGAGCTTGCTTCCCGCGTCGCCGCCCGCGACGACGAGATTTACTCTCGCGGACACCGAATCGGCGGTCTCTCCTCCGTTCTCCTCGATAAGCTCCTTTGCCCTAACGCGTTTGAAGCCGTCGAGCGTTCCCGTCAGCACGACGGTTTTGCCGAGGAACGCGCCGCCCCTTTGCGCCTCGCCTTTCGGCTCTCTTAGCTTTAGTCCGAGAGAAAGCAATCCGTCTATAATTTTGAGATTTTTGCCGTCCTTAAAAAAATCGCAGACGCACCTTGCGGTAACGCCGCCGAAATCGCCGAGGGCGGATATATCGCTCTCGTCGGCGGCTTTGAGCGCGTCGAGACCGCGAAACCTCGCGGCGAGATCCTTGGCGGCTTTTTTGCCGACGTTTTCTATTCCGAGCGCGTAAATAAAATCGGCCAAATCCGCGTCGAGCGAGGCTTTTATGGCGGCGGCGATATTTTCGGCTTTTTTGTCGCGGAAGCCCTCTAAGTCCGTAAGGTCGCGCGCGGTCAGTTTATATAAATCGCAGGGCGTTACTACTCCGAGCTTGTCATAAAAAATTTCGAGCGTTTTTTGGCTCAAGCCCTCTATATTCATAGCGTCGCGCGAGGCGTAGTGCCTCAGCCTTGACACTATAACGTCGCGGCAGTTTTCGCGGTTTGAGCAATAGATAAAGACGGCGTCGGCCTCGACGGGCGCGCCGCACGACGGGCAGACAAGCGGCGGCGTCACCTCGACGGAATCGGCAAAGTCCTCGGCTACCCCCGTAATTTCGGGAATAACGTCGTTGCTCCGTCTGACGAACACGCGCGAATTTATCTTGATTGCCTTTCGCTTTATCTCCGAAACGTTGCTCAAAGTAGCGCGTGAAACCGTCACTCCGCCAAGCTCTACCGGCTCGAGTACGGCCAAAGGATTCAGCTTGCCCGTCCTCGATACCTGCCATTTGACCTCCTTTAATACCGTCGTAACCTCCAACGCCTCAAACTTATAGGCGACGGCAAAGCGCGGAAATTTTTCGGTATATCCAAGCTCGTCTCTTATCGCAAGCTCGTCTATCTTTATGACCGCGCCGTCGATGAGATAGTCCAAATCGGCGCGTTCCCTTTCTATTTCGTCGACGCACTCAAGCAAGTATTCTATATTATCGGTTTTTTTGTAATACTCTGCGACCAAAAAGCCGTTATTTTTGAGAAAACCGACAATATCCTCTTGCGTTTTTAGCTCCGCGCCGCCGTCAAGATTTTCAAAGCCGTAAGCCATTACGTCAAGCCGCCTCGACGCGGTGACTCTCGGGTCAAGGTTTCTCACGGCTCCCGCGGCGGCGTTTCTCTCGTTTTTGAGCGGGTCGAGGGGGTTTTTGAGGTTGTAGTCTCTCAAAGCCGACTTTCTCATTATGACCTCGCCGACGATTTCGCACGCGCCGTTATAATTGATTTTTAGCGGCAGACTTTTTATAGTCCTTATTTGCGCGGTGACGTCCTCGCCTATTATGCCGTTGCCTCTCGTCGCCGCCGTTTTTAGCGTTCCCCCCTCATAAAAAAGGTTTATCGACAGACCGTCAAGCTTATACTCGACGGTAAACGCGGCCTCCGGATATTGCGCCCTTATCTTTTCGGCAAAGCGGGCAAGCTCGCCCTTTGTCTTGCATTTGTCGAGGCTGTAGAGCCGGCTCTTGTGAACGTATTTTTTGAAGCCCTTAAGCGTCCCGCCGCCCACCCTTAGCGTCGGCGAATCGGGCAAAACGACGCCCGTGCGCCTCTCAAGCGCGACAAGCTCGTCGTAGAGCGCGTCGTATTCGCCGTCGGCCACCGTCGGCGCGTCTAAAACATAATAGCTGTAGGCGTGCTTGTTGAGTGTATCGACAAGCTCTCTCATTCCGTCAGGCACGGCAAGCCTCCCTGTCTTTGCGACTTAAATTATTTTTATCTTATATTTTTTAACGCGTCGCGCAAAATGTCCTCTACTCCGTTCGCACCGGAGGCGGCGGCGTTTTCGGCGGCGGCGTAAGCCTGCCTGCTCGAAAAGCCGAGCGTCAAAAGCGCGACGACCACGTCGTCTATGTCCTTATTGCCCGACGAAGCCGTCTTGTCCGCTCCGACCGCGCCCTGCGAAGCGCCGTCCGCGGGCCGTTCCTCTAAATCGATTTTTTCCCTTAATTCGAGAACTATACGCGCCGCCGTCTTTTTGCCTATGCCCTTGACCTTAGACAGCTTGAGACTGTCGCCGCCCGCCACCGCAAACGCCAAATCATAGGGCGCGATTTCGCCGAGAATGGCAAGCGCGCTTTTAGGGCCGACGCCGCCGACGGTGATGAGGCGCGAAAACATGCTCTTTTCCTCCGCGCTCAAAAAGCCCAAAAGCGCAATTCCGTCCTGCTTGACCTGCAAATATGTATAAATCAATATGTCCGCTCCGATTTTGACGTTTGACAGCGTGCAATAAGAGACGCTAAGCTCGTAGCCTATACCGTTGTTTTCGACTATTAGCTTGTCGCCGTCGCGGGCGGCTACCTTTCCTTTTATATACGAATACATGGCTTTATTCTCCGGTTATGCGCAAAAATCCGCATCGGCGGCATGTTTTTTACGTTCTTATTCTCTTATTAAAGCCGGCGACCTGCGCGTGGCACAGAGCCACCGCGAGCGCGTCGGCGGCGTCGTCGGGCTTTGGGATTTTGTCGAGCTTCAAAAGCGTTTTTACCATTTGCTGTACCTGCTGTTTTTCGGCGCGGCCGTAGCCGGTTATCGACTGTTTGACCTGCAGCGGCGTATATTCATAAACGCCGCCGCACCGCTCGATTGCCGTCAGCAAGAGAACCCCGCGCGCCTCGGCGACCCTGATTATGGTTTTTTGATTGGTGTTGAAATAAAGCTCCTCTAAGGCTATGTCGCGCGGCTCGTAGCGTTCTATGATTTTTCTCACGCTATCGGCAATCATCGCGAGCCTGACTGCGGTTATTTCTTCCTTCGGCGTTTCGACGACGCCGTAATCGACGACGGTGTGGATTCCCTTGCTTGAATCTATTACGCCGTAGCCGACAATGGCTATTCCCGGATCTATTCCCAAGATTATCAAAAAAACACCTCAAAAATTATTTTCACGCGCCGCCTCATTTTTATTGCCTAATTTGTCCGTTTGTTTTATAATATATAACGTAAGCGCGGCAACCGTTTCGCGTAAAACGTTTTTATTATATATAAAATGAAAAATAAAGTCAATTAAAAATCATACCGGGAGGACAGACATTATGTCAAAAATGAAAATAATTCTCGCTTATTCCGGAGGTCTTGACACCTCCATAATAATTCCGTGGCTGCTCGAAAACTACGATTGCGAGGTCATAGCGGTGGCCGGAGACGTCGGGCAGGGCGACGAGCTTGACCCCGTCCGCGAAAAAGCCCTGAAGTCGGGCGCGTCTAAAATCTATATCGAGGATCTCCGCGACGAATTTGTCGACGATTTTGTATTGCCTACGCTAAAGGCCTGCGCGGTCTATGAGGACAAATATCTCCTCGGCACGAGCATGGCCCGCCCCGTCATCGCAAAGCGTCTCGTCGAAATCGCCCGAATAGAAAAGGCCGACGCAATCGCCCACGGCTGCACGGGAAAGGGCAACGATCAGGTGCGCTTTGAGCTGACGATTAAGGCTCTCGACCCGTCTCTAAAAATCATCGCGCCGTGGCGCATATGGGACATCAAATCGCGCGAGGACGCGATCGACTACGCCAACAAAAAAAATATTCCTATTCCCGTCACCAAAAAGCGTCCCTACAGCATGGACAGAAATATCTGGCATTTGAGCCACGAGGGCGGCGTTCTCGAAGACCCTAAAAATTCCGCGCCCGACGACGTTTTGCTGCTGACAAAAACGCCCGAGGAGGCCTCGAACCTTCCCGAATACCTTCAAATCGGGTTTGAAAAAGGCGTTCCCGTCTCGCTGAACGGCAAAAAGCTAAAAGCCTACGCCCTGCTCGAAGCCCTCAACAAAATCGGGCGCGAGCATTCGATCGGCGTCGCCGACATGGTAGAAAACCGCCTTGTCGGAATGAAATCGAGAGGCGTATACGAAACGCCCGGCGGCACTATCCTAATCGAAGCCCTCAAGATTTTGGAGAGCATAACGCTCGACAAATCGACGCTTCACTTTAGCCAACATTTGTCGCTCAAATTTGCCGACCTCGTCTATAACGGAGAATGGTTTACGCCTCTGCGCGAAAGTATCTCGGCCTTTTTTGACAAGGCTCTCGAAACGACGACGGGAACCGTAAGACTCAAGCTCTATAAGGGCAGATGCTATCCGGCGGGGGTCGAAAGCCCTTATTCTCTGCACGACATAGACATAGCCACCTTTTCGGAGGACGCGGTATACAACCAAAAGGACGCGGAGGGCTTTATAAACCTATTCGGCCTGCCGCTTAAGGTTCGCGCGCTCAAACTAAAAAAATAATTCAAATTCGGAGTACGGATAAATGAAACCATACCGAACCGGACACTTTACAAAAAACATAGCCCCCCTCGCGGAAAAACTCAACTCCTCGCTGCGCGTCGACAAACGGCTCTATAGCGAGGATATAACCGCGAGTATTGCCCACGCAAAGATGCTGGCAAAATGCGGAATCATTCCGCAGTCCGACGCGCTTGACATTCAAAAGGGGCTAAAAAGCATCTTGGACGATATCGAAAGCGGCAGGCTGACGATAAACGACGGCGACGGCGAGGACGTGCATATGCTTGTCGAAGCCGAGCTGACAAGGCGAATCGGAACGCCCGCAAAGCGTCTGCACACCGCGAGAAGCCGCAACGATCAGGTCGCGACGGACTTTAGGCTGTTTGTCAGAAAGGCCTGCGGCAAAACCGCGGCGCTTGCCTCCGAGCTTATCGGCGTTTTGATAAAGCGCGCCGAGAATTCTCTCGACGCCGTCATGCCGGGCTTTACGCACCTCCAAAAGGCGCAGCCGATAACGGCGGCGCATCTGTTTATGGCGTATGCGGAAATGTTTTTTAGAGACGTTACGCGCCTCAACGACTGCAAAAAGCGGCTCAACGTTTTGCCGCTCGGCAGTCTCGCGCTCGCCGGCACGCCCTACCCTATCGACCGCGATTTTGTCAAAGACGCGCTCGGCTTTGACCGATTGTCAAACAACTCAATCGACGGCGTCTCGGACCGCGATTTTGCCGTCGAATACATCGGCGCGGCCGCGCTTATAATGGTTCATCTGTCGCGGTTTGCCGAGGAAATTATAATTTTTTCGTCGTCCGACTACGGATATTTCACCGTAGACGAGGCCTATTCGACAGGCTCAAGTATTATGCCCCAAAAGCACAACCCCGACGTCGCAGAGCTTGTGCGCGGCAAGTCGGGCAGAGTTTTTGGCGGACTGACGGCCATTCTGACCGTGCTAAAGGGCTTGCCTCTGGCCTACAATAAGGATCTGCAAGAGGACAAGGAACTGTTTTTTGACGTCTACGACACCGTCTCCGACTGTCTTGAGGTCTTTTGCGGAATGGTCGAAACGCTGACTATCAACAAGGAACGTATGCTCGAGGCCTGCAAAACGGGATATATCAATGCCACCGACGTAGCCGACTATCTGACCGCCGAGCGCGGAATTCCCTTTCGCGCGGCCTATGAAACGACGGGCGCGATAGTGTCCTATGCCGCCTCAAATAAAAAAACCCTCGAGGAGCTGTCGTTAGACGAGTTCAATTTGACAGCCGACGCGGACAAAGGGCTTTTTGAGGCGGATATCTATCAAAAAATCGATATAAAAACGGCCGTCGAGTCCAGAACGTCCGTAGGCGGTCCCGCCGCCGCCGCCGTCAAAGCGGCGATAAAAAATCTCAAAAAAAGAATGAGTGAAACAAAAGAGCTTTAAAAAAAACCGCGCGTCAAACGCAATAGGTCTCTCTTATGCGGTCTATATCGCTTTGGTCATACGCGTATTCGGCTTTGAAATATTCCTCTATGCCGTCGTATTTTTGAGCTACAGCGTCTAACGCCGCCGTTATATAGGCCGTTTCGGCCTCGAACAGCGGCGTTAATCTTTTGCCGATAAAGCCGCGTATGAGAAAATTGACGTTTCGCAGCATACCGGCTCTTATCTGCGGAACGGCTTTTTTTGTTTTGAGATAATCGCCGATAACGTCGTCTCTGCTTGCGCCGAGCAAGGTCAGCAAAAGCGCGGCGGCTACCCCCGTCCTGTCCTTTCCGGCGGTGCAATGAAACAAAATCGGCGTTTTGCCGGCTCTTATCATTTCAAAAAACTCCTTGTAGCTCGGGTTGTCAAACGGCAGCTGCCTATAGACGTCGCAAACGTCGCCGCCGTTCAGCGACAGCAGCGTTTCGAGGTCGGGCTTTTTTCTCAGCTTGATTATCTTTGCGTTTTCGGCGCGGACGGGCACGTTTTTATACTCCGCGCCGAGTCTGCCGTATACCAATGGGGCGGTCTTTTCGATTTCGTCTCTAAAGTCAAAAATCGATTTCAAATTTAACGCTCTAAGCGCGGCTATATCGCCCTCGTCGGCAAAATCAAGCTCCGCGCAACGATAAAAACACCCCGCCTTGACAGCTTTGCCGCCTTTCAGCGGAATTCCGCCAAGGTCTCTAAAATTGATTATCTTATTCATAACGCAATGCGACTCCTCTTGTTTTTATAATATTGGCTTTTACCTATCTATTTTACTATAATATTTCTTTTATTGCAAGAATTTTTATAGGGCTTACGCAGAAAATGCGCAAGCCCTATATAGGCGACACACGCTCGATTCTCATACGCTCCCCGGCCGGGTTTCCCCTCTTAAATCGGCAAGCGGACGCACTTCAATCTTTTTTCACCTCATACCGTTCCGCGTTTAGCTTGATAGTCTCTACCCCTCCGAATAGCGTATCCTCCGTTATATGCAAGGCGGCTTTCATAAAGGTGTTTTCATAGGTTCCCGACAAAACGACGGTTTGCATCGGCTCTCCTTTTTCGTCAAGCGCATAGGCGACAAAACCTTTGTCGCCGCCCCACTCAAACGCGATAGCGATTTTTTCACCGCCTACCGTCGCGTAACTCGTCTCTCCCTCGGCCCTTTCGGTGCATTGGTCTACGATAGTCAGCTCCGCGTTCTCGGACGCCCAAATGTCGTAGTTATAGCGCGAGGGCAAAAAATCGTCGGCGTTCATGTCCTCGGTGTAAAAAAGTACTTTTTTATTTTTCTCCCAACCGAAACGGGCGTCCTTAGTCAATTTAAGCCACAATGCGTTGTCGGATTTTGCGTTTGAATAATTAAAAACCAGAAAGGCATTTTCTTGATTGTCCTGTTCTCTTTCTACGGCCTCATTTAAATCCCAAATATAATATGTGCACCCTTGGAATATTTTTTTATTTCCGACACGTATTGATTGTCCGTCCGCAAACAAATAAGTGTCTCCCTCCGAAAAAAACTCCAAAGAGAACGCCATCGAATCGGTTGTCAATCGTTTTGCGTCAACTAATTTCCGTTCGAGACGCGCGAGCAGACTGCCGGCTTTGGCGTTCGGCATACATGATGAAAAAACAAAAGCCATACAAAACGCAAGAACCGCGACGTTTACTATTTTTTGCCAATAATGCGATTTTTTCATACTTCACACCTTTTTTTACGGCACAATAAAGCCGGTGATAACCGCGTTATGACGGCGTTTGTACTACCGCTTAAAAAAACCACGCCGTGCCGTCATAACCGCGGCTCACCCTATATTATTTTGCGCTATACCGTTCCGCGTTTAGCTTGATAGTCTCCACCCCTCCGAACAGCTTATCCTCCGTTATGTGCAAGGCGGCTTTCATAAAGGTGTTTTCATAAGTTCCCGACAAAACGACGGTTTGCGTCGGCTCTCCGTTTTCGTCAAGCGCATAGGCGACAAAGGTTTTGTCGCCGCCCCACTCAAACGCGATAGCGATTTTTTCACCGCCTACCGTCGCGTAGCTCGTCTCTCCCTCGGCTCTTTCGGTGCATTGGTCTACGATAGTCAGCTCCGCGTTTTCCGACGCCCAAATGTCGTAGTTGTAGCGCGAGGGTAGAAAGTCGTCGGCGTTCATGCAGGGCAAACGCATGAATAATAAATCAATTCATAACAGATAGCAGAACATCGGCTAAGAAGTCGAAATTAAATTGGCAACGAAGGCGTTTGGCGTTTAGAGTGGTTGGTTTTTCCGTTGGGTAATTTTTTAGGATAT
>JAISRB010000060.1 GCA_031273825.1 Clostridiales bacterium
AACTACCCCCGCAAGCTGTTAGACGGATACTCGCCTAACGACCTGTATGAGAAAATAACCTAATAAAATGAACTATAAGATTATTTGAAAAGGTGCGACAATTTAATTTACAATCTATAGCCCCGCGGCTTTAAAAAAAACCTTTCTTAAAACGTTTGACATTCGCGCCGATTTATAATATAATAATCAATACCGATTTGAGGTGTCAAATTAAAAATAGGGATATAAATACAAGAGGTTATAAAAAATGAAAGAGAAGATTCATCCGGATTATCACGATATAACGGTGACATGCGCCTGCGGCGAGACGTTCGTTACGGGTTCCACAAAAAAAGGCGACACGCTGAGAATAGATATTTGCAGCAAATGTCACCCGTTCTTTACCGGCAAGCAAAAAATAGTCGACGCCGGCGGACGCGTCGACAGGTTCAAAAAGAGATACAATTTGGGAAACTGACAAGAGCCTTTTCCTAAAAAGGTATATTTGAACGCCTCGACGACGGAACGCCCCTAAGGCCTTCGGAGTCGAAAACGATAGATTTTTTAGGGGTTGCCGCACGCTTTTTTAATTGCAGTGTGACAGCCCTTTTTGCTTTTTCCGTCCTTGACGGCGGCGGCAAAATATTAAGGATACAAGCTTGTGGATAAAAAAAAGACAAACAAGACCAAAATAGGCGGACAAGCCGTCATCGAGGGCGTTATGATGAGGGGCGAAGGCTCGGCCGCGACGGCGATCAGAAGCCCCGACGGCAAGATTCTCATTTCGTCCGCCTATATCAAAAAAAGTCCGTCCGCCGAAAAAATAAAAAAAATACCCGTGGTTCGCGGCGTGTATAATTTCGGCGCGTCGATGAGCATGGGGCTTAGCACGCTTTTTAAGTCCGCCGAGGGCGCGGGCGGTCAAGGACAGAAGCCGACAAAGCTTGAAAAAAGCGTCGCCAAGATGTTTAAGGTCGACGCGGCCAAGGTCATGACGTGGGTCGCTCTGATAATCGGCGTCGCCTTTGCCGTCGGGCTGTTTGTAGTCGTTCCCAATCTTTTGACGGGGCTTATCAGGTTTGACGGAGTCGGCGGCTTTTTGAACGGTTTTTTGAAAAACCTCACGGAGGGCGTTATAAGAATAACGCTGTTTGTCATATACATATCGCTCGTGTCGCTTATGGACGATATCAAGCGCGTCTTTTCTTATCACGGCGCGGAGCACAAGGTGATAAACTGCTATGAATGCGCCCTGCCTCTGACCGTCGCGAACGTGAAGGGCGTGACGACGAGGCACGAACGCTGCGGCACGACGTTTATCTTTATAGTCATGCTCGTCAGCGTGCTGTTGTTTTCGTTTTTGGGCTTTGGCGACGGCATACTTTTGAGACTGCTGACGAGAATAGCTCTCCTGCCCGTCGTCGCCGGCATAGCCTATGAAATTCTCATTTTTTCGGCAAAAAACGACAACATATTTTTTAGAATACTGCGCGCGCCCGGAATGTGGCTGCAGGGTCTGACGACAAGAGAGCCGGACGAAAAAATGCTTGAGGTTTCGCTCGCCGCCTTTAAGACGGTTTTGGCGATGGACAAAAACGGGGACTTGCCCGTCTCGACCTTTGAAAACACCGTTTACGTATATTCCTACGTCCGCGACCGCATACGCGAGGAGCTAAAAGACTATCCTATAGACGAGTCCGACTGGATTATAGCGGCGGTTTTGAGAAAGGGAAGAGCGGCTCTCCCTCTGACCGACGCGGTAGCCCTTGCCGATTTTGAAAAAATGGAGGCATACGCCGCAAAGAGAAAAACCGGAATGCCGCTGCAAAGGGTTTTTGGCTATGTCGAATTTTTTGGCTGCAAAATAGCCGTCGGCGAAAACACGCTTATACCGCGCCCCGAGACGGAAATTTTGACCGACGAGGTAAAAAAATACGCGCTAAAAAAAATAGCGCAAGACCGTCAAACGGTGAGAATTTTGGATCTTTGCACGGGGAGCGGCGCGATAGCCGTCGCCCTAAAAAAGGCTCTCGGCGGCGGCGCGGAGGTTGTAGCCTCCGACATAAGCTTAGAGGCCTTAGCGGCGGCGCGGAGCAACGCCGAGGCAAACGGCGCGGACGTGACCTTTGTGCAAAGCGATTTGCTTGACAACATAGAGATAGGCGGCGGCTTTGATATAATAGTTTCCAATCCGCCTTATATAAGGACGGACGACATAGACGGGCTTGACCGCGAGGTAAGAGATTTTGAGCCGCGCATAGCCCTCGACGGCGGCATAGACGGGCTTGACTTTTATCGCCGCATAAACGCCGCATACCGTCGGCTTTTGAAGGACGGCGGCGCGCTTTTCGTCGAGTGCGGGGCGGGACAGAGCCGCGATATAGAGGCGATTTTTTTGCCGCCGCAGGAGAGACAAGACGGCGCGGCGGACGGGAAAACCGCGCGGATAATAAACGACTACAACGGGATAGAGAGGATAATAGCCATTCATGTTTGACAAACTCGATTTATTAAAGGAACGCTACGATTTTTTGTCGGAGGAGGTAGCCAAGCCCGAGGTCATATCCGACAGGAGCGGCTGGAAAAAGCTTGCGGTAGAGAGAAGCGCGCTAGCCGAAACCGTCGAAAAATATGAGGAATATCTGAAGCTAAAGGCCGAAAAAGAGCAATGCGGCGAGCTTTTGAAATCGGTAGGAGACGACGCGGAGCTTTGCTCCGAGGCCGAGGCCGAATGCGCGGAGCTTGACAAAAAAATTCAGGCCGCAATCGGCGAGCTAAAGATTTTGCTTGTTCCCAAAGACCCGAGCGACGACAAAAACGTCATCATAGAGATACGCGCCGGGGCGGGCGGCGACGAGGCCGGACTTTTCGGCACGGAGCTTATGAGAATGTATAAGCGGTTTGCCGAGAGAATGCGCTGGAAGGTCGAGGACATAGACATAAACGAAACCGAGCTTGGCGGAATCAAGGAGGCGACCTTTATGATAAGCTCAAAGGGAGCCTATAGCAAGCTAAAGTTTGAGAGCGGCGTTCATAGGGTTCAGCGCGTTCCCGCGACGGAATCGCAGGGGCGCGTGCATACGTCCACCGTCACCGTGGCAGTCTTGCCCGAGGCGACCGACGTAGAGGTCGAGATAAACGAAAAGGACTTAAAAATCGACACCTACCGCTCAAGCGGCGCGGGCGGTCAGCATGTCAACAAGACCGAGTCGGCGATAAGAATAACACATATTCCGACAAACACCGTCGTGACGTGTCAGGACGAAAAATCACAGATAAAAAACCGCGAACGGGCGATGAAGGTTTTGTATAGCCGCCTCTACGAGCTTCAGCAAGAAAACGCGGAAAAGGAATATTCGGAGAAGCGGCGTTCGCAGGTCGGCACGGGAGACAGAAGCGAAAAAATCAGAACCTATAACTTTCCTCAGGGGCGCGTCACGGATCACAGAATAAACCTTTCGGTTTTTTCGATAGACGCGTTTATGGACGGAGATATAAGCGCGATGCTCGAGGCTCTCGCCGTAGCCGACAAAAATCAAAGGCTTAACGGCGAGGAATAAAACTAAACCCGGCGGCAAGACCGGCGGATAAAAAAAAGAGAGGTGCGGTATGGATATAAAAGCAAAGCTTAGCTCGATAGCCGGGCGGCTTAAGACCTTTTATTTGCAGAACAAAAAGCGCGGAATGGCAATAATCGCCGCGATTTTGGTCGCGGCTATAGCTCTGCCCGTCGGCATAAGCGCGATTGTCGCCGGCGCGAAAAAAAAGTACGCCCTGACCGTATCGCTCTCGCCGTCCTACGGCGGCGTCGTCGAGACGTGGGTCGACAAGGTCAGAGATTTTGAAAACGGAGGCGAGGTAGCCGTCGGCAGAGCGGTGACCGTCAACGCGAGAGCCAACGATTATTATAGATTTGCCGGCTTTGTCGACAGCTCCGTCGGGGTTGTAGCGGCGTCGGCATATCAATCGACGGAACGCGACGGGCAGATTGTAAGCGCGGCGTATTCCTTTAAGATGATCAACGGCCCGCTCAACATAGCCGCGGTTTTTGAAATCATTCCGCACGGTCTGACCGTCAAGGTTGTCACCCAAAATTCGGCGACGGCAGGCGGCACGGCATATGTCGAGGCGGTCTTAGACGACGGAACGACGGCAACGGGCAACGCATCTGCGTCCGCGCCTTATAGCAGAGCTTTCAAGCAGACGACAAACGTCAAGCTGACGGCGCACCCGATAAAAGACCACGGCTTCGAGGGCTGGTACGCCGTCTCCGACGGCGCGGCGGTCAAGCTGTCCGAGACGGAAAAGAGCTTTGCTTTCACCATAGGCGGCGACGAAAATTATGAGATAGAGGCGCGCTTTTATAAGATAGAAAACGGGCCTTTGAGCTTTGACGAAACCGACCTTATAGAGCCTATTATCGAGGACGGCGTTTATGTCTACAAAATAGAGACGGCGCGGCAGCTGGCTCTCGCCGCATACCGTATAAACAACAACGAAAACGGACTCTATACAGCGCCCGAGCTTGGCTTTTTGCTTTATGACGAGCGGTTTGAGCTTGCGAACGATATCAATCTCTACGGCGCGGAGTGGACTCCGATAGTAGGGCGGGGCGGTTTTACCGAATATTTTGACGGCAAGGGCTACGAGATTACAAACTTCAAGATTACCGAGGGAATAGTAGACGGCGGCAACATATACGCGGGCTTTTTTGGCCGCCTCGCGGCGGGTGCGGTTGTGAAAGACCTCGCGCTTTCGGGCGCGGAGATAAAAATAAACGCTCCGTCAAATGACGTATACGCCGGCGCGCTCGTCGGGTATATCAACGACGCCTCGGCGGCCGCCTTGTCAAACATAAGCGTTTCGTCCGCAAACGGAGCGCAAGCCCTAAAGATAACCGTCACGGCAAAAAACGCCTATGTCGGCGGAATTTTGGGATATAGCAAGGGCTACGGCTTGCTCGAAAATCTGTTTGCCAACGTCGATATAACCGTCAGAGCCGAGAGCGGAGAGGCCTGCGTCGGCGGAGTCGCGGGGTTGCTTTTTGATTCGGCGACGAGAGCCGAGGGGCTCGGCGCGGCCGGCAAGATAGACGCGACGGCCGATAATTGCGTGTACGGCGGCAGGGTCGTCGGCAAATTAGATGTTACGGGCGGCGGCGAGGGCTACGGCGTAGTGAGAAACGACGTCGCGCTAAAGATAAAATCAAACGGCGGCGCGGCGCACGAGCATATAAACCAAAGAGACGAAACAATAGACGGGACGACGCTCTAAATTTAAGCAAGCAAAAACAAACCGATAAAAAGGGTAAAAAGTATGATTTATTTTAACGAAAAAAGAAATATACTCGAGGAGCATATTTACGCTCCCGAGCTGCAGGACATCAAGGAGCCGGAGCTTTTCAGAGAAATTTTTGACTACGATTCCATTCCCAAGGTGACGTTCAACAACCGTATCGCGCCGATGAACCCTCCCGACAAGATATGGATAACCGACAGCACCTTCCGCGACGGGCAGCAGGCCATGTTTCCCTTTAGCGTCGAACAGATAGTTCATCTGTTTAAGCTGCTAAACAAGCTCGGCGGACCGAACGGCATAATCAGACAGAGCGAATTCTTTTTGTATACGGAAAAAGATCGCAAGGCCGTCCGCGAATGTCAAGAATTAGGTCTGCCGTTTCCCGAAATCACAAGCTGGATAAGAGCCAACGAAAAGGACTTTGAGCTTGTCAAGGAAATGGGGATAAAGGAAACGGGCATTTTGGTCAGCTGTTCCGATTATCACATATTCAAAAAGATGAACCTGACGAGAAAGCAGGCTCTCGAAAAATATCTGACCATAGTAAAAAAGGCTCTCGACAAGGGCAT
>JAISRB010000097.1 GCA_031273825.1 Clostridiales bacterium
CGTCGAGGCAAAAATCACCGACCCCGAAACGGGAGAAACTCTTCCGCCGAATACGCCGGGCGAATTTTGCGCGCGCGGATATAATATAATGAAGGGATATTACAAAATGCCGGAGGCCACCGCCTCCGTCATAGACAAGGACGGCTGGCTGCATACGGGAGACCTCGCCTCGCAAGACGAGGAGGGCTATTACAAAATCGTCGGCAGAATAAAGGACATGATAATACGCGGCGGCGAAAACATATATCCAAAGGAAATCGAGGAATACATCTATTTGCACCCGTCCGTCAGCGACGTTCAGGTCATCGGCGTTCCGAGCAAGCAATACGGTGAGGAGGTCATGGCCTGCATAGTCAAAAAAGCCGGCGCAACTCTGACCGAGGACGAAATAAAGGAATATCTGCTTTTGAGAATATCACGCCACAAGGTGCCAAAATACGTCCGCTTTGTCGACGCCTTTCCCGTCACCGCAAGCGGAAAAATTCAAAAATACAAAATGCGCGAGGAAGCCATAGAGTTACTCAAGCTGCAAGACGACGCGTCCGTCGAAACGGCCTAAAAAAACGCGGAACGCAAAAAAATATATGATATAAAGGCGGCATAACCGCAATTATCATTTTAGATAAGGAATCGACTATGAAAATATCTTTTTCAACCTTAGCCTGCCCCAATTGGACGTTCGCCGAAATAGCCGCGGCCGCCAAGGATTTAGGCTACGACGGAATAGAGCTGAGAGGTCTCGGCGACGAAATGTACGCGCCCGCCCTCAAAATCTTTGACGAAACGCACATATCCTCCACCCTGTCAAAGCTCGCCTCGCTCGGTCTGACTATTCCTATACTGACGTCGGGCGCGGTTCTCGGCGTGCATTCAAAAATCGCGGCGGCCGAGGCCGAGGCAAAGGCCTACGCCGACCTCGCGGCAAAAATCGGCGCGAAATACATTCGCGTCATGATTACGCCCGAGGCCTACCCCGACGGCGGCGACGTCGAGCTTTTTAAAATTGCCTACGCTAAAATATGCGAATACGCCGAGGGTAAGGGCGTCGTTCCCCTCGTCGAGACAAACGGGCTTTTTTCCGATACCGCCCTTCTCGCAAAAGCCCTCGGTCAAATAGACAGTCAAAACAAGGGCGCGCTCTGGGACGTAAATCACACCTGCCGCTACAACAACGAATCGCCCGAGCAATCGATAAAAAATATCGGCGGCTACATAAAACACGTTCATCTCAAAGACAGCCTCATTCAAAAGGGCGTGCCCGCCTACAAAATGCTCGGCTACGGCGACATTCCCGTATTCAACGCCGTCAAGCGGCTCGAAGCCCTCGCCTACTCCGGCTACTACTCGCTCGAATGGGTCAAACGCTGGCGTTCCGACCTCGAGGAACCGGGCGTCGTCCTCTCTCATTTTATTTCCGCCCTGTCCGCAATAAAAAATCAATAGACCCGGCGGCTATAAACAATCAATAAAATCTGCGGCTTGCCTATCAAAATGCACAAGCCGTCTTAAATTTTAACAAAAAAATCAAAAAAACCGCTCAAAACCGTTGACAAATATAAAATTCGGTGCTATACTATTGATATCAATTATCAATAAGGAGATTTTTACTATGAAAAAATTTATTTGCTCGGTATGCGGATACGTTCACGAGGGCGACGACGCGCCCGACTTTTGTCCTCAATGCAAAGCGGCTAAGGCTAAATTCAGCGAGCTGGCGGCGGCGGGCGCGGGTATACCCGACATAAACACGCCCTTTGCCGACGAACACAAAATCGGCGTAGCCGCGGGTCTTGACGCCGAAATCGTCATGGGCTTAAAAGAAAACTTTTTGGGCGAATGCACCGAGGTCGGAATGTATCTGGCCATGAGCAGACAGGCCGACAGAGAGGGATATCCCGAGATTGCCGAGGCCTACAAGAGATACGCCTTTGAGGAGGCCGACCACGCGTCGCGGTTTGCCGAATTGCTCGGCGAGGTCGTCACGCCGTCGACAAAGAAAAACC
Source organism: Clostridiales bacterium (assembly GCA_031273825.1). Lineage (GTDB taxonomy): Bacteria > Bacillota > Clostridia > Christensenellales > JAISNN01 > JAISNN01. Next base: position 2,004 of record JAISRB010000097.1, read on the forward strand.
TTGAGCTTCGCGCCGCCGCCGAAAACGGGGCTTGCGAGGGAAAGATGAAAATCGCAAGACGCGCAAAGGAGCTTGGCTATGACGCGGTACACGACACCGTACACGAAATGGCAAAGGACGAGGCGCGTCACGGCAAGGGCTTTATCGGCCTGTTAAACAGATATTTCAAATAATAAATAATACTTAAACCCATTACAAAAAAATTACAAGAGGGAGACAAAAGCGTCTCCCTCTTATAATTTTCTTAGACATACCGTTTGCTTCTCACGTTTGGCCCTCCTCCGGCATATAATTACATATATATTATCGGGCATAAAAACACGCTAAAATAAGGATATGCCCGGCAATAGCGCGGGGAGCGGATAAATATATGCACAAATACATAATACGGGGCGGCAACAGGCTCAACGGCCGCGTCGAGCTAAAGGCGGCCAAAAATTCGGTTTTGGCGTTGATAGCGGCGTCGGTTTTGACCGAGGACGACGTCGTCTTAAAAAATTGCCCCGACCTTGACGACATACTAAACAAGCTAAAAATAATAAACGATTTGGGCGCAAAGGCTCTCTATAACGGCAAGGATATATTCATAAACACCAAAAACGCAAAAAATACCGCTATATCCTACGCGCTCGCCAAAACCTTGCGCTCCTCCTTTGTCTTAGTCGGCCCGCTTCTCGCGCGGTTCAAAAAGGCCAAGGCATATTATCCGGGCGGCTGCAAGATAGGCAAGCGGCCGGTAGATATTCATCTCGACGCCTTTAGAGCCTTAAACGTCAAAATTGACGACGACTCCGACGATTTTGTCGTTTTTGACGCGTCCGAAATGCGCGGCGCGGACATAAGCCTCTCCTTTCCCAGCGTAGGCGCGACGCAAAACGCCATGATGGCGGCGGTATGCGCGCCGGGGCTGACGACGATAAGCAACGCCGCGAAGGAACCCGAAATTTGCGACCTCCAAAATCTGCTCAACCTGATGGGCGCGAAGGTCTGCGGCGCGGGCGGCCCGCTCATAACCATCGAGGGCGTCGATTGCGGCGCGCTTAGCGGCGCGGCGTATTCGCCTATCCCCGACAGAATAGTAGCCGGAACGCTGATAATAGCGGCGGCGATGTGCGGCGGCGAGCTGACTATCGGCAACTGCGTTCCCGCGCATATCGACAGTCTATTAAATCTCTTAAAAAACAACCTCTGCGACATAAAACCCGGAGAAACAAGCATAACCGTAAGCGGCGACGGACGGCTAAAGGCTCTGCCCGAAATATCGTCCGCCCCTTATCCGCTATTCCCCACCGACCTGCAACCGCAAATTACCGCGCTCGCGGCGGTATGCCGCGGCACGACAAAGATATCCGAAAACGTCTTTGAAAACCGCTTTAACCATATCGACGAGTTAGAAAAAATGGGCGCGCAAATTTATGTCAACAAGCTGGAGCGGACTATCGTCGTGCGCGGCGTCGAGTGCCTGCGCGGCGCGAACGTCACGGCAAGCGATTTGAGGTGCGGCGCGGCTCTCGTCGTCGCGGCATTAAGCGCGAGAGGAATCACCGTAATAAACAATGTCGAGCCGATCGACCGCGGCTATGAAAATTTTGAGGAAACCTTAAAAAGCTTAGGCGCGGACATCGTAAGAGTCAAGGAATGCAAAAGAAAGCCCCTCCAAAAGATATTTGACAAATAAAATCAAGGGACGGCGGCTCCGCACACAAAAACTTTCCCGCATAAAATAAAAAAGTAATCAAAAACACTTGCCAAAACGGCGGCCGTTGTTATATAATAATGTAGCCGTATTTATAAGCGTCAATCAGACGCGCGCGGCTTGTTTGGCTTAAGCTAAAAAATATCTCTTTCTGCGGAACCGGCTCAGCGGTAGAGCGTCAATCAGACGCGCGCGATCCGTTTGGCTTAAAGCCGCAAAATCCTTCTTTCTGCGGGAATGGCTCAGTGGTAGAGCGTCGCCTTGCCAAGGCGAATGTCGCGGGTCCGAGTCCCGTTTCCCGCTCCAATCCGAGGCCGGCTTTATCGTTTAAAGCCGCCTCGATGATTTTTGAGATTGATCGGACTTTCTGCAATCTTGATAAAAATAAGGCGCCATAGCCAAGTGGTAAGGCAGAGGTCTGCAAAACCTTTACTCTCCGGTCCGAATCCGGATGGCGCCTCCAAAATTTGCCGAGGTGGCGGAATGGCAGACGCAAAGGACTTAAAATCCTTCGGGGGCAACCCCGTACCGGTTCGAGTCCGGTCCCCGGCACCAATTCAAGGGCAAAACAGCAAAAAACGGCTGTTTTGTCCCTTTTTTTATGCCTGTTTTTAGACTTTTTTGCGCTTAAACGGCGCGGCGCGGCAAATTAGTGTACTGATTCGGAGTTTTGACGACATTTATAAGCGGCGCGCCGCGCGTAGCGCATAAATTTTTACTTGATTTATTTCGTATTTATGTTATACTTATAATATACGGCTTTTGCGGCCTTATTTTCGATTCCCCAAAAATAAAACCCTCATAAGGAGAACGACAATATGAACGAAACTCTAAAAACCATCGCCGGACGGTATTCGTGCCGCAGCTTTAGCGGCAAGACGTTGAGCGACGCCGACCTGCAAACGATAGCCGACGCGGGGCTTGCCGCCCCGAGCGGAATGAACCGCAGGCATTGGCAAATTATCGTCGTCAAAAACAAGACCCTGCTCTCGGAGTTAGAGACGGAGGGGCTGCGCGTAATGTCGGAGTACCCCGACAAGACAACCTATGACCGCATCATGTCGCGCGGCGGCAAGCTATTTTACGACGCGCCGGTCATGATTTTTATCGCCGTCAAGGAGGCCTTTCCAAAGGGCGCGGAGCTTATAGACTTGGGCATAGCCGCGCAAAATATCGCGCTCGCCGCGACCTCTCTCGGCATAGACAACTGCATTTGCGGCTTAGTCGCCTTTGCCTTTGCCGGCGGCAAGGCCGAGGAATTCAAGCGCAAGCTCAAATTTCAGAACGGCTACGAATGCGGCCTTTGCGTGCTTTTAGGCTACGCCGACGAGCCGGGAACGCCCCGCGCCATCGATAAGAACAAATTGACCTTTATAGATTAAATACCGCCCTCCGGCCTTAAGCCGCCCGATTTCGGCGGCTTTGACGGCGGCGGGCAAGGATATTCAAATCAAACAAAAAGGCGGGATAGCTCGTGAAAATAAAAATTAAGGTCAAAAGCATATCTAAGCTAAAAGACCTCTTAACCTATGAGGAATACGACACGGAGGCCGCGACCGTCGAGGACTTAATCCGCGAGGCAGTTTTTTTTAACGTCTCGGAATACAACAAAAAGAGAGATAGAGCCGCCTTGTTTCTATTGTCGGACGAGGCCGCGGCAGAGTTATCCGCGGGCGGCAAGGTCTCATTCGGCGACATAAAAAACAAGGCAAAGGTCGACGCGCGGATTATGCAGGACGAGGCGGTTTTCGGCTTTAAAAACGGCAGGTTTAAGATAATAAACCAAACGAAAAAGCGCGAATACAAGGCTTTATCGGACGACCTCGGCTTGTCAGAAAACGACGCGCTGATTTTTATTAAGCTGACGCTTTTGTCGGGGAGGTGGTTTTGATGGATATTTTGCAACAAATTCAAAAAAGTCAATTGGAAAGCTTAGATATATTCCGCTTGAAATATTCGCTTGAGTTGAAAAGCTTTTTCGGCAAGTATTATAAGCTTTTTAAGGAGGCGTATGAACGCGCGATAAGCAATAAATCCGCCGATTATTACGCTTATAGCATACTTCACAATATGGTCGATATTATTCAAAAAAAAATAGATATCTATGATTTTTCGCCCGACAGCCTCGGCAAAATAAACGACCGGATTTTGGCGGCAATAATCGACGACGACAAAAAACAAGCGGCAAGGCTCATTCAAGCCTTTAGGCAACCGGGGATAAAAGCGTCGCTAAGATGCTTTGCCATGGCAAAAAATCCCGAAGGACACGCGTTTGTTTTGGAATCGCTAAAAACCGCGGGCAATCAGCTCGGCGTTTTTGAGACGGTATTCGGCGATTTTGTTAACGCCTCGGAGGAATTTAAAAGGTTTATCATTCCAAAGGTCGTCGAGCATCAATTTTACCGCTATAAGTCGGTGGTAGAAAACATAGCCTACGGCTATAATTTGAGCTATCCGATAGACAACGCAAAGGCGTTTATTACTTCCCTGCGCGATATTTTGGCGGGAGATTTCAAAAAATACCTCGACGCGCAAGACGCAAAAACGGCGTATATGCTGTTGAACCTTTTGCGCGAAACGGATAAGCCCTACCAAAAGCTCTTTGAAGAAATGCTGAACGACCCCGACAAGACGCGGCGATTTCTTGCGTTCTTTTATATGAGCCGCAACAGGGCGGACAAATTGGAGCTTGCCGACAAATATTTCGAGCAAGACGACCTGCGGCTTTATGCGCCGTTGCTCGATTGCATCGACGGCTATAGCAAGTATAGCATGAACACCGCCCGCTATAAGGCAAAATACGGTCAAAAGCCCGACGCAAAAACCGCGAAGCTCTATAGAAGCCTATATCCAAAGCTTTTAGCTTTATGGGCGTGTCTGCCTAAAAAGAACAATATCTTTTCGTCGACGGCTACAGTTTGGTTTTCGCACGAGGTAAAGGAGGAGGAGATTATCTCTAAAATCCTCCATATTTTGAAAAGCCTCGACGACAAGACCCTGATTCATGATTTTGAGGACAACCGTTACGATAAGCTGTCGCCGTCGGATAAATTGCTTTTTGTAACCGCTCTAAAGGATAGAATCAAGCGCGACTACAGAAAGGAAATGTTGAACTATTTTACCGTTACCGAATATTTTAACGACGGCTACAAAAAATACTTTATAGACAATCCGTTGACATACGCGGAGGCGGTAACGGTAAGCGATTATCTAAAAACCAAAAAGACAGACGTCAAAAAGAATATCGTCGAGCATTTTGACAGAATGAGCGACGGCGACAAGGCAAGGCTAAAAGCCTATTTGGAGGCCGCGCCGGAGGAATACAAGAGAGAATGCGCCCGCGATATCAAAACGGACGGCGCAAAAGCCGACTCTAAACCGGTAGCCGAGCTCCCGAAATTTGCCTTCACGGATTTACCGAAAGACAAAATACGTGAAATCTTGACGGCGATAAGAGCCGTAATCGTCGGGCATAAGGACTGCGAAATCACCCTAAACGACGGCGAAAAGGCGTTATTCGGCTCTCAACTTTGGTTGCCGAAAGCCGACGACGGCAAGCCGTATTTTGCAAATGAGGTAAACGCCGCAATCGCGGCTTTTGATTTGAGCGGCGGCGGGCTTGTTTCGCTTTTGTACGCGCTATACGAGGCCGCCGAAAAGGACGATAGCCCGCGCGGCAAAGGAAACGCGGTCGCCGCGCTTTTGGGCGAGGCTGCAAGCCAAAACGTTTTCGGCTCGGACAACGCCGTCGTGGTAAATTCATTTTTGATGCCGTATATCGAAAACTATATCAAGGACAAGCAAACCGCGCCGCTGCAAGCCGAGATTATCAAAAGGCTTACGGACGTATACGGCAGTATCGAGGATTTCCCAAAAAAAGAATTTAACCACACCGTTTATTACGGGTATTATAGTATAATCAAGAGCAAGGACTCGGACAAGCTAAGAACGGCCCAACACATTGCCGCCCTGATAAATTATAACGTTTCCGATGACGAAAACCTTGCGGCTATGAAAGCCATCGCCGAGTATGTAATGGCAAAAAACGCCTGCAAAAACAATCCGCTTTCGCAGTGCATTTTGATAAGCAAATGGTACAATGCGGGCTTAGCGTCAAGAGAGGAAATAGGCGAATATCTCAAACGCGGACTTTTTGAATTAAGCGGCTTTTTTGAAACGCCGCCTTATATAAAAAACGGTTACGGCGACAAGGCGTTGGACGCGAATATTTATAACGGAAAATTCAGCGCGGAATTTAAGGAAATTATCGAGAACGTACAGACGGAAATGCTCGAAACCGAAATACTCAGAGCGCAAGCCGAAACGCCTTACACCGCCGCGTTGCTGCGCTGTAAAAAATATATCGGCGTCAAATTTTACGCCGCCGTTTTGCGGGCCTTTCAAAAAATGACCCTGCCCCGCGACGCATACGGCGCGACAAAGGACGGCGCGTTTGCAAGGATTTTGGAGCGGACGGAGTCGCGCGCCGACGACTCTTACGAGGCTTTTTGCGCCCTCGTCAACGAATATAAGCTGTCGGACAAGGACTTAATCAAGGGCGTACTCTATAACAACAACCAAACGATTTTGGACCTGACGGCAAAATTGCTGAACAAGCCGGGCTTTATAAGCTGCGTCATGTTTTTTAAGGCGCATTTGAGAGATTCCGAGGTTTCGGCCGGCGTTCGCGACAAAATCGCGCTGTTCTCGCCGATAGATATCGCCGATTTTAAGGAGGGCGCGGTCGATACGGATTGGTTTTTTGCCATGAAGTCGGAGACTCCCAAAGCCGTCTTTGACA
>JAISRB010000124.1 GCA_031273825.1 Clostridiales bacterium
ATTCTTTATTTCCTGCGAATTAAACTCCGCGTAAAGCCCTTGATATGTATAAGACGAGCTTACTATGCCGATTAGCTTTTCAAAGGCTATAAGCATATTTTTTGTGCCGTCGTCCAAAAACGCGCCGACGTCGATAGCCGAGACTACCCCCTCGTCGCCTCTTGAAAGAGCCGCGAGATAAGAAATCAGGGCTTTCATCGACAGCTCGCCCGCTTCGCCGCCGAGCCGTCCGTCATCAAAATAATACATTCCGTAAATCTGACCCAAAACGCCGCCAAGCTCCGACGCCTGCATTCCCAAAAGGTCAAAGATTCCCGCGTCGCCGACCGCGCCGATTAGTTCCTCCGGCGTATAGCTTGCGTCGAGAATTGCAAAGACCGCGTAGGCCAAGTCTATATATTCCGTTATCTCACCGCCCAAAAGCGCGGAAATGTCTATAGTCGACGACGCCCGTCCGTGAAGCGCGTCATAAAAATAGCCGATAAGCTCAACCAAAGAAAGCTCGTAAGCCGCGTTTAGATTTTTGAATTGATAATAGGCGTAGATATGCTCGACGTAGCCCGAATCAATTGCGCCGCCGGCCCCCATAAGGTCGAGTACGCCCGACAAAACGCCGTAGGCCTCATCGGCCGTCATTTCACGGTCAAGGCTTTTCAAAACGCCGCCGAGCAGCAAAATCATATTTTTTTGACCGTCGTCAAGCAGAGCCGCGAGGTTTATGTCGGCGGAGTCTCCCGCCTCGACAAGCTCGGACGCATATATTATTATGTCCTTAAGCGACGCCGAGCCTATAGGCAAGCCGATAGATTTATAATACATAGCGTATATCTGCTCGACATAAGCCAAGCTAAAGCCGTCCGCGGATATTCCAAGCTTTGGCAAAACCCCGCCCGACAGCGCGTAGTGCATTTGCGCCGCGTTCAACTCCGAATCCATTATGTCTATAATTGCCCTGACCGCCGATATTTGATCGCCCGCGCCGCCGAGAATTCCGTCGAGGTCTACGTCTAAGGGGAGAGGCTCCCGCCCGCTTATCAAATCGTCGGCATAGGCGACAAATTCCTTTAGCGTCAGCTTGTCCGCGCCGCCGCCGACAAGGCCGTTTTCGAGATAATACATTCCAAAAAGCTGTCTTACAAGAGCGTAATCCATATTGAGTAAAATCGCCGCGTCCTCCGCGTTGACGGGGCGGCGAACCGTCGTGACAATCGACAGCGCGTCTCTGTATATAGGCCGTCCGTCGTCGGAATACAGCGTTTTGAGGTAGTCGATGAGTTGGCTTTGCCGCGCGTAGTCAAGCTCGTCGTCGCCGGAGTTCGGGGCTATCACCATCATGAGATTGCTAAGCCCGAATACCTTTTCGACCTCGTTGCGCTTGCCCTGCTCATTCTTGTCCTCCTCAAGATAAAAATATTGCGTCTGCGTCTGAAGAAGCGACACGCCGATAAACACGACCAAAAACAGCGCAGCAAAGAGCTTTTTGTATTTGTATAAAAAGTTTATGTATCTTCCTTTTCTCTTGTCGGGTTCCTTGAATAGCGGCTTGTGCTCAAACTTTTTGAGCCATTTAGAAAATATTACCGTCAGGCACGGCATGAGAAAAAACACCGAAAGCACGCTGCAAAGTATGGCCTTGACCAAAACTATTCCTATATCAAAGCCCAAGCGGAAGCTCATAAACATTATCGCCGCAAGCCCCGCCATCGTCGTCAGAGAGCTTGACGAAACGGGAGCAAGCGACCGCGCAAGCGCGCTTTTCATAGCGTCCTTAGGGTTTAGCCCGAGGGCTAACTCCTCCTTGTATTGATGCAAAAGAATTATCGAATAATCTATGGCGAGCGCAAGCTGCAATATGCTCGCGACAGACCTCGTAACATAGGATATTTCGCCCAAAAGATAGTTTGTGCCCATGTTGATCAGAACCGCCGCGCCGACCGTCGCGCCGAATAACAACGGCTCAAACCACGACGACGACGTCAAAAAGAGTATGACGATAAGTATGATTATCGACAAAACCATCATCGTCGGAATCTGCCCCTCGATGCGGTTTTTCATATTTAGATTGTGGTTTGTCGCTCCGCTAAAATAGATTTCGTAGCCACCGCCCTCGAGAACGCTCCTCACCTCCTCGAGCGCGCGGTGCGCCTCGGGTGAAAAATCGTCGTTGTCAAAAAAAATCCTCAAACCGGCGTCGCCTATGCCGTCGCCGTCCGCGTCGATAAAATAATTCGGCGTGTTAAAAAAATTGACCGTCTTTACGCCGTCTATGCCCGCTACCGTCCGCTGAAGCTCCTTGCCCTCGTCAAAGGTGACGTTTTTTATCATAACGTCCGCCGTTCCCGATATTCCGAATTCCTCGCCCATAATGCCCAACGCCTTGGTTGTGTCGGAATCCGCGCTCAAATACTTGGTCATGTCATAATTGACGCTGACCTTGGCCGTCCAATATACCGAAAGCCCGACGAGAATCAGCGCGGCTACGAGAATAAAATATCTCTTATTTATTATGAATTCGGCGATTTTCTTTATCATTACCTTTTTATCTCCGTTTTTTTCAGCTTATATATGTAATCTAAATATATAACTAAACAAATACAATATATAATCTGATTATATAATACTATAAAAAAACACCTCTGTCAAGCGATTTGCAAAGGGTTTTTTTATTTTTGACCGCATTTTTTGCGCGCGTTGCCGTCGCGGGGGCGACCGCCCCGCAATTCCGTTATATTACCGTGTATAACCCTCCGTCGCGCCGCCGTATTTTTTATGCGCAGCCCCCGACTAATTCATAGGTTTCCTTTGCGATAACCAATTCCTCGTCGGTCGGAATTACCAAAATTCTCACCGCCTCGCCGGCCTTGCTTATTTCAGACAAAACGCCGCGCGCGATCGACTTGTTTGCCGCCTCGTCGAGCCTTATGCCTATTCCGTCAAGGTCTTTCGTTATGCGCGCGCGCATGTCGGCGGAATTTTCTCCGACGCCGCCGGTAAAGACAACCGCGTCGAGACCGTTCAGGACGGCGGCGTATGAGCCTATGTATTTTTTTACGTGATAGGCAAAGACCGACAGCGCAAGCTCTGCCCGCTCGTTGCCGGCGGCGGCCGCGGCGGATATGTCTCTAAAATCGCTGCTGACGCCGCTTATGCCGAGCACTCCGCTTTTTTTGTTTAATACGGTCAAAATCTCCGAAATACTCTCGCCGGTTTTGCGGCTTATAAACTCGATTACCGCCGGATCTATATCGCCCGATCTCGTTCCCATGACAAGCCCCTCGAGAGGGGTCAGACCCATTGAGGTGTCGGCGGCTTTGCCGTCCTTGACGGCCGCGACCGACGAGCCGTTGCCGAGGTGGCAGGTGACGATTCTCGAGGTTTTGCAGCCGGCTTTTTTGAGATAGTCGGCGGCTTGCCCCGAGACGTATCTATGAGAGGTGCCGTGAAAGCCGTATCTCCTTATTTTGTAATCGGTATAATAGCTGTAGGGCACGGCGTACATATAGGCGGTTTTGCTCATTGTGCTGTGAAAGGCGGTATCGAACACCCCGACGTTCGGAATATCGCTCTTTAATTTTTTGCAGGCCTCGACGCAAGCCAGATTTGCCGGCATGTGCAAAGGCCCGAGGTCTATGTTTTTAGCGCATTTTTCGAGATTTTCCTCGGTGAGAATGACCGACGAGGAAAAATCCTCGCCGCCGTGAAGTATTCTGTGCCCGAAAGCGGAAATGTCGCCCACGCCCGATATTACGCCGCAGTCCTTGTCGCAAAGCGCGGCAAATACCTTTTTGAGCGCGTCGGTGTGTCCGGCTATGTCGCCGTCTATTCTGATTTCCGCGCCGCCTCTCCCCTTGTGCGCGACAAACGAGCCGGCAAGCCCTATGCGCTCTACTCCGCCCTTAGACAGAACCTCGTGCGTTCCGTCGGCCTTGAAAGCAAAAAGCTGATATTTCAAAGAGGAGCTTCCCGCGTTTAACACTAATATCGTCATTTTTTTTATCTCCGCAGTTTGTTTATTTTATATTTTTTCCGAGCCGCCCGACCTTTCGGCGTTTAAACGCAGAAAGGCGCGGCGGCGTTTTATTTTTTGTTTTTTCCAAAACGGTAAAAGGCTACGCCTGCAACGCCGTCATCGCCGCCACGTTGACTATATCTTCGACGCTGCAGCCTCTCGACAAGTCGTTGACGGGCTTTGCAAGCCCTTGAATTATAGGACCTATAGCGTCGGCCTCCGCATATCTCTGAACCAGCTTATAGCCGATATTCCCCGCCTGCAAATCGGGAAAAATCAGGACGTTCGCGCTACCCGCGACGGGACTTCCGGGCGCTTTGAGAGCGGCTACGCTTGCGACTATTGCCGCGTCGGCCTGAAGCTCGCCGTCGACGTTCAGGTCGGGCGCAAGCTCCTTTATTCTCTTTAAGGCGGCGGTTACGTTGTCGACAAGCGCGTGCTTTGCGCTGCCCTTTGTCGAGAAAGAAAGCAAGGCGACGCGCGGATCTATACCGGCTATCGCCCTCGCGGAATTTGCCGACGCGACGGCTATAGCGGCCAGCTGCTCGGGGTCGGGCTGCGGCACTACGGCGCAGTCGGCAAATATCATTACGCCCTCCTTAGCAAAGCTTCTGTCCTTCATAATCATGACAAAGCAGCTCGAAACCGTAGAGATTCCCGGAGCGGTTTTTATTATCTGAAGAGCCGGCCTCAGCACGTCGCCCGTCGCGCTTATAGAGCCGGCGACCATTCCGTCCGCGTCGCCCGCCTTGAGCATTAACGCGCCGAAATAGAGAGGGTTTTGCGTCAGCCTGTCGGCCTCCTCCGCCGTCATGCCCTTTGATTTTCTGATTTCATAGAGCAATTCCGAATATCTCTCCGCGTCGGGGTTGCCGTCTATCGCGACGATATCGACCTTGGAGAGGTCAAGCTCCTTATATTCGGCCCGCAGCTTGGCCCCGTCGCCGACAAGAATGACTCGGGCTATGCCCCTTTCGGCTATTTCGACGGCGGCCTTGACGACCCTTTCGTCGTTGCTCTCGGGCAAAACTACGCGCTTGCCCGCTTTTTTTGCTTTTTCAATAATTTCCAACATTAGTGCCGACATAAAAAATTTCTTCCTTATTTATAATTTGCGTTTGCAACTTAAAAACACAAAACCGACGGCGCGCGCCAAAAAAAAGCCCCGCTCACGATTTTGCTCCCGATAATTATAAACCATTCGGAAAAATAAATAAAGCAAAATAAAGCCGTTTTTATCCGTAATTTTTATTTTATGACCGCAATCCGAAAAATTTTATATTCCGTCGGAAAGTTTTACCGTTAAGCGACAAATTACGGCTTGACATTGTTCCGCAAATCGATTATAATATTGCATATTGAGGAATAATACAATCTATGGAAACAAAATTCATCTCAACTAAAGACGCGTCCGATAAATGGGGCATAAGCCCGCGCCGCGTCCGCGCGCTTTGCGAACGGGGTAAAATAGACGGCGCGGTTTTGATCGGCAAGGGCTGGGGCATTCCCTCTGACGCTAAGCGTCCTATAGACGGCAGATTCCGCGAATTAACGCTTGCCGAGCTTTATTCCAAATGCCAAGCAAAAAAGGCGGAGCTTGCCGCTTTGCGCCCTTTGACAGACAGCGAGACTAAACGCTTAAACGACGAATTCACGGTGGAATACACCTATAACTCAACCGCCATCGAGGGAAACACCCTAACGCTTCGAGAAACCGAGCTTGTCTTGCGCGGCATTACGATTGACCGCAAGCCGTTAAAAGACCACTTAGAAACGGTCAATCACCGCGACGCGTTTTATTTTATGCTGTCGCTCGTCAAAAACAAAGAGCCGCTGTCGGAGAGGGTTGTCAAAGAATTGCATTCTATCGTTCTAAACGACCGTTTAGACGCGAGGGGGCTTTACCGCAACGCGGCGGTGCGGATTTTGGGGGCGACGCACATACCGCCGAACCCTCTCAAAATTCCGTCGCTTATCGCGGCTTTGCTTGCCGAATACAACGCGGACAACGACGCCAACATCATAAAAAAGGTCGCCGAATTTCACGTCAAATTTGAGAATATCCACCCTTTTATCGACGGCAACGGACGAACGGGACGGCTTATCGCAAACCTCGAATTGATGAAAGCAGGATATCCGCCCGTCGACATAAAATTTGCCGACCGCAAGGAGTATTACGACGCCTTTGAAGCTTATTCGCTTACGCGCTCGTTTGACAAAGCGGAACGGCTTTTTGCGCGTTATGTCTTAGAGGAGCTTGAACGTTATATCGGAGTCGTCAAATTTTAGGGCTTACGCATTGCGGCTTTGAATTTGCTTTATTGGCGGCTTTGAATTTATTTTATGACCGCAAACCGAAAAATTTTATATTGCCCGTCAGCACGTCCGAATAGGAATAGGTCTTTATCGCCTCGTTTTCCTCTGCCTTTACCGTAAAAACCGAGGCGTACAGATCCTCTACCTTGCCGTTGTACTCGACGATTTTGTTGCGCCCGAGATTTACCCTCAGCAGCATATCCACGCCCCTCATACCGCTTAGGCGCGTCTTTGTATCGTCTATCGAGCATTTAATATTTTTCATAGTTTTCCTTTAGGGCTTACGCATTCGCGCAAGCCCTGTGTAGGGGAAACGCGCTCGTTTCGCATTCGCTCCACTCGCCGGGTTTCCCCTCTTGCGTCAACAGAGTTGCCGCAATTCACCCCTTTTCGCGGGCTTTGCCCGTCAAGGGGGGCAACCAAAAAGCGCGGTTTTTGGTTGCCCTAAGTAAAGCGGAGGGGGCTTACGCATTCGCGCAAGCCCTGTGTAGGGGAAACATACTCGTTTCGCATTCGCGCAAGCATTTTTTTATGACTCTAATATCTTTCCCAAAAATTGTAAAAATATTCGGCTAACTTCAAATTTATATATGAAAACCTCTTGCATACCTTTGATAGGCTCGCCACCTATTGCCCTGCGGCGATAGCGGGGATAAGAGGTATTTTAGTTGCCCTTGTAGCCCATATTACGAGACAGCGACTAAAATTCCAATAGTTATTCCGACTGATAGGCTCGCTACTCTCTCTTGCGTATATAGTTAATTTACCGCAACCATTGAACGCTCTCTCGCCTATGCTCGTTGCGCTACCCGTTATCACCTTGCTATATGTCACCCCCTCGCGCTCAACGGGTTTTTTCTTGCGGAGACGTTGAGGGTCAGGCCGATTGCGGCCATATATGACAGCAGAGAGCTGCCGCCCGCGCTCATAAAGGGAAGGGGCAAGCCGGTAGGCGGTATAGAGCCGCTTACAACTGCTATATTTATGGCCGTTTGGACGGCGATTAGCGAGGCTATTCCGGCGGCGAGATAGGCGCAAAACTTGTTGTCGGCAGACAGAGCCGCCTTTAGTATTCTGACTACTAATATGACGAATAAGGCTATAATAAACGCCGAGCCTAAGAGGCCTAACTCCTCGCCGACTATCGAAAATATAAAATCCGATTCCGAAAAAGGTAAAAACAAATATTTTTGCCGCGAATTAAAAAGCCCCACCCCAAAAAAGCCGCCCGACCCGAGCGCGTAATATGATTGTATCAGCTGATATCCCTCGGCCTTGGGCGACGCCCACGGGTCTATAAAGGCCATGAGCCTGCTCATTCGATAAGGCTCGAGGACTATCATCAAAACGACGCCGACGGCTATAGGCGCGCCTATCAAGGCCATGGTCTTTAGCTTCATGCCCCCGATAAAGAGCATGATAATCATGACCAAGCCGACGCACATTGTTATGGACATATTCGGCTCAAGCATGATAAGCGCGCACATTCCCCCGCCGGCGGCAAAGACGGGCAGGGTGTTTTTGAATTTATTCATATCGCGGACCGACATTTCTGCGGCGGCAAAAATGATAAAGCCGAACTTTGATATCTCGGAGGGCTGAATAGTCGTAAAGCCGAGATTTATCCACCTTGTCGCGCCGTAATTGCTGACGGACAGCCCCGGAACAAAGACGAGAGACAGCAAGACGAGCGACAGCAGGAGAACGATATATCTGAGCCTGACGAGTATTTTTAAGTCAAAAAAATTCAGGCCGAGCATTACGACTGTTCCGGCTACGAGAGATATCGCCTGTTTTTTGACATAAAAGAACGCGTCGCCGTATGCCGATTCCGCGCCGTAGTTGCTTGCCGAATATATCATAAGCACCCCGAACAAGCTCAAAAAAATAGTTATTGCGGCAATCCACGGGTCGCCTCTTTGTTTTTTTTCCGTATACATTTTCACCGGCTTTTCTTAAATAGAATTTACAATTCTCACAAAATCCGCGCCTCTTTCCTCATAATTTTTATATCTGTCAAAGCTCGCCGAGGCCGGCGAAAGCAATATGTTTTGCGGTGATTTTTTGAGGGCCTTTTTTATGCACTCCTCTAACGTCGCGCATTCAAAAGCCCTGTCCGCATATCCGCCGGCCTTTGCGGCGGCGGTTATCTTTTTTGCGTTCGCGCCGGTGACGAATATTTCGCATACGTTTTCGGGGAGCGCGGCAAAAAGCCGCCCGAAGTCCTCCCCCTTGTCGCTGCCGCCGAGTATTAGCGAAAAGCTACCCGTCATGCTCCTTGCGGCGGCTATGGCCGCGTGTATATTCGTGCCCTTGCTGTCGTTATAAAACGCCGTTTCTCCCACCTTTTTGACAAATTCTATCCGGTTTTTGGCCGGCTTAAAGCTCCTTAACGCCGCCCTTATCGCGCCGTCGGGAATGCCGGCGGCGTACGCCGCCGAAACCGCCGCAAGCGCGTTTTCGACATTGTGCCGCCCGATAAGCGGCACGTCTAAGACCTTGCAGACCTCACAGGCTGCGGTCTTTCCGTCGTCAAAGACTATCGCGCCGCCGTCGGCGTACGCGCCCCTCACTCTACCCCGCGTTGAAAAATATAATACGCCGGCCTTTAGCCCGTCGGCGTTTTTGCGTTTGATAAAATAATCGCTCAAATATTCGTCGTCGGCGTTTATGACGGCAAAATCTCTTTCCGTCTGATTTTCAAAAATTTTGAGCTTGGCGTCAAAATATTCCTTCTCTGTCTTGTGCCTGTCGAGATGATCGGGCGCGAAGTTCAAAAACACCGCTATATCGGGGCGAAATTCGACAATGCTTTCAAGCTGAAAGCTGCTGACCTCGACGACGGCGCGTTCGATATCCTCTTTGATAAAGTCTGAAAACGGAATTCCTATGTTGCCGAGAGCCGCCGATTTTAGCCCCGCGCTTTGGTATATGTCGTTTATCAAGGCCGTCGTCGTCGTCTTGCCGTTTGTACCCGTCACCGCAGTGACCGGGCCTACGCCCTTAAAGGCGCGGTAGGCGCATTCTATTTCGCCGATAACCTCTATTCCCGCGGCGCGGCAACGACCGACAAATTGACAATTTATATCTACCGAAGGGCTTAATACCGCCGTGTCTATACCGTCAAAAACCGCCTTATAGCAAAGCCCGCTTCTGTCGCCCGAAACGACGTCGTCAAAGCCGCCGCCGACAGGCTTTTCGTCGTATATATATACGTTACAGCCCGATTCCTTCATAAGCCTTGCCGCCGATATTCCGCTGCGTTTAAATCCGACTATCAAAATATTTTTGCCCATAGCCTCACCTCTTTTTTTGTTCTTTTAGCAACGCCGCGCGATTATAGCCGCCGCCTTTAAATATATTTATGTCTTAAGAGGCAAAATTAGAATAGCCTTTTTGTTCCGCGCAAAACCGCCGCCGCATAAACTAAAGATGTATAGAAGGAGAAAAAATTTTATGTGCGGAATAGCCGGTATGTTTGACGATAAAAATTCTTTGGACGGGCAAACGGATTTTTTTTGCGCCATGCAAAAAAGCCTGTCGCGTCGCGGTCCCGACCAAAACGGCATTTATATAGACGACCCCGTCGCCCTTATTCACACGCGCCTGAGCGTCATCGACCCCCAAAACGGTCTGCAACCCATGCTCTTAAAAAGCGGCGGCGAGGAATACGCTATCGTCTACAACGGCGAGCTTTATAATACGCAAGAAATAAGAGACGAGCTAAAGACCCTCGGACACGTCTTTTTGACGCGCTCCGACACGGAGGCGCTTTTGCACGCTTACGCCGAATGGAAGGATAAATGCCTCGGCAAGCTCAACGGCATATTCGCCTTTGCCGTATGGGAAAAACGCGCAAAACGGCTGTTTTTGGCGCGTGACAGAATAGGCGTAAAGCCGCTCTTTTATTTTTTTAAGGACGGCAGGCTGTTGTTCGCGTCTGAAATCAAGGCTATTCTCGCTCACCCCTTAGCGACGGCGGAAATAGACGCCGAGGGCGTCGCCGAAATAATGTATATCGGCCCCGGCAGAACCCCCGGCTGCGGCGTGTTTAAGGGCGTGCGCGAAATAAAGCCCGCGCATTGCGCGTACTTAGAAAACGGACGGCTCGATATCAGGCGGTATTTTTGTCTGACCGACGCAGAACACCGTGATTCCTTTGAAACGACGGCGGAAAAGGTGAGGTTTTTGGTCGTCGACGCAATCGAACGCCAGCTCGTGTCGGACGTTCCCGTCTGTACGTTTTTGTCAGGAGGACTTGATTCAAGTATAATATCGTCCGTCGCAAACTCGTATTTCAAAAAAAACGGAGGCAAGCTCGTCACCTTTTCGGTCGACTACAAGGACAATTCGCTGTATTTCAATCCGAATAAGTTTCAGCCCTCCGACGACCGCGAATTTATCGACTGCATGACCGAATACCTCGGCGCGGAAAACCGACGCGTAGTCCTCGATTCGGAGCAATTAGCCGACGCGCTCTATGACGCGGTAGACGCGCGCGACCTCCCGGGAATGGCCGACGTAGACTCCTCTCTTTTGCTGTTTTGCCGCGAAATAAAAAAACACGCCACCGTCGCGCTGTCGGGAGAATGCGCCGACGAAATATTCGGCGGCTATCCGTGGTACCGCGACGAAAAAATAAGAACGCGCGACGGCTTTCCGTGGGCGCAGTCAACGGACTACCGCGCAAGCTTTGTAAACGACGATTTCGGAAAAAAAATAGACGCGTCGGAATATGTAAACGCGCGATACTATGCCGCGCTAAACTCATCGCACATATTAAGCTCCGCGTCCCCCCTCGAAAAGCGCATGAGACAAATGGTCAACCTCAATTTTGATTGGTTTATGCAAACGCTTTTAGACCGCAAGGACAGAATGAGCATGTATAACGGGCTTGAGGTTCGCGTGCCGTTTTGCGACTACCGTATAGCCGAATATCTATATTCCGCGCCGTGGGAATTTAAGGACTACTTAGGACGGGAAAAAGGACTGCTGCGGCAGGCCGTGCGCGGTCTGCTGCCCGAAAAGGTGCTGCTGCGCAAAAAAAGCCCCTACCCGAAAACCCACAACCCGGGTTACCTAAAGGCCGTCTCAAAAAAGCTCTCCGAAATAATAGCCGACCCGACCCAGCCCCTTCACCAAATCGTCAAAAAACAAGCCCTGCAAGAGCTGATTGCCGCGCAAAAGCCGTCGGACGTTGCGCGTCCGACGGCCTCTAAACAGCAAACCCCGTGGTACGGTCAGCTCATGACCGCCCCTCAAACCATAGCCTACTTTTTGCAAGTCAACTATTGGCTAAAAAAATATAACGTCAAAATAGTTGAGCGGTGACCACCCGACGAATCAAAACGGCTCCGGCACGTCGAGAGGGTCGAGAATATTTCTTGCCGCGCGCATTAGGGTTATTGTTTCGCCGTCGTCGTTGACAAAGGATATTTTGTTTCTCGATATCATTTTGACCTCGATGACCTTGATGACGTCGGCGTTGACGTCGTTGTTTTCGGTGATTTTCAGTTGGGCGGTAAACGGAGTTACGGTATATCTTCCGCTATATTGAACGCCGTCATGTATGTAGACATAGTTGAGGTTGGTTCTAAGCTCTATTCTGTAGCCCATCTTTGTATCCACGTCAAAATCATATTGAAATTTGCCCGCGTAATATACCTGACAGCTCGACAGCGACGCCGTCAAAACAATGACGACCAAAAGAAAAAGCGGCGTAATAAATTTTTTTACTTTCATTTTGTTGACTCCTATGTGATTATTTTGTTTTTTTTAGGTTTTTTTATTTGTTTTTTGGTTTTCTTATTTGTTTTTTAGGCGTATTTTTTGACCTTTCGGCGGCATTTATGTTTGTTTTTCGGCTTTATATAACGCCTTTGCCGTCACCCTACGGTTTCTATTCCGGCGGGCCTAACGCCGCATACCGTTACGCTCTCGTATATCCCCTTGCGCGTCAGGCTTGCCTCGGCTAAGCCGGCGGATTTATCGGTCTCGAACAGCCCGACAAAGGCGTTGCCGCTGCCCGACATGACCGCGGCTACGGCTCCCTCCTCCAAAATATCGCGCTCGACGCGCTCTATATCGGGGCGTAGGCTAAGGGCGGCTTTGTAGAGGTCGTTATAGACGTTAGCTCTTATTTTTTGATAGTCGCGCTCCAAAATTCCGCGACATAGACCCGCGATATCCGGAGAGTCTCCGCGCTCCTTAGGCTTGAATAGTCCAAGCCCGTCATAGCGGCAAAACACGTCTTTTGTAATCAAGCCGCCGAACGGCTTGACTATCAGCAGGCTATAGCCCGACAGGGCGTCAAGCACGGCGTTTTTTTTGGCTTCGTCCGCCCGTTGTCCGTCAAAGCATACGCCGCCCGTCAGCATAAACGGCACGTCGTCGCCGTATACGGAACAATCAAAGTCAGGCAATCCGAAGAGTTTTTTTAGTCCGTATATGACGGCGGCGGCGGCGGCGGACGAGCCGCCCAGCCCCGCGGCAAGCGGAATGCCCTTTTTTATGAGAATATCGACGCCGGGCAGTCCGAATTTTTTTATCAGACCCTCGGCGGCGGCCTCGGCGTTGTTTTTGGCGTCAATCGCCAAATCCATGCGTATAGAAACCCGGCGATCTCCGCGTATAGCTATATCGATTTCATCGGCGAGACCGACCGAGCACTTAAAAGAATCCATGCCGTGGCGGCCTCTTTTGTCAAGCCCCAAAACCCTCAAAAACAGGTTTACCTTGGCGTATGCCTTAAGCCGTATTTGCTTCATGCTTTAATTATATCACATATCAAAAAAACTTTCAAGCGAAAAAATCATAATTTTTTTCGGGGCGAACGCACGAAAATGCGTTTGCCCCGTCAGATTACTTCAGCGATAGCTCCGCCCAGCGAATACGCGTATTCGTAAGGCGCGTCGTCAAAGACGTTTGAAAGGCCTACGCCCATGATTCCCGCCTTGATCGCCAAAAGCGTATTGTCTCTGACGGAGGCAAAGCCGTTAAAATAAAAGTCGCCGTAGTTGTCGGAAAGCTTGCCGAGAAGGCCGAAAAAGCCGGCGTCCGCGTCTCCCGTCACCGTGTCGGAATACGGTGAAACGTCTCCCGTCGCCGTCTTTCCGTAGGCGGGAATATTCAAAACGATTTTTTTTGCGTCAAAGACGTTGCCCGCGCTTGCCCTGTGCAACGTCTGCACGGCGTTTTCGTAGGCGCGGCTTTCACCCTTTTTGTTAAAGATATACGCGACGTCTAATATATACATTTCAACGTTTTGCTTCGCGCTCCCGTAAACCTTAAAGTTAGGAATCGACAACGACACCGAAACGTTGGCGTACTGCGCCGCGTCGTCGATAAGCTGATTATAGGCGCGCCATTCATAAAAATGCCCCGGAGGCACGGCGTTCCACGAAAAAACTAAGCCGTACAGCTCGTTTTCCTCAAAAAAGACCTTTAGCTTGTCGTTTCTGTCGTTTCTCGCTCTGAATATAAACTCCGAGGTGGCTATAGAACTCAAAGCGCCGCCGTAATCAAGCTGTTCTATGC
The DNA here is from genome assembly GCA_031273825.1 of Clostridiales bacterium. Lineage (GTDB taxonomy): Bacteria > Bacillota > Clostridia > Christensenellales > JAISNN01 > JAISNN01. The sequence continues at coordinate 13,862 of JAISRB010000124.1, forward strand.
CGACCGAACACCATATTCTTATGTCGGGGTTATCTATAAGTACGCGCAACGCGTCAAGGTTTTCTTTGAAACGCGCCTTATTGGCGGCGTATTGGCCGGCGTTGACCTTTTCGCGCGCGCCGTAATAGGTCTCCTCGGCGATGGCGTTTTGGTTTCTCGTTCCCGGGCTGACCTGACCGTGAAAAAAGCCGTAAGCGTCGGTTATGACTACGTCGGTGACGGCGGCATAGTGCAGCGAAAAAGCCGCGGCCTTTGCCGCGTCGTCTCTTATGTCGGCTATGTTGTTATCGGAAAATTTGACGTGCTCGACGACGCGAAAGCCCTCGCTTGCGCCGCCCGCGTCGTAAACGGAAATTTTATCGATTTTTGCCTTGCCGTCGGTCTTTAATATCGTCACCCAGAGCTTTGCCGACGTCGTCTCTCCGACGTTGCAGATTCTGTCGTCGCCTATTCCGCTCGACGCGTAAAGCCTCTCATATTCTCCCGTCGCGCTATTTAAGGCCGATATCTCAAATTCCGCGACTGAGCTTCCCTTTTCTTTGATTACGACGGAGTTAAACGAAACCTCCTTGCCGAAGTCTATGACGACAAACACGCCCTTGCCGGCAAAATTGACGGTCAAAAAAACGCCGCCTCGCCCGTTCCAGTCGCGCGCCTCAAAATAATCGGCTTCGCCCGAAACCCTCACCGCCGCCTGCGCGGCCAAGTCGGTTTCGGAAAAAACGGGAATCAATTCGCCGTAGCGCGAACACGCCGAAAGTATGGAAACGGAAAGAATAATCAAAGCCGACAACGCCAAACGCGCCGTAAAAAAGCTTCTTTTTTTCATCGGAACCCCCATTGCAATACACTCTTGTATTTTGACAAATAATCTATCTCTTATATTTTAAACAATTTTTAGATATTTTGCAATAGGTTTAGACAAAAAATAAAAGAAAACTTTATGTAAACAATCGCGCTTCCGTGCCTTTTGTAGCCGTTTAGCCGTTGTTTGTGTCTCGGTTTGCCGCCCTCGACCGCTCGTATACAATCCGACTCCACGTCAGCGGCCCGATCATGCCGTCGACGGGCAAGCCGAAAAGCCTCTGAAAGGCGATTACCGCGCCGTAAAACTGCGCTCCGAATATTCCGTCGACGGCGGAAAGCGGAATTTGCGGATAATAATTGCTAAGCTCGTTGAGGACTAACTGCATGAGCCTCACCTCGCCGCCGCGCGTGCCCATTCTGAGCACAAAGCCCGGGTATTCAAACAGCTCTGCTTGTTGCCCCCTCACCGTGCCGTAAACGCGCGCAAGCTCGGCCCACGTGCGCCGCCCGACGATTCCGTCCGGGGTCAGTACAAATTCGTTCTGAAAGATCGGAC
>JAISRB010000061.1 GCA_031273825.1 Clostridiales bacterium
CGCCGAAATGCGCGACGTTATACGAAACGCCTTCGGTCAGTTTGACTTTGAAAAATGCGACGACAACGCCGTCATAAAAACCGTAGTAAAAAAATCGCTTAGAAAGTATATATTCAATAAATACAAGCAAAATCCTATGATAATGCCTATAATATTGGATATCAATTAAAAAAAACAAAAATACGATTAAGGAAAAGAAAAAATGAAGCCGCTTGTTGCGATTATAGGCAGACCCAACGTCGGGAAGTCGACTTTTTTTAACAGGGTAGCCGGAAGAAGAATAGCAATCGTCGAGGACAAGCCGGGCGTTACGCGCGACAGGCTCTACGCCGACGTCGAATGGTGCGGATATAACTTCACCATGATAGACACGGGCGGGCTGGAGGTCAGATCCGCCGACGAAATGTGGTCGCACATAAGGCGGCAGGTCGAGGCCGCCGCCGAAAGCGCGGATCTGATTTTGTTTATAGCCGACGGCAAAAACGGAATTTTGCCCGAGGACTACGACGTCGCCGATTTTATAAGAAAGACAAAAAAGCCATACGTTTTGGCTGTCAACAAGGTCGACAATTTGAGCGGCGAAAGCGCGGTCTACGACTTTTTTGAATTGGGCTTAGGCGTTCCGTTTTCTATATCGGCCGAGCAGGGCAAGGGCATAGGCGACCTTTTGGACGAAATTACCTCTAAGCTAAAGGAAAAAACGCCCGAAACCGCCGCCGAGGAGCGTGTAAAAATCGCCGTCATAGGCCGTCCGAACGCGGGGAAAAGCTCGATAGTCAACAGAATACTCGGCTTTGAGCGCGTCATAGTCAGCGACATCGCGGGAACGACGCGCGACGCGATAGACACCGATTTTGAATTTAACGGAACAAAATGCACGCTTGTAGACACCGCCGGCATACGCAAAAAAAAGAACGTCGGCGAGGACGTCGAATATTATAGCGTCGTGCGCGCGCTTGACGCGGTCAGACGCGCGGATATCGCCGTCATAGTCATAGATTCGTCGGAGAGCATAACCGAGCAGGACGTTCGGCTTGCGGGCTATGTTGACGAGCACGGCAAGCCGTCGGTCGTTCTCATGAATAAGTGGGACAAGGTAGAAAAGGACACGGGCACAATCAACAAATTTAACGCCGTTCTCAAAGAGGAGCTTAAGTTTATGGACTATTTTGTGCCGGTTTATATTTCCGCGCTAAAGGGTCAGAGAATAAAAAACATTATGCCCGAGCTTTTCCGCGTCTATCAAAACTCGCAAAGGCGCGTGACGACGGGAGTCCTCAACGACATCATAAGGCAAGCCGTAGCCGTCACCGAGCCGCCGTCAAAAAACGGAAAAAGACTAAAAATTTATTTTGTCACGCAAGCCCTTGTCGGCCCGCCGACCTTTGTTTTTTTTGTCAACGATATCAAGCTCATTCATTTTTCTTATAAACGCTACCTCGAAAACCAATTGAGAAAGGCCGTCGATTTTGACGGAACGCCGATAAGACTTGAATTTAAAGAAAGAACGTCCGACAATTCGGACGCTTGAAAAAGGAGCGTTATCAACTGACGGCGGAGTCGGTGAAATGACCGCCGCGTCAAATTATCGGCTCCGCTGCGGCGTTTCCGGCGTTGATATTTACCTTAGATTTTTTCCACGCTCCGGTAAGGACATAGATTATTCCGATGACGGACGCGCACGCGCTGGCTATAGGCGCGGCGTAGCCTAACCCCGACATTCCGAGTCCTAAGGTTATGCCGAGCAAAACGGAGGCGGGGATTCTAAAGGCTATCGAGCTGACGACCCCGCACATAAGCGAAAACCGCGTGTGACCGGCGGCCATGGCAAGCCCCGAAATATTAAATATTACCGACACCACAAGATAGTCGAGGCTCATGTGCTTGAGATATACCGCGCTTTGCCTCAAGCATTCGGCGGTCTCCTCGGGAGTCAGCGTTTGAGATTCGTTTCCTATAAAGATTTTGACTATCGGCTCGGCGAATATGCTTGCTATCGCGTACATTACGACGGAGAGAGACAGCGTTATGACCACCGCCGACAGCATGGTTTTTAGGGCGCGGTCGGGCTTATTCGCGCCGAGATTTTGACCGGCTATCGACGAGACCGACATTTGCATGGCGAGGGCGGGGAGTATTGCCACCGAATTGACCTTGCCGACGACGCTTATCGCCGTTACGCCGGCTATGCCGGCTATTCTGTCGGCGACGACGGTCAAAATCATAAACGACGCCGTCACCAACGCGCCCTGAAGGGAGGCCGGCAGGCCTATTTTTAGTATTTCCTTTGATATGGTCTTGTCGATTTTGAAGCTTTTTAGCTTAAAATCAAAGATGAAATTTTTCTTTTTTAAGAATATTATAGAAATGACAAAGCTGAACGCCTGCGATATTATCGTCGCGAGAGCCGCGCCCGCCGCGCCCATGCCGAACGACCAAACAAACAAAAGGTCGAGGGCGATATTTAGTACGGCGGCTATTCCGACAAAGACAAGCGGGTGCTTTGAGTCGCCCATGCCTCTGAGTATCGCGCTGACGGCGTTGTAGCCGAATATAAATATGTTTCCGGCCGTGCAGATATTGACGTATTTTAGCGTGTCGTCATAAACCATCGGCGAGCCGCTTGTCAACGACCTCACCAGCAAGGGATTAAATATAAGCATGATAGCGGTAAACGCCGCGGCCGCCATCGCGTAGAGCGTAAATATCGTTCCGAGCGTCTGTTTTAGCTTGCTTTCTTGCTTAGAACCCAAAAATTGCGCTATTATGACCGTGCCGCCTACGGCGAGTCCGCTTATAATATTCAGCACCAAAAACGTCATCTGACCGCCTACGCCGATAGCCGACGCGCCGACCGCGCCGTTGAATCTTCCGACTATAAGCATGTCGCTTAGGTTATACATCGCCTGCAAAAAATTCGCCGCCAAAAAGGGCAGTGAAAACCTGATAAGGTTTTTTGCGACCTTGCCTTGGGTTAAATCGATTTGAAATTTGTCCATAGTTTTTTTGTCTCTCTCTTTCTCTCTCTAAAGTCCGTAGCGGAGAGGCTTTTTGTGCCGTCTGCGCGACAGTTTTATATTATAGCACGAACGATTTTTTTTTGCAAATAAAAATTTGTCTAAAAAAAATTTTTTAAAGTTAATAAAAAATTCACCAATGTGACATATAATGTAAGCATAATAAGCTTGACAAAGCGGAAATAAAAGAAAAACCGGAGGGCGGGTTATGAAAAAAAGAATACTTTTGACGGGCGCGGCGGGAAACGTGGGTTATCGCACGCTGTTAAAGCTGTTGGAGCGCGGCGACGAATATGAGGTTACGGCCTTTGACTTGCCGACAAAAAAGAGCAGAAAGCTGCTCGACAAGCACAAAAACAAGATAAAAATCGTTTACGGCGGCATAAACGACGAAAAAGTCGTCGATAACGCCGTCGAAGGACAGGACGTCGTCATTCATTTGGCGGCCATGCTGCCGCCCGTCGCCGACAGAAAGCCCGACCTCGCAAAGACCGTCAACTTTTTGGGAACGCAAAACCTTGTCAGGGCTATAAAGGAGCACAATCCCGATTGCTTTATAATATATTCGTCGTCGATAAGCGTATACGGCGACAGGACTAAGGATTATAACATAAGAGTCGGAGACCCTTTGCGGGTCAGCGAGGGCGACTATTACGCGCTGACAAAGGTCGTCACGGAAAAAATGCTCGGCGAATCGGGCGTAAATTATACTATATTCAGATTTTCGGCGATTATGGGTCTGCCTCACACCGACCCGCTTATGTTTCATATGCCGCTGAATACGCGGCTCGAAATCGCGTCGTCCGACACTACCGCGCTCGCGCTCGTCAACGCGTGCCAAAAAACCGCGGAGCTGAACGGACGCACGTTTAATCTCGGCGGCGGAGAAAGCTGCCGCGTCACATACAAGGAGTTTTTGACGCGTATGCTCGACATATACGGTCTGAATATCAAGCACTTCAAGCCGAAGGCGTTCGCCGAGAAAAATTTTCATTGCGGATATTACGCCGACACCGACGTATTAAACGATATTCTCGATTTTCAACACGAGACGCTCGAGGAATATTACGAATACGTCAAAAAAAATACGCCGAAAGGGCTTCGCGTTCTGACAAAAATCTTTTCGGCCGCGATAGCCGCCGCGCTGTGCAACAAATCGGAGCCTTATATCGCCAAGAAAAAGAAGCTTGTGCCGCTCATAAATAGATTTTTCAATTAATTTAATCGGGGCTTGCATTCGCGCAAGCCGCTAAACCGAAGCAAACACTTTACGGGGCAAATGTATTTTTATGCGTTTGCCCCGGATTATATATCGTATAAACGCTTGTTTTTGATAAAATCCGACAGCAACCGGCACAAAAATTCTATTTCGTCGAGGCCGTTATACATGCCGACGGACGGGCGAACGGTTTCGGGGCGTCCCATAAGGCGCAAAATCGGTTGAGCGCAGTGGTGGCCGGCGCGGACGGCGACGCCGAATTTGTCGAGAGCCCCCGCTATTTTTGACGGAGGAACGCCGTCGATTACAAAGGAGACGGCTCCGGCCTTTTGCTCCGCGCCTCCGACTACAGTCAGACCGTCGATTGACGACAGCCTCTCCGTGAGGCGGTCTATCAGACGTTTTTCGTGAGCGGCTATATTTGACATGCCGACGCTATGCGCATAATCGAGCGCGGCCGCGAGCGCGATCGCGCCGGCGATGTTTGCCGTTCCCGCCTCAAATTTCGCGGGCGGCGGCGCGTAGGCCGATTGCGAAAAGGTTACGTCCGATATCATATTGCCGCCGCCCTGATAAGGCTCTGC
>JAISRB010000081.1 GCA_031273825.1 Clostridiales bacterium
TTCATAGCCGGTTCTCTGCCAGCACGACGGAACGGTTACGCCGTCAAACTGCGTTTCGTCGGTATCAAAGGCGTCGGGCAGGCTCGAAAGCCTGTCAAAATACTTGAATTTCCAATCGCCCGACAGCATCTTTACTCTCGCCGATTTATATCTTTCGTTCAAACAATCGGTTCCGCAAGCCTCCTCCTTAGACGCGAACGGAATAAAATACGCGCGCGGAGACAGCTTGTTCTTTTCAAAGACGTCAAAGGTCTTATAGTTGCTTTTGTCGATTTTGTAAACCATACCACTTTCCTCTTTTTATTTATTTTTTGTCAAAACCTACATGATTTTTTAGTCAAATTGCCGCAATTGCGCCGATAGCCGCGGCCTTAGCTTATATACAAAAAGAGCCGCGGAAATTATCTTTATCACGTCGCCCGGAATAAACGGAATGACGCAAACCGCAAGAGCCGCCGCGACCGTGCTTTTTGTCGATATGACAAACCACGCCGTGCCGAATATATAGCATATGATGACTCCCGCCGCCATGGACGGTATGTAGACAAAATAACTCTCGCCGGTTTTTTTTCTAAGCAGCTCCGACAAAAAGCCGACGGCGAACGCCATCGGGATATATCCTATGAGATAGCCGCCCGTAGGCCCGAGCAATACGCCTAACCCGCCCCTGAAATATCCGAATACGGGCGCGCCGAACGCGCCGAGCAAAACGTACAGCGCGACGGCCGCCGCCGCGCGTTTCGCTCCCAAAAGCCCCCCCGCGGCAAGCACCGCAAATACTCCGAGGGTTATCTGTATGGGCTGTGTGGGAATATTTATTTGCGCGCATATAGCTATAAACGCTATAAAAAGCCCGTATACGGCGACCGTCGCCGAGTTTAGCCTTTTTTTCACAAACGCAATCTCCTAAAGCTGTCTGTTTTTTATTAATTTTTTGTCTTTAGTCCGGAAGCGACGGCTCAAAAGGCTTTGAAATTCCGTTTATTTCGTCGGTCAAAAGAGAAATTTTGCCCTTGCTTTCGTCTAAGCTTTCGAGACATTTTTTTGTCAGAGCGACGCCCTTATTAAACAGCTCTATGCTTTCCGCAAGCGGCATGTCGGGGTCTTCGAGCTTTTTTGTCAGAGCCTCAAGCTCCGCGAGAGATTTGTCAAAATCGTTTTTCATAGCTTACCTGCCTTTGGTTTATAGGTTTTTGTTTATGCCGAGATATTTGCCCGCGTCAAAGCCGCTCCACGGTATTTCGTCCTCGGGCGGATAGGCGATAAACACCATTGTCTTGCCGGTGACGGGATGAGGAAATTTGAGAACCGCCGCCCAAAGCGCGAGGTTTACTCCCGGCGCGCCCTTGCCGTATCGGTGGTCTCCGAATATCGGCGCGCCTATGGCGGCGGTCTGCACGCGCGCCTGATGACCTCTGCCCGTCAGGAGGTTGATACTGACCAAGGATGCGCTTTTGTCTTTTGCGACCTCGAGAATCTTATAGATAAGCTCGGCTTTTTTTGCCCCTACCGTCGAAAGCGGAGCTATTCTGACCATGTTTTGCTCCTGGTTTTTGACGAGATAGTGAGTCAGCTTCGCGGTTTTTTCTTTGGGTACGCCGTCGAGGACGGCAAGATATGTCTTTTCAAATTCGCCCTCTCTTATGCTCTCGGACAGCCGCGCCGCCGCCTTGCTCGTCCGCGCAAAAACCATTACGCCGCCCGTCGGACGATCTAACCGATGAACGAGTCCGAGAAAGACGTTGCCCTCTTTCGCGTATTTTTCTTTTATATATTCCTTTAATAGCGTCAGCATGTCGGGGTCTTTTGACTCGTCCTCCTGACTCGGAACGTTTTGGGGCTTGACGGCCACCAAAAGGTGGTTGTCCTCATACATTATCTGCAAATCCCGACTTTTCATGACAGTCCTCCGTTAAAGTTGATAAACGCGGAAGCCCCGCACGGCAAAATTATGTCTTCCTCCGTAGGAAGTCCCACCTCGTAAGCGTCAAAAACGGCGGAGCCGCCCCCCCCGAATACAAGCCTTTGAATACTGTTCATAACTCCCGGTTGAAGCCCCGTGGTGTAGGAGTTTATCAAATGAAAAAGCGGCCTGTCGCTCATGACCCTGCGCGTCAAATCGACAAGAGAATAAATTCCGTCCTCGATTTTCCACATTTCGTTATTCGGCCCTCTGCCGAAGCTCGGCGGATCCATGATTACCGCGTCATAACGCTTGCCGCGCTTGATTTCGCGGCCGACGAACTTTATGCAGTCGTCGACTATATATCTGACGCCATCGTTTTTTAGTCCGCTCAAAAGAACGTTTTTTTGCGCCCTTTCGACCATGGCTCTCGCCGCGTCGACATGGCAGACGGACGCGCCCGCAGAAAGACAGGCCGCCGTCGCCCCGCCCGTGTAGGCAAAGAGGTTGAGAACCGACACGGGTCTTTTTGCCGCCTCAATCAGCGATATCGCCGCGCTCCAGTTTACCGCCTGCTCGGGAAAAAGCCCCGTGTGCTTAAAGCCCGTCAGCCTTAGCGAAAAGGTCAGATTTCGCCACGAAATATTAAATTCGTCGGGAATAGGCTCGATAAACCGCCAAGCTCCGCCGCCGCCCTCGCGCTTGTATACCGCGGAAAGCCCCTTGTAGCCCTCCATGTCTATCCGCGACGGCCATATTACCTGAGGGTCGGGGCGCAATAAGACATACTTGCCCCATTTTTCGAGCTTCATTCCGTCGCCCGTCGCGATTATTTTGTAGTCCTTAAACTCCGTATTAAATTTCATTTGCTTAACAACCTGTCTACGGCCTTTCGCGTGTTTTCACGGCTGTTAAAGGCGGTCAGTCTAAAGAAGTTTTTGCCGGCCTCGCCAAAGCCTGCTCCGGGCGTTCCGACTATGCCGTAGTTTTCTAAGAGGTAGTCAAAAAACTCCCACGACTCCTTTTTGTCAAAGCATTCAAACCAGACGTAAGGCGAATTTTTGCCGCCGGTATAATACGCGCCTTTTTTTGCCACCGCGTCGCCTATCAGCCTCGCGTTATCCATGTAGTAGGCTATATTTTTTGCCGTTTCCCCGCGTCCTTCCTTTGAAAAGACGGCCTCGGCTCCGCGTTGAACGATATAGGACACTCCGTTAAACTTTGTGCTTTGCCGTCTCAGCCACAGCTTGTTGAGACTCGCGCCGTCTCTGATTAACGCCTTAGGAACGACGGTATAGCCGCATCTCGTTCCCGTAAAGCCGGCGGTTTTTGAAAACGAGCAAAACTCTATAGCGCAATTTTTCGCGCCGTCGATTTCAAATATCGACGACGGCAGGCTCTTGTCGCTTATAAAGCATTCATAAGCCGCGTCGTACAATATGACCGCGCCGCGGTCGTTTGCATAATCGACCCACGCCCTTAGCCCTTGCGCGTCGTAGGCCGCTCCCGTAGGGTTGTTCGGCGAGCAGAGATATATTATATCGGCCTCGACCGACGGGTCGGGCGGCGGCAAAAATCCGTTTTTTGCGGAGGCCTCAAGATATATTATTTTGCGTCCGTCCATGACGTTTGTGTCGACGTATACGGGATATACCGGGTCGGGAATCAGCACGGCGTTATCCTTGTCAAAAATATCGAGAATATTGCCGACGTCCGACTTCGCGCCCTCGCTGACAAATACCTCGTCTATCTCGAGAGACACGCCCTTTTCGGCGTAATATCCGACTATTGCGTTTCTCAAAAAATCGTAGCCCTGATATTCGCCGTAGCCTCTAAAGGTCTCCTTTACGCCCATTTCCGCGCTTGCCCTTTGCAGAGCCGCGACAACGGATGGAGCGAGCGGCAGGGTGACGTCGCCTATTCCGAGCTTTATTATCTCCTTTTGCGGATTTTTGGCTTTATACTCCGCCGTCTTTTTTGCAATCGACGCGAATAGATAGCTTTCGCAGAGATTTGAATAATTTTGATTGATTTTCATTGCTTGACTCCTTTTTTTAGACCTTTTTTATGCAAGCCGCCTTGATAAACGATTTAAACAGCGGATGAGGGCTGTTCGGCCGCGACTTAAATTCGGGGTGAAATTGCACTCCGATAAAAAATTTGTTTTTTGTTATCTCGACGGCCTCGACGATATTCATATCGGGCGACGTTCCGCAGACCGTAAGGCCGGCCTTTTCTAAGATCTCGCGGTAGTCGTTGTTAAACTCGTAGCGGTGGCGGTGACGTTCGGATATCATATCCTGACCGTATGCCTCGTACATGTCGGTGTCGGGAACTATTCTGCAAGGATACCGTCCGAGCCTGAGCGTTCCGCCCATCTTGATTTTTGAATGCTGATCGGGCAAAAAGTCTATGACGAGGTTTTTTGACGACGCGGTGATATCGGCGTTTTCAGACGGCGTAACGCCGTCCGAATCGGCGTTCGCGTCGGCTTTGACAAATTCTCTCGAATTTGCGTCGGCGATTTTGCAGACGTTTCTCGCAAACTCGATGACGGCTATTTGCATTCCCAGACAAAGCCCTAAATAAGGAATATCGTTTTCGCGGGCATACTTGCAAGCGGCGATTTTTCCCTCTATTCCTCTGTGTCCGAAGCCGCCGGGGATTATCACCCCGTCGCAGTCCTTCAAAACCTCGGCGACGTTTTTGTCGGTTATGGTTTCGCTGTCTATCCACTCTATGTCGACGGTGTGCTTTTCAGAATATCCCGCGTGTTTCAACGCCTCCGCGACCGACAAATAAGCGTCGTGCAGCTTGACGTACTTGCCGATAAGCGCGATTTTTACGCTTTTGTCGCTCGCGTAGACGTTTTTTAGCACGGCCTCCCACGACGAAATGTCGGGCTCTTTGGTTTTTATGTCGAGAAGCTTGCAGACGACGGCGTCAAGCCCGTTGTTTTTTAGCATGACGGGAGCCTCGTATAGACACGACAGCGTGAGGTTTTCTATGACGCATTCCTTTTTGACGTTGCAAAACAGCGCGATTTTTTCTTTTATCTCGTTGGGTATAGGCATGTCGGAGCGGGCTATTATTATGTCGGGCGAAATTCCGAGAGACTGAAGCTCCTTGACGGAATGCTGCGTCGGCTTAGACTTATGCTCGCCGGCAAAGCTGAGATACGGCACCAGGGTGACGTGAATAAACAGACAGTTGCCTCTGCCTATATCAAGCTGAATCTGCCTGACGGCCTCCAAAAACGGTTGACTTTCGATGTCGCCCGTCGTGCCGCCGATTTCGACAATCATGATGTCCGCGCCGAAGGAATCGCCGCCGCTAAAGAGGAAGTCCTTTATTTCCTTTGTGACGTGCGGTATGACCTGAATGGTCTGCCCGAGATACTTGCCCTCGCGCTCCTTGTTTATGACGTTAAAATACACCTTTCCGCTTGTCAGGTTTGAATATTTGTTGAGGTTCACGTCGATAAATCTCTCATAATGCCCGAGGTCAAGGTCGGTTTCGGCTCCGTCCTCGGTGACGTATACCTCGCCGTGCTGATAAGGGCTCATAGTTCCCGGGTCGACGTTTATATAAGGGTCGAGCTTTATAACGCCTATCTTTAGACCCCTTGCCTTCAACAGCAATCCCAGCGACGCCGCCGTTATTCCTTTTCCCAAACCCGACACCACGCCGCCGGTAACAAAAATGTACTTCATTGTTTTGCTCCTTGTATAAAAAGTAATTTTATTATTCCTTTGACCTTTAAAACCTCGCGGTTCTAAGCCGCGGATTAGCGGGCGGCGTCCGCCCCCTGCGTTTCCGTTGTGTTGCCTTTCGCATATCCCCCTCGGGGTTATTCCCACTCTACCGTTCCCGGCGGCTTAGAGGTTATATCATACGCCACGCGGTTGACGCCCTTGACCTCGTTTACTATTCTCGACGCTATTTTTTTGAGAAGTCCGTGCGGCAGCGGCGTATAATCGCACGTCATAAAATCGCTTGTCGTCACCGCGCGAACGGCTATCAGGTTGTCGTAGCTTCTCATGTCGCCCATTACGCCGACGGTTTTTACGTCGGTATAGACGGCAAAAAATTGACTGACCTTTTGCTTTAACTTGGCCTTTTTTATTTCGGAGCAAACTATGTCGTCGGCAAGCCTCAGTACGTCGAGCTTTGGCTTTGTCACCTCGCCCATGACCCTTATGGCAAGCCCGGGGCCCGGAAACGGCTGACGCGACACCAAAAACCGCTTTAGTCCCAGCCTCGCGCCTATCTCTCTGACCTCGTTTTTGAATAGACCCGACAGCGGCTCTATCAGCTTAAATTTCATTTCCTTAGGCAGACCGCCGACGTTGTGGTGGCTCTTTATCGTCGCGGCGTGCTCGCCGCCCGATTCGATGATGTCGGGATAAATTGTGCCCTGCGCCAAAAACTCAATGTCGCCGAGCTTTTGCGCCTCGTCCTCAAAGACCTTTATAAACTCGTTGCCGATGATTTTGCGCTTTTTTTCCGGCTCGGTGACGCCGCTAAGCAGCTTCAAAAATCTGTCCTCCGCGTTGACCCTTATAAAATTTAAATCCATAGCCGAAAAGACGCGTTCTATTTCGTCGCCCTCGCCGAGCCTCATACAGCCGTGATCGACAAAGACGCAGGTTAGACGCTTTCCTATCGCGCGCGACAGCACCGCCGCGCAAACCGACGAGTCTACGCCGCCCGACAACGCCAAAATGACGCGCTTTTGCCCGACCCTTTCTCTGATTGATTTTATCTGTCTTTCGACGTAGTCGTCTATGTTATAGTCGCCCTTTGCCGCGCATATTTCATATAAGAAATTTTTGATTATATCGTCGCCGCCCTTTGTCAGCTCGACCTCGGGGTGAAACTGTATGCCGTAAAGCTTGCGTTCCCCGTCGGAGCAGGCGGCGTATTCGGTGTTTGCCGTCCTCGCCGTTCCGGCAAAGCCCTTTGGCAGCTTTGTCACCTTGTCGGTGTGGCTCATCAGAGCGGCTATGACCGGCTTTAAGCCCTTAAACAGTTTGTCGTCCGTCTCCAAAAAGGTTTCCGTAACGCCGTATTCGCTCTTTTTTGCCCCCTCGACCGCGCCGTTCAGCGTGTGGCAAAGCAGCTGCATACCGTAGCATATGCCGAGCACGGGAATCCCCAGCTCAAAAATCCGCGGGTCTATGCCTATAGCGTCCTTTGCGTATACGCTGTTCGGCCCGCCCGTCAATATTATGCCTATAGGCGACAGTCTTTCGATTTCGTCCGCGCTTATCGCGCCCGATTTTATCTCGGAATAGACGCTGTGATTTCTCACGCTTCTGGCTATCAATTCCTTGTATTGTCCGCCGAAGTCCAAAACTAAAACCAATTGATTTATCATATCTCAACGACTCCTTCAAAGACAAGATTAGCGTCGCCCGTCATAACGACTCTGTCCTTAGTGTAGTTTACGGTAAGTACGCCGCCCTTTAGCTTGACGGTGACGTCGCGGCCTTCCTTGCAATATCCGTTTAGGACGGCGGCTACGACGGCCGCGCACGCGCCCGTTCCGCAAGCCAAGGTTTCGCCGCTTCCGCGCTCCCACACGCGCATAGAGAGATTGTCCGCGCCTACGACCTTGACAAACTCGACGTTGACGCGCTCGGGGAATATTTTGTCGTTTTCAAAAAGCCAGCCTAATTTTTCCAGTTCAAGCGAGTCTATCTCGTCGCAAAAGACTATGCAATGCGGATTTCCCATCGAGACGCACGTTATGTTATATTCGCCGCCGGCAATGCTTACCCTTTGGTTGATTACCTCGTCCTTGTCAAATATGACGGGGATTTCCTTTGCCCTCGTCACGGCTTTGCCCATGTCTACGCTTACGCTCGACACCTTGCCACCCTGCGTAAACAGCTTTAGCCGTTTGACGCCGCTAAGGGTTTCGACGGTCATGTCAAGCTTTTTGACTATGTCCTTGTCGTAGAGATATTTGGCTATGCACCTTATGGCGTTGCCGCACATTTTGCCCTCGGAGCCGTCGAGATTAAACATTCTCATTTTTGCGTCGGCGACGTCGGACGGGCATATCAAAACTATTCCGTCGCCGCCTATTCCGTAATGGCGGTCGGCGAGATATATCGACAGAGATTCGGGCGAATCGACGGGCGTTTCGAGGCAGTTGATATATATATAGTCGTTGCCCGCGCCGTGCATCTTTGCAAACTTGAGCTTTAGCTTGTCCTTTCTCATGTGATTGATGTCGACAAGCTCGGTGTTGTTTTCGCTGAATTTGCCCAATAAGCATTCGGCCAAGGCGTTGGCCGTGTCGAGAGAGGTCAGGCACGGAATTTTGTTCATCGTCGCAAGCCGTCTGATTTTTACGCTGTCGCGGGCGGGGTCGCGCCCCTTTGCCGACGTTGAGATTATGTAGTCTACCTTTCCGCTCTTTAGCAGCGTCTGTGTGTTGTCGCTGCCGTTCTCGTGAATTTTTTGGACGGTGACGACGTCTATGCCGGCCTTTTTTAGCACTTCGGCAGTTCCCGCCGTCGCGTAAATCTTGAACTTTTGGTCGGCGAATTTTTTGGTTATCGCGGCTATTTCGCTTTTGTCCTGATTGCGGACGCTGACAAAAACGCCGCCGTTCTTTTTGAGCCTGTAGCCCGCCGCAAGCAAGCCCTTATAGAGAGCCTCCTGCAGATTTTTGCCGAGGCCTAACACCTCTCCCGTCGATTTCATTTCCGCGCCGAGCATGGTGTCGACGTCGGTCAGCTTTTCAAACGAAAAGACGGGAACCTTGACCGCCGTATAAGGTCTGTCCTTCCAAATGCCCGTGCCGTAAGGTAAATCCTTTAGCTTAGAGCCGAGTGAAACCATAGTCGCAAGCTCGCAAATCGGAACCATCGTCACCTTGCTTAGGTAAGGCACGGTTCTCGACGCGCGCGGATTGACCTCTATTACGTATAAGTCGTTTCCCTTTACTATGTATTGAATGTTGACTATGCCCTTGACGGACAGTCCGCGGCAGAGCTTATACGACGTGTCGAGTATTTTTTCGCACATGTCGTCGTTGATGTTTTGCGGCGGATATACGGCTATGCTGTCGCCGGAGTGAATGCCCGCGCGCTCGATATGCTCCATAATGCCGGGTATGAAGATGTCCTCGCCGTCAAATATAGCGTCTATTTCGGCCTCCGTGCCGCCTATATATTTGTCTACCAATATAGGGTTGGTTATGTCGTATTCAAGAATGATACGCATAAATTCCTCTATATCCGCGTCCGAAAACGCGACTATCATGTTTTGACCGCCAAGGACGTAGGACGGCCTTATCAAAACGGGATATCCAAGCTTATTAGCGACGGCTAAGGCCTCCTCTCTCGTCAGCACGGTAAAGCCCTCGGGCCGCTTTATGCCCTCGTTTTCGAGCAGCTCGTCAAAACGCTTTCTGTCCTCCGCCATATCTATGCTGTCCGCGCTCGTGCCCAAAATCCTTATGTTGTTGCGCGACAGCGCGCCCGTCAGCTTGATTGCCGTCTGACCGCCGAACGCCACGACTACGCCGTAAGGCTTTTCTACGTCGATGATGTGCAAAACGTCCTCGTCGGTCAGCGGCTCAAAATAGAGCCTGTCGGACGTGTCAAAATCCGTCGAAACCGTTTCGGGATTGTTGTTTATGATGACGACGTTATAGCCGAGCTTTTTTAGCGTGCGCACGCAATGCACGCTCGCGTAGTCGAACTCGATGCCCTGACCTATTCTGATACAGCCGCTGCCGAGAACTATAACCGTCTCCTTTTTGTTTCTCTGAATGTACTCGACGGCCTCGTTTTCGCCGCCGCTTTCAGGCGTGTTAAACGAGGAATAGAAGTAGGGCGTATCGGCAAAAAATTCGCCGGCGCAGGTGTCGACCATTTTGAAATCGGGGGCGGCGCGGAAATCAAAATTGTCGCCGCTCAATTTTTTTAGCGTTTTGTCGGTAAAGCCGAGTTTTTTGCCGGCGACATAACGCTCCGCCGTCATTTTTTTGTTTTCTATGCTCTTTGAATAGTCGGATATGTTTTTTATCTTGCCCAAAAACCAACGGTCGATTTTTGAGACCGCGAATATTTCCTCGATGTCTACGCCTCTGTATAACGCCTCGTAGACGGCGAATATTCTCTCGTCGGTCGCCGACGCTATGTGCTTCATGATAAGGCTCAAATCCGCCTCCTGAAACTTTTTGTATCTCAAAAAGTCCGTCGGCAGCTCGGCTCCGCGAACCGCCTTAAGGAGAGCCGCCTCAAAGCTGTCGCCTATAGACATGACCTCGCCCGTCGCCTTCATCTGCGTTCCCAATTCTCTTTTTGCGTAGACGAATTTGTCGAAAGGCCACTTAGGAAACTTTACGACGGCGTAGTCGAGGGCCGGCTCAAAGGACGCGAAGGTTTTGCCCGTGACGGCGTTTATTATCTCGTCGAGGTTATAGCCGACGGCGATTTTTGCCGCGACCTTTGCAATCGGATAGCCCGTCGCCTTGCTCGCAAGCGCGGACGAGCGCGAAACCCTCGGATTGACCTCTATGACGGCGTATTCAAACGAGTCGGGATTGAGCGCGAATTGCACGTTGCAGCCGCCCTTCATGTCGAGCGCGCCGACTATGTCAAAGGCGGCCTTTCTCAGCATCTGGTATTCCTTGTCGGCAAGCGTCATCGTCGGCGCGATTACTATGCTGTCGCCGGTATGCACGCCGACGGGGTCGAAGTTTTCCATGGCGCAGACGGAAATGGTGTTGCCGTTGTTGTCGCGGATTATTTCAAACTCGATTTCCTTCCAGCCCGACACGCATTTTTCGACGAGGATTTGCCTTATCGGCGACATTTCAAGCCCCGTCGCGGCTATTTCGCGCATTTTTTCCGGCCCGTCGGCTATGCCGCCGCCGCTGCCGCCGAGCGTAAACGCCGGACGTATTATGACCGGATATCCCAGACGCTCCGCCCACGCCGTAGCGTCGTTTAAGGTCGTCACGACCTTTGACGGAATGCACGGCTGGTTTATGCTCTCCATCGCGTCCTTAAACATTTGCCTGTCCTCGGCCTTGTCTATAGTCTCGGGGCCCGCGCCGAGAAGTCTTATGCCGTGCTTTTTTAGGAAGCCCTCGCGGGCGAGCTGCATACACAGCGTCAGCCCCGTCTGACCGCCGAAGCCGGACATAATGCTGTCCGGTTTTTCTTTTTCGATGATTCTTTTGACGGTCGCAAGAGTAAGCGGCTCGATGTAGATTCTGTCCGCCATAGCGTTGTCGGTCATGATAGTCGCGGGATTAGAATTTATCAGCACCGCCTCTATGCCGTCCTCCTTGAGCGCGCGTAGCGCCTGCGTCCCCGAATAATCGAATTCGGCGGCCTGACCTATGACGATTGCGCCCGAGCCTATCAGTAAAACCTTTTTTATGTCTTTATTCAACGGCATGTTACGCTTTACTCCTTGTGCTTATTCTCTTGATAAATTCGTCAAAAAGATATTCGGTATCGGTAGGGCCGCCCGCGGCCTCCGGGTGAAACTGCACCGAAAAGGCGTTGAAATTTTTGTATTTCAGTCCCTCGTTGGTGCCGTCGTTGACGTTTACAAAAAGCTCCTCGGCTACCGCCCGGTCTACGCTGTCTCCGACGACGGCGTAGCCGTGGTTTTGACTGCTTATATAGACGCGGCCGTCGTCCGCGTTTTTTACCGGCTGATTGGCTCCGCGGTGGCCGTATTTTAACTTAGTCGTCAAAAATCCGTTGGCGAGCGCGAGCAGCTGATGCCCGAGACATATTCCGAATATCGGAATTCCGCTTTTTGTCAGCTTTTTTATCTCGGCGATGACTCCGACGTTTTCGGCGGGGTCGCCCGGCCCGTTAGACAGCATTATGCCGTCGGGCTTCATGGCGGTCACTCTCTCCGCCGGGGCGTCGTAAGGCACGGTTATGACCCTGCAACCCCTCTTGACGAGGTTTCTCATGATGTTTGCCTTTGCTCCGAAGTCATACAAAACGACTCTTATATCTCCGTCTCCGTCCTCGGTTATATCCTTGCGCGACACGCTCCTTACCGCGTCGGTTATTTTGTAGCCCTTCAGGGCGGCAAAATCGACGTGACTTAGGTCGGAGGTCAGCATGGCGTTCATGACGCCGCGTTCTCTGATAATTCTGACGAGCGCGCGCGTGTCTATACCGCAAAAGGCCGTGACGCCCGAGGCCTCAAAAAAGCCGCTAAGATCGCCCTTGCTCCTAAAATTTGACGGCCTGTCGGTAAAGCTTCTCGCGATATATGCCGAGGCCGCCACACCGCCGCTTTCAAAATCGTCGGCAATTACTCCGTAGTTGCCGATGAGCGGAAAGCTCTGCACTATCATCTGTCCGTAATAGCTCTCGTCGGTCAGCGTCTCAAGATAGCCCGTCATAGCCGTCGTAAAGACTATTTCGGCTATAACGTCGCGCGGCTTCCCCAAAAAACTCCCTTCAAAAATTTTACCGTTTTCCAATACAAGATAACCCTTTTGCATTTATCTCTCCTATTTCTTATATGCTTTGCCGTTGTTTTAACGGCGTTTACTTGCTCTTAAAGCCATCGCAGGGCGGCGTTTCTAATATGTCCTTGTCGTATTCGTTTATGTCGATATTATACCTGCCGGTAAAGCACCCGTCGCAAAAATCAAGACGGCAGTCGGAGCACGCGCTTTTCATTCCCTCGAGACTGATATAGGCGAGGCTGTCTACGCCGAGCTTGTCGGCGATTTCCTGCACGCTGTGATTGTTGGCGATGAGGTTTTCGGGCTTGTCGATGTCCGTGCCGAAATAACAGCTATGCTTAAACGGCGGCGACGAGACGCGCATATGCACCTCTTTTGCTCCCGCCTCTCTCAGAGCCTTGACGATTTTTGCCGACGTCGTTCCCCTGACTATGCTGTCGTCGGTCAAAACTATGCGCTTGCCCTGAACGTTGTATTTTAATGGGTTGAGCTTGACCTTTACCGCGCTTTCGCGCTCTATCTGCGACGGATATATAAAGCTTCTGCCGACGTATCTGTTTTTTACAAACGCGCTTACCAGAGGCAGGCGGCTCTCTCTCGCGTATCCCGCGGCGCACTCTAAGCCGCTGTCGGGAACGCCCGCCACGCAATCCGCGTCTATCGGACATTCCTTTGCAAGCCTTACGCCCATATCAAAGCGCGCCTTATAGACGCTCTGCCCGTCTATAATCGAGTCGGGACGCGCAAAGTAGACGTGCTCAAATATGCAAAGGCCGCTTTTTTTGCTCTCTATGACCCTCTCGCCTGATATTATCTTTCCGTTTTCTATGACGAGCATTTCTCCGGGGTTTACGTCGCGGATAAAGTTAAAGCCGCAGCTGTCGAGCGCGACGCTCTCGGACGCCGCCATCATTCCGAATATATTTGAGCCTATGCAAAGCGGACGGAAGCCGAACCCGTCGCGAACGACTATGAGCCTGCCCTTGCTCGTCATGATTATCAGCGAAAACGCGCCGTCTATCTGCTTGACGGCCTCGCGCACGCCCGCCGCCTCGTCGCCCGTCTTTAGTATGTTGTAGGCGATAAGCGAGGCTATGACCTCTGAATCGCTGCTCGCCGCAAAATCTATGCCTAAGCTCTTGAGGCTTTCCTTGAGCTGCTTTGCGTTGACGATGTTGCCGTTGTGAGCCGTGGCTATTCTTCCCGTAAGGTATTCGGTGACAAAGGGCTGAACGTTGCTTACCGTGTTGCTCCCCGTCGTCGAATATCTGGTATGTCCTATTGCCAGCTTGCCCTTAGAGAGGTTTTTTAGGCTTTCGTCGTTAAAGACCTCGCTGACCAGTCCGCGTTTTTTGTATATGTTTATCCTGTTTTCACGCAGAACGGCAATGCCCGCGCCCTCTTGTCCTCTGTGCTGAAGCGCAAGCAGAGCGTTGTATATCAATCCGGCCGACTCCTCGGCGCAAATACTCACTCCCGCAATAGCGCATTCCTCGTGTAGTTTGTCAAGCATAAAGACTCCTTAATCTACATTATTATATAATCCCGTCTTTCCGCGCCGACCGAGACGTATTTTATTTTTACGCCGACGGCCCGCTCTATAAACTCTATATATTTGACGGCGTTTATAGGAAGCTCCGATTTTTTTCTGCAACCGCCGATATCCTCTTTGAAGCCGTCAAAATACTCAAAGACGGGCTTGGCGCGATAAAGCCTGTCGTCGGTGACAAAGCCGTCAAGCCGCTTGCCGTCAACCTCGTAAGCGACGCATACCGGAATCTTGTCCATATATGACAGCACGTCGAGCTTTGTCAGCGCAAGACACGTCGCCCCCTGAATTTTTGCTCCGTAACGGCTTGCGGGAACGTCAAAGGCTCCCACGCGTCTGGCTCTGCCCGTCGCCGCGCCGTATTCGTTGCCGGCGCGTCTTAAGGCCTCCGCCTCGTCGCCGCTCATTTCGACGGTAAACGGCCCCTCGCCCACGCAACTGCTGTAGGCCTTGGTTATGCCTATGACCCCGTCGAGCTTAGCGTAAGGCACGCCCGCGCCTAACGGCGCGTAGGCGGCTATCGTCGAGCTTGAAGAGGTATACGGAAAAATTCCGTAGTCTATATCTCTCAAAGCCCCGAGCTGCGCCTCAAACATAATTCTCTTGTTTTGTACGAGAGCCGCGTCAAAAAATTCGCCGGCGTCGGTTATGTGCTCCTTTATAGCTTCGCCGTATGCGGTTATCTTGCTATAAATTTCCTCCGCGTCGATTTTTTCCTTTCCGTATCCTTTTTCTATCAAAAGGTTTTTCCATTCGACTATCGGAAACAATCTGCGGCGAAGAGCCTCGGGGTTGAGTAATTCGCCTATTCTTATAGTCTTTTTCATATATTTATCTCCGTATACCGGAGCTATTCCGCGCCTTGTCGAGCCGAATTTTTGGTCGGCCAATCTATCCTCCTCCAACGCGTCCAAAAGCTTGTGATAGGGCAGACAAATCGTCGCCTTGTCGCTTATCTTTAGGTTTTCGCCGGTTATTTTGATTCCCTTTTCTTTTAGCCCCGCGATTTCGCCTACCAGATGCTCGAGGTCTATGACCATACCCGGCCCCATGACGTTGACGGTTCCCTCTCTCAATATTCCCGACGGCAAAAGATTGAGTATAAACCGCCCCTTGTCGTTGACCACCGTGTGACCGGCGTTGTTGCCGCCCTGATATCTGACGATAATGTCATATTCGGACGACAAGAGGTCGACCATGCGGCCCTTTCCCTCGTCTCCCCAATTTACTCCGACTATTGCTGTTAGCATATTTCCGACCTCCGTTCAAACGACTTTTTTCCGTTGACGCCGCGCTAAAGCGGCAACGCACGGATTATTATATAACGCCGTCAAAAAAAAATAAAGGAATTAAACGCGCTTTTTGGAATACGTCACCTCGAAATTTCTTATGCGGTTATAAAAAAATAAATTATCAAAACCGCGCCGAGGAATTTCCACCCTTTGATTATACTAGAAACCGATATGTTTTGTCAATTCAAACGCGCCTTCAAAATTTTTATTTTTCACTAAAAAATCATTGCTTTTTATCGCGCGATATACTATAATAATTACGGAGAGTTTAGGAACTCATAAAACGATGTTTTTTTCTGTACTTATTATATTAATTACCTTGGGCTACACGGTTTTTGTAGGCTACAACGACGGCGCGAACGCCATAGCCACAAGCATAGCGACGCGCGCAATGCCGCGCAAGACGGCGGTTATCGTCACGGTCGTCTTTACAATCGTAGCGCCTCTCGGCTATTATCTGCTCGGAATGGATTTTTCGGTCGCGTCGACTATCGGAAAAACCGTAAATCATTCCGACTTAGCGGCAAAGCAAGACGTAATCGCCTGCGCCTTTTTGTTTACGGGCGTGCTCGGCGGTCTTTTGTGGTGTCTGTTTTCGGCAAAAAAACGCCTGCCGGTCAGCACCTCCCACTCGCTTATGGGCGGAATATCCGGCGCGGCGACGGCGGCCTTCGGCTTTTTGCCCGTCGATTGGCGCAGCTTGTTTATAAAAATCATACTTACGTCCGTCGCCGTTCCTCTGGCAAGCTTTGTGGTCGGCTTTTTTATAATGAAGCTCGCCAAAAGGTTGGCCTACAAAATCCCCGTCTCCTCCGACGGAATCATAAAAAAGCTTCAGGTGCTCAACGTCGGAATATTGGCCTCGGCGATATCTATAAACAACGTCCAAAAGCCGCTCGGCGTGGCGTTTCTGCTGTTTGTCATATTCGGCCGCGCCGACAGACTGACCGACGCGCCTACGATAATAGCCATAACGGCTCTGTCGGCTCTGGCCTTGGTCGCGGGCGCGTGTTTCGGCGGCACGAGAATAATTCACACCGTCGGCAAGCGCATATACAAAATAAAGCCCTTTCACTCGTTTCTGACGCAGATATCCGTCGAATCGGTCATATTTGCCGCCTCGAGCGTGGGAATTCCCGTCAGCGCGGGTCAGGCCGTGTCGTCGGCCGTCATGGGAATAGGCGCGTCAAGCCGTTTCGGGGGCGTCAACTGGTCAAATTCGTCAAGGATATTTATCTTTTGGATATTGACCTATCCGATAACCTTTGCAATCGGCGCGTTGTTCTTTTATATAACGCGAATATTTGTCGGATAATAACCATAAAAAAATAAAAGGCGGTGGCACAAAAAAAACTATGGGCTCAAAAATCAACTTCTTTGCGATTCTCATCGAGCAATGCAAAATTATGGAGCAGGCCGTCAAGCGGCTTCACGAAT
Source organism: Clostridiales bacterium (assembly GCA_031273825.1). GTDB lineage: Bacteria > Bacillota > Clostridia > Christensenellales > JAISNN01 > JAISNN01. The sequence goes on from JAISRB010000081.1 coordinate 16,653, forward strand.
TTTGTCTTTCAAACGACGCGAAAGCCGCCGACGAAATAATCGTCTTTGAGGAAAAGGGCGACATGTCGAGGAGAATTCTCATCGACGAGCTAAACAAAACCTACTTTACCCCGATAGACCGCGAGGACTTATTTGCCTTGTCGAGGCTCATCGACGAAATTACCGACAACACAAAGACGACTCTCGAGGGCATTCGCCTCTTTAAGGTCGCGCCCAACGCTCAAATGGTTTCGATGACGGCGACGCTGGTAAAAATCACCACGCACATTCACAACGCGGTATTCCGCATCGAAAAACACAAATCGATAGCCCGCGAGGAGGCTCTGACCGTCAAGCAGTACGAAAACTTAGTGTCTGCGCAGTTTCAAGAGGCACTCGCCGAGCTTTTTGAGACCGACGACTTCAAGGCGATATTCAAATACAGAGAGCTTTATAAGCACCTCAAGCATTCGTCCGAAATAGCCGATCAGGCCATGGACTTCCTGCTCAATATATTAGTCAAAATGTAAAAAACAGTTTAAGGGCGCGTTGACAAAAACATATCAAAGCTTAAACCGCCCGAATACAAGGAGGATTTAAAAAAAATGGACTTCAATCGCAACCCTTATACGGGCGCGCCTATGGGCGGCCCTCCGCAAAAACAGCCTTACGGCCCTCAATTCGGTCCGTCTCGGCAGAGACCGCAGTTCGGCCCGCCGCCGCAGAGGCCGCCTTACGGCCCTCAATTCGGCCCGCCGCAAAGACCGCCTTTCGCGCCTATTGCCCCTCCGGCAATCCGCCCGGGAAAACGCCGCCGCGGTTTAGGCTGCTTTTTGGCCTTTCTGCTGCTCGCCGCCCTCGGTTGCGGAGGATATTATCTGTGGTTTTTCCTTTTATAAGGCTTACGTATGAGCCGCGGTAGAATATTAGCCGTTACGCCCCTACAACCGTTACCATACCGAACACCGGCCGTCTACTAATAACCGTCGCCGACCGCTGTTCACCGATCGTTGCTACCGACCGCTACTACAATACTCAAGCTTCCGCTTTCCTTAAGCGCGACGCTGTTGTTATTTGTAATTTTTATTCCGTTTACGAGGAACTCTTTTTGAGTTCCTCTTTTTATTTCGATATTATAGACGGCGTTTTTGTAGCGGTATTCGACGCGGCAGCAATTGATTGACGACGGCAGAACGGGCTTTATGACAAGGCAGTTATTTTTTAGCGTTATTCCTATCATATCCTCCAAAATCACCCTATACATAAGCCCCGCGCTTCCCGTATACCAGCTCCAGCCGGCGCGTCCGCCGAGCGACACGTCGGCGGCGACGGCGTAAGGCTCGCCGAGATATTTGCCGTCGGCGGCTCTTGTGACGGGGTTTATCATATTTAGAACGGCGTAGGCCTCGTCGGCGCGTCCGCTCTTAAAAAGCGCGGAGATATACCACAAAACGGCGTGAGTATATTGTCCGCCGTTTTCGCGGATTCCCTTAGGATAAGACGATATATAGCCATAAAAGCCCTCTCCGTCAAAGGGCGGGTCAAAGAGCTTTACTATTCCCGCCCTCTTATCGACAAGCGCGGCCGCCGAATCCAAAGCCTTTTTTGCTCTTTGCGGACACGCTATGCCCGACAACGCCGCCCAGCTTTGGCAGAGCAAGTCGAGGCGGCAATTTTTGCTCATACGGCCTCCCAGCCATTCGCCGTCGTCGGTAAAGGCGCGTTTAAACCTGTCTACGTCAAAGCCGGCCGACTCGACGGCCTTTTTTAGCTTCAATTCATATTCGGAATATTTCAGCCTGTCGTCTATTTCAAAAAGCCCTTTATAACCGGTCAACACGCGGTACATAAACATAGACAACCAAACGCTTTCGCCTCTCCCCTTTATTCCGACGTTGTCGAGCGCGTCGTTCCAATCGCCCGCGCCCATCAGCAGCAGACCGTGCTCCCCGAATTGCATCGCGCTTTGGATAGCTCTCTCGATATGCTCTATCAGAGGGGCTTTTTTTTGAGTTGCCTCCGGAACCTCAAGGCGCGCATGTTCAAAGCCCGATAAGGGCGGCGAGGAGACGTATTCTATCTCCTCGTTTAGTATCGAATAATCGCCCGTCGCCTCGACGTAAAAGATAGCGGCGTAGGGCAAAAACAGCTTGTCGTCGGATATTTTTGTCCTGACCCCAAAAAGCGGCGGATGCCACCAATGCATTACGTCGCCCTCGGCGTATTGCTTAGAGGCCGACAGCAATATGTGGCTTCTGAGCAGGTCGGGGCGCGAATAGACCAACGCCATATAGTCCTGAAGCTGATCTCTGAAGCCTATAGCTCCACCCGCCTGATAAAAGCCGCACCTTGCGTTTATTCGCGACGAGACCAATTGATATATCAGCCGCTTGTTAAAAAGCATGTCGAGCCGTTCGTCGCCCGTTTCTATTTTGACGGCGTTAAACCCGTCAAAATAGCTCAACGCCGATTGCTTTTTGCTTTTCAAATCGTCTATATCCAAGCCGTCGAGAAACTCCTCGGATTTTGCAAGCGCAAAAAAGAACCTTTTTGTCTTGCCGGCTTTGAGTCTAAAATCATATTTTGCGGCGAAAGCGCACTCCGCGCCGCCCTTATTGCAGCTTGGCGCGCGGCTGTCTTTATCGCCTTTTTCACCGCCGCCGCCGTCATAATCGGGAGCAAAAAACCGCCCCTCGCGCCCTCTTATTTCCTCCGCGTTTTTTATGATTTCTCCGCCGTAAACTCTAAGGGCGGCGGTCTGTCCGTTTGATATGTCGGCGACGCTTGCCGTATCGTGAGAGTATTTATACAGGTTAGCGTCGGGTCTTTGCCTGTCGCCTAAGCACGGCTCTATTTCGATTATAAGGGTCATATCGACGGACTCGTCCGACATGTTTTCAACGGCGATTTCAAAGATTTTTACGCGGCCGCCGTCTATCATATATTGGCTTGCCGCGCAGCCGTACCGCCCGCCGATATCGTTATAAAACACCGTCTCGCCGTTTTTGTGCCGCGCATACGTTCCCCCCTTGTTTATTCTGATAAGACTCTTGCCGTCAAACAAAAAAAGCCTCTCCGACGGCGTATCCGACACCGGATCGTTGTGCATGACGCTGACCTTGTTTTCACGCGAATTGCCAAAAAAGCTAAAGCCGCCCCCGTTTTCCGTCGCGACAAAGCCGCCCTCGGGCAGTCCGACGACGTTTGAATGCGGCAACACGCACGGCTTGTCTACTACAAAGTCTCCCCCGTCGGTAAAATAGCCCGAGCCGACGGCAAGGGCGGCGTTTTCTCTCGTGTATTGCCTCCGAATATCTCCGTAGCTCTCTCTTATGCTGCGCTTTTTGTCGGCCGTCTCCGTCGTGCAATAAGGCTCTTTTAAGGCTTGGTTCAGATCTAAAAAGGCGGTTTTTTTGAGAAAGCTTTCTATTTCCTCCGACTCGCCGACGACGGCTACGCCGCGCGAAAAGTCTCTCACATATCTGTTTATCTCGTGTCTCAACGGGTCGTGATATATATCCTTAGGCGCGGATATCAAAAGCCTTACGTTTATGCCTGCGTTTTTTATGACGTTAAAGACCTTCAAGACCGATACAAAATCAAAGTCGTCCGCCCGTCCGTTATAGGCGTAATAGAGCAATTTAGTTCTGAAATTGTCGGAATAACTCTTGTATACGTCCAAAAAACCGCTTTCAAGCACGGCTCTTAGTTTGCTCTGCGACAGCGCGGAATCGACAACCGACGGCAAAATTTCCGTCAAAACGTCATATTCTCCGTCGCTCAAAACTCCCGCGCTGTCGAGCCAGACAAGCTCCGGAGACTCGCCTATCAGCTTGTCAAACACAAAGGTGCCCGCCCGCCTTATCAGCCTTTCTATTTCGCCCTCGTCCTCGGCGGCGGCGATTATCACCGAAAATTCCCGACTGCCGCCGGCGTTCAGCGTAATTTCCGCGTTAAAGCCGAAGCACGGCTCAAGCGCGTCACCAAGCGGCGGAAAATCCGCGCCCTCCGCCTCCGCCGCGCTTTCGCGCGACAAAAAAGCCGCGTCCTCCGTCCGCCCGGAAACACGGCGGCCAAAAACCGCCGAGGGATTTTTCAGCGTGTTTTTTCCTCCGATAAAGTTGCGGCGGTTAAATTCCGGACGCGCCTCTACGCCCTTTACGAGCATTGCGGCGTAATAACTTTTGCCGTCGGCTCTCATACTCTTTCGCTTGACCTCAAACAGATTTTCGCCGCGCCGCGCGGCGGTTATAAACATATTATAAAAGGTTTTGTGGCTCTCATACGCCGTATAATCGCCCAGAACTATACTGCCGCCAAAAAAATTGACCGTCAACTTTTTTGCAACGTCGCTCTTGTTTTCTATCTTAAAGGAGTGAATTTCGCCGTTAAAGCCCGACGGCACTCTGATCGTGTGACTGCAGCCGCGCGCGCGGTTTGTATAGACGCATTTCTCTCTAAAAAATTCGGCCGCGTAGTCGCTCGGGTTTTCAAACAGCGGCGCGTAGGTCGGACAATATACGCCGTCGCCGTCGTCGATATAGAGATATTTTCCCTCCGCGTCGGCTATATCGTCGGGTCTCTTTGTGACGTGCAAGGCTCGCAAAACCGAAAACGCCCTACCCGATTCGTCGGCGGTAACTCCATAGCTTCCGTTACACAATATGTTATATACGGGTCGCTCTCTCGTT
>JAISRB010000119.1 GCA_031273825.1 Clostridiales bacterium
AACTACCCCCGCAAGCTGTTAGACGGATACTCGCCTAACGACCTGTATGAGAAAATAACCTAATAAAATGAACTATAAGATTATTTGAAAAGGTGCGACAATTTAATTTACAATCTATACCCTACGAAAAAATCGGAGAATTTTTGGAAAAATCTTGACAGGGAGCAAAAAAAGTAGTACAATAAAGAACATAAGGCGACCGATTGAGAGGATATCGGCGACCCATTCATGAGCAAAAAAAGTATTGCAACAAAAAACACAAGGCGGCAAAAGCGGCGGCAGGTGTAAACGGGGTATTTAACGCCTAAATACGGTGCGGCGGCGCGTGTAAACGTAAAATACGGCGAAGGTTTTTGATAAACAAAGGAGTTTAAATATGGCGGATAATGTTATCGGATTGTCGGAAAACACGGAGTTATACGCGCGTAAAAAAACCGATAAGGACGGAAACGATTTGCCTAAAGCTCAATGGCAGACGTTGGACGGGCACTTAAAAAACGTCGCGGCTCTTTCGTCGTCTTTTTGCGGAGCAATCGGGTTGGAGCGGACGGGGTTTATTGCCGGACTGCTTCACGATTTAGGAAAGGGTACGCGTGAATTTCAAGATTATTTAAAAAACGGCGGCGAAAGGGGAAGCGTAATTCATTCTCTGCAGGGCGCCGTTTTTGCGTATAAGAGCGGCGATAATATCGATACATTGTTGCTTAGAGAGGTTTTATCTTTAGTCGTCGCCGCACACCATAATTATTTGAAGGACGCCTGCTCTACCGACGGGCGCGAGGTTTTTGTCGAGACCTTGAGCGGCAGAGATGGCGGACGGCTGCATTATGAGGAGGCGATAAGTAATTCAAGAGATATCGTCGCCGAGATAAACCGAAACGTAGCCGAGGCAAACCGGGAGCTAATGGAATTTGCCGGTAAGCTTGGAAGCGGAATTTATAAAACGCAGGACTCGGCGCAATTTGCGCTCGGACTCGCCGTGAAATATATTTATTCTTGTCTGGTAGACGCGGACAGATTGGACGCGCAACGGTTTGACGGGGCTAAAGCCGGCAAGGAGCAAGCTGCGGGCAAAGAGCAAAAGGCAAGCGCGGAGCAAACGCCCGGCAAAGAGCAAAAAAACCGTTGGGCGGCGTTGATTAAAACCTTTGAGGACAACCTAAAAGAGCTTCCGAACGACGGCGGCATCACGGAGATAAGAGAGGAGATATCCCAAAAATGCCGCGAGGCGGCAAAGAGAAAGACGGGGATTTATCGGTTGAGCGTTCCGACGGGCGGCGGCAAGACGCTTTCGTCCCTGCGGTTTGCGTTGAACCATTGCGAAATTCACGGCAAAAAGAGAATTATCTATGTCATTCCTTATCTTTCCATAATAGAGCAGACGGCAAAAAGCCTTCGCAAGATTTTGAATATAGGCGAAAACGACGAAACCGTGTTTGAGCATCATTCCGATATCGTTCCTCCGGAGGATACCGAGGACGATAACGTCAGAAAGCTTGCGGCCGCCCGCTGGCAAAGCCCCGTCATAATTACGACGATGGTGCAATTCCTTGAGACGGTCATGTCGTCTAAGGCAAGTAAAATCAGAAAATTTCACAATATGTCAGACGCGGTCATCATCTTTGACGAAATTCAATCGCTGCCTATAAAGGCTATTAATTTGTTTAACGAGGTTGTCTCTTTTTTGTCAAAATTTTGCGGCGCGACGGTTTTGCTTTGCACGGCCACGCCGCCGCGGATAGACAAAACGGGCAGAAAAAACCTGTTGCTGTCGGACAAGCCCGATTTGATTGACGACACGGAAAAAAGCTTTGCAAGCCTCAAAAGAACGAGGATAGTCATAGAGCAAGAGCGCGATATACGCGCCTTTTCGGAGTTTGCGCTCCAAAAGACCGAGGAGAACGGCAACTGTCTTGTCATATTAAACACCAAAGGTCAGGCGAGGGAGGCTTTTGATTTTTTGAAATCAAAGGCAAACGGCGAATTTGACGTTTTTCATTTGAGCGCGGCCATGTGCTCGGCGCACCGCTCCGACGTTCTGAATAAAATCCGTAAAAAGCTTGAAGAAGGACAAAAGCTCGTCTGCGTAGCCACTCAGCTTATAGAGGCCGGCGTAGACATTTCCTTTGACTGCGTCGCGCGCGCAATGGCGGGGTTAGATTCCGTCGCGCAGGCGGCGGGGCGTTGCAACAGAAACGGCGAAAAAAAGACTCCGCGGGACGTTTACGCCGTGCCGATAAAGGGCGAGGATCTCGAAAAGCTGCACGATATCAAAAAAGGAAAGGAAATAACAAGCCGCCTCGTCAGGGAAAACCCCGACGCCGATTTTCTCGACGGGCGTATTATGGACAAATTTTACGAAGGCTATTTTTTTGGCAGAGAAAGCGAAATGGATTGCAAAGCCGATAAAGGCGGCACGGTTTACGCAATGCTGTCGTCGAACGGGTCGGGGAGAGGAAACTATAAAAACAATTGCGGAAAAGACCCGAAAATTCTTTTAGCGCAAGCGTTTCACACCGCGGACGACAACTTTTCAGTCATAGCCGACAATACGGTTTCGGTCGTAGCCCTATACGGAGAGGCGGAGAGTTTGATCGCCGCTTACAAAAAGCAACCCAAAAACGCCGTTACGGGAGAAAAGCTGTCTATTATCAAAAGGTTAGGGCGGTATTGCGTATCGCTGTATGCCTACGAGGCGGAGGAGCTTGACAAAAAGGGCGCGTTATCCAAGCTTGACGACGACTCCGGCATATATATTTTGAATAAGGACTACTATTCCGACGAGACGGGCGCGACGCGTAAAGCGGAATTGAAGGATTTAATCGCATAACGGTGCGAACGCATAAAAAGGCGTTTGCCACGCAACGATTTTTATTTGTCCGTTAAATCGGTTGACAAGGCGGGGCGGTTTGTGATAATATATAGTTAGGCAAAGCTAACGATATGTTTTTGACTGTCGGGAAATCGATTATTATTAATATATACGGTTAGTTTTGGAAAAACTAAAATAATAGGAGTTGTTTGTTATGAAAAAGTTATTGAGACTTTTAATCGCGGTATGCCTTTTCGCGTCTATGGCGTTTGTTTTGGCGGGTTGCGACCCCGTCGACCCCGACGGGCCTAAAAGCATAAAGGTCGTCGTACCCGACGGCGCGCCCTTGCTGAGCCTGACAAAAATGTGGGCGGAGGATTTCGGCGTTGACGACGGCTATGAGATAAGCTACGAAAAGCTGACGGGAGCCGATCAGCTTACCGCCGCGCTCATGCTGTCCGATCCCGATTTTGCCATCGCGCCGATAAACGTCTGCGCAAAAATGTACAACGACGGCAAGGGCTACAGATTTGCCGGCGTGTCGATTTGGGGGATTATGCACATTGTGTCCAATCAGTCGATTTCGACCGTCGCGGAGCTTAAGGGGCAAAACGTATTCGCCTTTGCAAAGGCGGGAACGCCCGGCATTACGATACGCAGTATCTTAGCGCAAAACAATATTGTGTTTAGCGAGAATGTCGACGGCACGGTCGCGCCGAACGAGGTGAATATTATCTATTTGAGCGAGGCCGGCGACGTGCGCAACGCTATCGTGGCGGGAACTATGGGCGGCGTCGAGGTGAAGTTCGCGCTCTTGCCGGAGCCTGTCGCCACGGCGATTGCCGGAGCGACGGCGAGTTTGACTCACGGTCCGTTTACCGCAAAAATCAATCTGCAAACCGAATGGAAAGCAAAAAACGACGGCGAAATGTATCCGCAGGCCGGGCTTATATTCCACGAAAGGTTGCTTGAGAACGACAAGGCCTTTGTAGACAAATTTATAGCTCTCGCCGAAATGTCGACGACCTGGGCAAACGACAATCCCGAGCTTGCCGGAAACGCCGCTAAGGAGGAGTTAGGCTCGACCGCCATACCGGGCGGCGCGCCCGTAAAGGCCGCCGTAAACGCCGGCAGACTGCCGCTTGTCTTCACATACGCAAAGGACGCTAAGGCCGCGGTCGAGGCATATCTCACGATAATAAAAAACGACAGCGTGAACAGCGCTAATCTTATAGGCGGAAAGCTGCCCGATGACGAGTTCTACTACTCAAAATAAGCGTTTAGACAAGACGTTTTTGCAATGGTTCATATTCCCGATAATCGGCGCGCTGCTGATTGTCGGGCTTTGGACGTGTTTGTCACAAATCAAGGCGATTAAGGATAGCGGCGTAATATTGACGCCGCTCGAGACCGTCGAGGCCATAAAAACCGAGGCAGTCAAGCCTTATTTTTACGACGCGGTTTTGGGAACGTTAAAAAGAAGCTTTTTTAGCTTTTTGATTTCGTTTGCGGCCGCGGCGTTTTTTGCCGTGTTGTCAAATTTTCAAAAATGGATAAGGCGGGTTATAAACCCCTTTATCACCGTATTCCGCGCTCTGCCGACGGCGGCCATTATTCTCATTCTTTTGCTGTGTATAGGCGGCAAGACTCTGCCGATCGCCGTGGCGTTTTTGATGGTCTTTCCGCTGGTCTATCAAAACCTATACGCGGCGATAGAGGGCGTCGACAAAAATTTGTTGCAAATGACGAGGGTGTTCGGCATGTCAAAGGCTAGACGGCTCTTGAATATATATCTGCCGGGCATAACGCCGGCCGTGTTTTCGTCGCTCATAGCCTCCTTCGGGCTGAATATCAAGGTGGTCATAGCCGCCGAGGTCATGGGTCTGCCGACGGTTTCGGTGGGGTATATGATACTCATTTCCAAGCAGGGCTTCGAGTTCGGCACAGCCTTTGCGTGGCTTGTCATAGCCGTAATTATGAGCTTTGTATGCGAATGCGTTTTGAGAATTATTTCGAGGCTTGCCATGCCCTATAAATACCCCGACTTAAGAATAGTCAAAAAGGCGTTAAAAAAAATCGCCGGACTCTTCGGGAGGGCAAAATGATAGTTTTTGACAGGGTATGCTTTGCCTTCGGAGAAACCGTCGTGCTTGACAATTTTTGCGATTCGTTTGAGAGCGGCAAAATAAATTGTCTTTTGGGGCCGTCGGGCAGCGGAAAGACGACGGTTCTCAATCTGATTGCCGGTCTGCTTAAGCCGCAAAGCGGAAAAATCGAGGGAGATATTAACGGCGTTTCATATGTCTTTCAGGAGAGCAGGCTCATTCCGCAAAAGACGGTTTACGCCAATCTTGACGCGATATTGAGGCCGGTCTATCCCGACAAACGCGGCCGCCGCGATATAATAGAGGAGCATTTGACGCTCGCGGGGCTTTTGAACGATTCGGATAAATATCCGCACGAGCTAAGCGGAGGAATGAGGCAGAGGCTGTCGCTCATCAGGGCTTTTGCCTTTCCGTCAAACGTTCTGCTCATGGACGAGCCGTTTAAGGGCTTGGACTTGCAGCTAAAAAACAGCATTACCGAGGCGTTTTTGCGGCTTTGGCGCAAGGAAAAGCGTACGGTAATTTTTGTCACGCACGAGATAGACGACGCGCTGAGAGTGGGCGACAGCATACGCGTCTATTCCGACAAGCCGCTTACGCTTCTAAAGCTGATAGATATACCTCCGTCGGCGGCGCGGAGCAAGCTGTACGGCGAGGCGGCGCGGGAGCTAAAGGAGCAAGTTTGCTTAGAGGTCGAAAGGTGGGGCGATGCCGAATAAAAAACAAAAAATCGTCATAGTCGGCGGTCCGCCGGCGGCCGGCAAGACCGCCGTCATTTCACAGCTCATCGGGCTTTTAAAGGACGGGGGCGTTGTCGCCGCCGTCTGCAAAATCGACTGTCTCAAGACGCGCGACGACGAAATATACCGCGCTCTCGGGGTTGCCGCGGCGGCGGGGCTGTCAAAGGACATTTGCCCCGACCACTTTTTGGCGGTCAATCTGGAGGAGATAGCCCTTTGGGGCGAGAGGAGAAACGCCGATATTTTGATTATCGAGACGGCGGGGCTTTGTCACCGTTGCGCTCCCGCCACAAAAAACACAATCGCCGTTTGCGTTTTGGACTGCGTGCAGAGCATACGCGTGCCCGACAAGGTGGGGCCGGTGCTGACAAACTGCGACATAGCCGTAATCACAAAGGGCGACATGGTTTCGCAGGCCGAAACCGAGGTGTTCTGGCAGAGCGTCAGACTGCTCAACCAAAACGCCGAAATCGTCGAGGTAAACGGCGCGACGGGCGCGGGTGCGCAATATCTAAAAATCGCTATCGACGCGCGGCAATCGGCGGCGGGAGTCGTAGGCGACGAGCTTAGGCACGACATGCCGTCGGCTATTTGTTCTTATTGCGTGGGCGAGCGGAGAATAGGCAATATATTTCAGCAGGGCGTTGTGACAAAAATGGAGTTTAGCGAATGAGCTTTGAGAGTATAACGATTTTTGGCGGCGTAGACAAGGACGGAAAAGACGAGAGCATAAGGGAGCTTACCATAGGGCGCGGCGAAATTTATAGCGTCATAGGCTTTACCGGCAGCGGCAAGAGCCGCTTGATACGCGACATAGAGCAGCTTGCCCAAGGGGATACGGTGACTAAACGGCGGATTTTGACGGACGGAAAAATTCCCGAATACAAATACCGCCGCGCGCCCGAATTTAAGATTGTCGCGCACCTCACGCAAAATATGAATTATATAACCGACTTAAAATGCGGCGAGTTTTTGCGCCTGCGCGCGGAATGCAGAAAAATTCCCGCCGCCGCAAAAAACGCCGAACGCATAATTATGACGGCGAACGGGCTGTGCGGCGAGCCGATCTCGGACGAAACGCCGCTGACGGCGTTGTCGGGCGGACAGTCGCGCGCGCTCATGATAGCCGACACCGCGATAAACGCCGACGCCCCGATAATTCTCATCGACGAGATAGAAAACGCGGGAATCGACAAAAAGGCCGCCATGGAGACGCTCGTCGGAAACGAAAAAATCGTCCTTGTCGTCACCCACGACCCCTTGCTCGCGCTTAGCGGCAAAAGGCGTATCGTCATGAGAAACGGGGGAATGGCGGGCTTGCTCGGCACAACGGAAAGAGAAAGGGACGTTTTTGACAGGCTGCGTGAGCTGAACGCCTATAGCCTCGAAATACAGCGCAGATTGCGCGCGGGCGAGACGTTGTGAGAGAGTAGCGGGCGTTTTGGCGCGTTTGCCGCGCAAGACGGAGGAAAATTTGATGAAAAAGCTAAAGATTTATTGGAACAACATATGCCTGCTCAGAAAGGGCGAGGAGGTCTTTATCAACGGATATATCGCAAAAAATCCCGACGTCGTCTTTGACATAGAGTACTTCGGTCTCGGTATGCCAAAGAAGCTTCGCGCGCAAATCGACGCCGATTTAGCCGAATCCGGCGACGTAAACGCCGACGTAATCGTCTCGACGGAATTGGATATATTTTGGGATAAACGCCGCCTGAAGGGCGGAGATTTTTTTGTCGCGGCCGCCGACGGTTTCGAGGCTTGCGACTTAATCAAAAACGGCAATTTTATCAACCCCGAGAGGACGCTTGCGGTTGCGCAGGTCTTGCCCATGCTTATCGCCGTCAACGAGAGCCGGCTCAAAGACCTCAAACCGCCCGAAACGCTGCAGGATTTATGCTCCCCCGAATATAAGGGCAAAATCGTGCTCGGCGGCGCGGACACGGCGGCCGGGCGCAGCGTCGCCGCTTGCGTCGAATATCTTTACGGAGCGGAGGGGCAAAAGGCTTTTTTGGACAACGCGGCGTTCGCGGCTATTCCGGCTATGGCCTATAGCCTGACTGTCAGGGGCGCGTTCCCCGTCTGCATATTGCCGTCCGTGCTTTGCGGCAGAGGTCTAAAGACCGTCTGCCCGAGGGACGGCGCGCCGGCTATTCCGACATACGTCTGCATACACAAAAAGGCCGACTACGACGCGGCCAAGGGTTTTTTGGACATGCTGTTTGACAAGCCCATGCAAGAATTCTATGCCGAGCGCGGGTTTATCCTTCCGTCGCACAAGGCCGTCGCGCCGTCAAAGGTCATGTACGGCGGCGGCGTTCCGCGTTTGAGCTATCCCGATTGGGGCTGGCTTAATACTTTCGGCGCGGAGGCCTTTTCCGATATGATGGACGGCATAAGGGCAAGCGCGCGATAGACGGGGCGGAGCTTTTAGCAATCCTTGCCGCCTATCCACATTTTGTCAAAGGCTATTCCCGTGATTTCCTCTACGACGGCCTTTTCGTCCTTAGAGACGTTTACGGAGCCGTCTTGACGGCGTTCGGCGACAAGGCGTTTTATGAGGGCGTGAGCCTTTCCGTCGAGCTTATAAGACGAGCTTATCCACAAAATCAAGCCGCATACAAGCATAGGAATGACGGCAAACATGATTTTTACCGCCCAGATTTTTTCGGGAGTGGCGGTCAAAGGCGATAGGTTTTCGGTCGAGCCTATGCCAAAAAGCGTCAAAATCAAACCGAATATAAAGGTGGCGACGCCGCCGACGACCTGCTTGCCAAAGGTGTTAAGCCCGGCGTTTACGCCCTCGGAGCGTTTGCCGGATATCAGCTCCTGAGCGTCGGCAAGGTCGGGGAGCAGAGCCATAGGCACAAAGCCCAGACAAGAAACGCCGCCGCCCATGAGACCCATAGCGACAAAAAACAGCCATATAGGCGTATCCGGGCCGGTAAACAAGATTATGACGGCGGCCGCGACGAGCATGGGGATATCTATAAAATAAGGTCTGTGCTTGTTATACTTTTTCATAAAAATCGTATTGGGCACAAAAAAGCCTATTTCTATCGCGCCCTTGACGTTGACGACCAAAAAGCTTAGAGAAAGCGTAAATATAAAGCTCTCTATGTCGCCGTATATCAGCATGACAAACATCATCATGGCCGTCAGCACCGCGCTCGAAATAAACGCGCCCGACAATACGAGGCCAAAAAACTTTCGGTATGTGCGGCAGCGCAGCACGTCGGCATAGCTTTTAAAGACGACCTTTAGCGAAATGCGCTCGGGAGCGGGCTTAGAAAGACCCGACGGCTCTTTGACAAATAACGCCGTAAGAAGGACAAAGACGGCAAAAATAAGACCGAAAACCAAGCTCATGACGGCAAAATCGTCGGTAAAAGCCGGCGAAAGCGGATTTTCCTCGGATACTCTGATGAGCCAGCCGTATATGTAGGTTGCGGAAACGCCGCCTATGCCCGAGAATATCATGCGCGAGACCGTGTAGTTTGTGCGCGTCTTATATTCGGGAACGATTTTGGGCAAAAGCGAATCGTAGGGAACGACGGCGAGAGAATAGGACGTCGTCCAGAGAATGTAGGCAAAACAAAAATATACGGTTTTTCCGACGTCGCCGCTTATTCCGAGAAGTTGGAGCAAAGATTTAACGCCGCCGCTCTCTATTATTGAGGTATTCCACAGCAAAAAGAAAGCTACGGCTATAGGAATTACGGCGATGGTCATCAAAAACCTGACCGAGCCTCTCTTTTTTCGCGTGCGGTCGACGACAATGCCCATAGCCGGGTCAATCAGCCCGTCCCATACGCGCCCTATGCCCGTCACAACGCCCGCCGCAAGGGGGCCAAGCCCCGCGACGACCGTCAAAAACAAAAAGTAATAAAGCCCGATAATTTGATTTGCGCCGCCCGCCGCCGCGTCGGCCGCGCCGTAGGCCGCCATATGCAGCAGCTCGCCTTTTTTTTCTTTTTTCATAATGTATAATAGATTAGCACATAAATCAAAAAAAAGCAACCGTTTGAAACGGGTTTTTAAGGGTTTGTAGATATGTTTTGTATGCTTTGATTGGAGCTTACGCGTTTGCTTTAAGTCCCGCGCGGG
>JAISRB010000016.1 GCA_031273825.1 Clostridiales bacterium
CTGCCCATATTAATCCTGCCAAAATAAAAGTAGTCAGCGTTGCCGTTGCAAAAGGAAGAAACATAAGCACCGAATATAAAGTAGGCATTATCCCCCCCTCAATTTTCGACATTGTTAAAACTCTCTTCTTTTTTTATGTCTAACATCGTTTTTTTTGCCTTAATTATGCTTTGATATATAATTACAATACAAATATAGAATATAGGAGCCGCAAAAGAAGAAACCTTTGCCAATATTTCTTTGTGCGTATTGCCTAACCAAACGGCAAGAATAACGGCTACTACTATCATTATCGACGAAAGAATTATCGAAAACAGAATGTTTTTTTGCTTAATAAACTTTATTTTATCCGTCTTTATGTTATAACAAGTTAAAACACAAAAAGCCGCGAATAAAACCCAAACTAATAAACAAACCGCTTTTTGTCCAACAGTCATATGCCGTCTCCTTTTTTGTCATTCTATTATAAATCAATCTTTGGTTCTTGTCAATAGGGTTTCAATAACTTTTTACTTTATTTTCTCCGAAATCTATTTGAGGCACGGCTTTATTCCTCTAAGCAGATTCGCAATAAAAGAGTTGTTTCCTAAATAAATTCATAAATTAAAATAATATTTCACTCCATAATAGGGCGCGAATAAAAGCGGTAATGAAATTCCGCTTGCGCCAAACTCATAGCCCATTTTAAACCATTCAACTAAAGACTTATCTTTGTTTAGTAAATATGAACCCCTAAGAGCCGGAATGATAAAAAAAGCCCACAAGTTAATGATTATGCAAGAACATATCTTATAAAAACTCCACCCTGACGAATCGTCAAGAAAATACAGCAAAATCAGCGTTCCCGTTAATATTGACGATACAATTAAAATGAATATTTTATTTTCTCTCCTATCACATTTATCGCTTTTTTTCATCTTTACCGCCTCTGAATTTTTTGTTTTTAGCTTAGTCCGTATTTCTGTTTTTGAGAACATTTTTTAGGGCTACAAACCCAACCGTAAAAAATAACGCGATAACACAATTTGCAATTATCAAGCCTATCATAATTTCTCGGTTTTCATAAATGCGAAAATATAAAACGAAAACCGTCTCGATTGCCGACACTATCGCAAGCATTATAATAACGGGAATGAAAACCTTTTTGAATATACCGCTATTGCTTGCATATTTTGACTTGCCAAATGGTATAGGCAATATATGCTGCAAAAGGTTAAACGGCTTATCCGTCTTTATGTTTTTATGCCAAAGCCAATACATTACTATCAAATCCGCAAGCCCGATAACGCAAAGCGTTGACATAACTATTATAAACGTTTTTTCGTCCATTTTGCCACCCCATGTTAAGTCTTATTATACGGTAATTCGGGGCTTTTGTCAACAGACTTTCAAAAATTTTTTTACTTTTTTTCTTTTATATATTTATAATAAAAAAACCTGCGATAAAAATTATACACAAAAAAGAATCCCGCGCAAATTACAAAAAACGTTAAGGCTCTCACGCTTTCCCGCGTCAAAAGCATTTGACCGATTATCGTTACGACAAACCCCGATATGCAAATTATTCCTCTGTATATTTGTTTTTGAAGCTTTCCGTATATTTCTATAACGGCTTGGCAGAACAATGCAAAAATCGCTATGCCCAAAATTGACATTATCCCGTAAACGACTATTCCGTAAGGAAAGCCGACGCCGCCTTTAAATAAAAATAATATTAAAACCGAAATAAAAAACATGACATTAGTTATTCTTTGATTCCTCTTTATTTTTAAAATTGCGGACTCGTTAAACTCCTTTTGGGTATACAGCGCCGACAGCTTAAGAGTGAGTAACCGGCTATATAGCTTGACAAGCCGCCGATTTTCGGTCACGCTTTTTGTTGTCCTTTTATTGACAAAATACGAAAGAATTCCCGCCCCCGCTATAAAAACCGTGGCTATTACATACAAAACCCCGCTCGCAAAATTTAGATATATCAACAACAAAACTAATTCTATTGCAAGCAAAAAAAGATTGAGCATACTCAAAAGGAATATCTTTTTGTCAATCCTCAACAACAAAAAATCAATCGTCGCAAGAAGCGCAACAAATGAAATCATCGCGCCCATAATAGGCAACGTCGAAAGACCGCTAATAGTCTTTATGCTCCGCCCGCCGTTAATGATTATGCAAAAAAGCAAAAGCACGCTATACACCCCCGAGAGGTGCGTCATGCCCTTGCTTTTTTGCAATAAAATTTTTGAATATTCAATCATTATTCATCTCTCTTTTTACGCTCATTCAAATAGGCGGCGTAATATCTCCTCTGATAAAAAATAAGCGCGCCCGCGGTAACCGTAAATTGAGACGTAAATATGACAAAAAAGTTTTCAAAATTATTATCGAGTGTCATAGTTAAAACCAAGCCTATCGCAAGAGCTAATAGGGAGATGACGTATGTGCTTTTTTTGTTGAAAGAGATTTTTTTATTTTTAAAGCCGTAGTAATAGAGCAAATAATTGATAAAAAAATATGACGATATAGCAAAGGCTATACAAAACGCTATAACAAGCCGCCCGTCGCCGTAACCGCCGTAAAAAAGAACGATTATCATGGCCGGAACGCTAAACTTGCCCAAGAGCAAAAAGGTCTTATCGTTATTTATAACGTCTTGCAAGGCTTTTGTCTTATACTTCTCGCTTCTCGGCTTGAATTCCTTATAAAGCAGCGAAATCAAAACCGCATAGGCTATAAAGCCGGCTAATATTACAAGCCAAAGATACGAGCGCGAATACAACGCAAAATAAACGAAAAAAAGCTCGCCTATACATATGATTCCTATGCTAAGACATAGAAAGACTTGCTTTATTCCGTTTGCGTAGGTTATCAGCGAAGTGTTTGCCGCGGCGAGAGTTATCGCAAAAATCAAAAACATCGTCCATATTTCGTGATTTATCCTTTCTCTCTCCGCAAATATCATCAGCCCCAAAAACAGCCAAAACCAAACATAGGTCGCTATATAGTTATTGAGAAAAATTTTATCCTCGTTTTTAAATAATTTCATCGCTTTGCTTCCCCGATATTATTAGCGTTCAATTCTTTTTCGGTCTTGGCTATTAATAAATAATTGTTTGACCTCTTGTCATAATGCAACCTCATTATAAACCAATTTTCGGCGTTTGTCAATAGGTCTTAAAAAAATATCGGGCAAAGGCATTTTTATGCGTTTGACCCGTAAAAAATATATTGACTTCTATCCGCGATAATAGTATACTTAATATGATATATAAGGAATACTGCATATGGACTTTTATCACGAAAAACAGCGCGAGGGTCAAAAGCGGCTCAACGGGCTAATCAAAGAGCTTCCCCCTTTTGTCAAGGAGTTCTTTGTCGGCATAGCCGACAGGACGTCGATTTTGACGCGGCTCAATTATGCCTATGATTTGAGGATATTTTTTGACTTTTTGTCAAAGGAGGTTTTGGCAAAGGACGCGCTCGCCGTCACGCTCGCGGACGTCGACAGGCTTTGCGTCGCAGACATCGAGGCGTATATCGGCTATGTCGGCGATTATGAATTCCGCGATTCGGAAAACTCAAACGGAGAGCGCGGCAAGGCGCGAAAGCTTTCGTCGGTTCGCTCGTTTTTTAAATATTTTTTTAACAAAGAAAAGCTTAGCGCAAACACCGCCGCAAAGGTGGCCTTTCCTAAGCTGCACGAAAAAGAAATTGTCAGGCTTGATGCCGACGAAATCGCAATGCTGCTCGACGAGGTCGAGAGCGGCGGCGGACTGACGGCCAAGCAAAAGCACTATCACGACAAATATTATAAGCGCGACCTCGCCATGCTGACGCTTTTTTTGGGAACGGGCATTCGTATCTCTGAATGCGTCGGCATAGACATAGACGATATCGATTTCAAAAACAACGCCTTTAGGGTGACGCGCAAGGGCGGCGGTCAATCTGTGCTTTATTTTTCGGACGAGGTGGCTGACGCGCTGTCGCTTTATCTTGAGGAGCGCGCGGCAATCGAGGCCGCGGAAGGCTCTGAAAGGGCGTTTTTTCTCTCGTCTCAAAACAAGCGCATAACGCCGCGCGCCGTTGAAAATCTCGTAAAAAAATATAGCCGCATCATCACTCCGCTAAAAAAAATTACGCCGCACAAGCTGAGGAGCACCTACGGAACCGCGCTTTACCGCGAGACCAACGACATCTACGCCGTCGCCGAGGTTCTCGGTCACCGCGACGTAAACACGACAAAAAAGCACTATGCCGCGATGGGCGAGGACATAAAACGCAACGCCGCGACAAAGGTAAAATTGAGAGACAAGGACGAATAGCCGCGCGGACGCGCAAAAAATCTTGCGTATAAATATGTTTCGGCTATGAAATAAACGAACTTTTTCGACAACTTCGCCCAATATAGTATTCTATTTAGAATAATATTTCATAAATGCTCCGCAATATGCGGCATTATCTGTTGACAAAATAAGCCCTTTGTTGTAAAATATATATAAGGTTATATCAAAAAATCCTTATGATAGGTTTTTTAGGTTGCGCCGAATAACTTTGAAGGAGTACATACGGTATGGATTCGATTCATAGTGAATTTTTTAGAAGTAACGTTACGACGATTATTCTTCGTTCGCTCTATGAAGAAGACCGTTACGGCTACGATATCCTGAGGGAAATCGACCGAAAAAGTCAGGGCAGTTACAACATCAAGCAGGCCACGCTCTATAGCTGTTTAAAACGGCTCGAAAAGGGCGGCTTTATCAAGGCCTTTTGGGGCGAGATTTCGGGCGGAGGCCGCCGCCGCTATTATTCGCTGACCGACAAGGGCCGCGAATTTCTCAACAAAAACAAGCTCGAATACGAATATTCGAGAACGCTTTTAGACAAGCTTTTGTCCGACCAATCCTACGATTTGTCGGCGGAGCCGCCCTTTGACGCGAACGAGCTGCGCCCGTCGGTAAAGAGAGAGGCGCGCCCGCGCGCAGACAAGGCCGACCTCGACGACCTTGACGAAAGCGACAGCTTTGTCGCGTCCGTCGAAAACGCCGAAACGCCGTCTTTTTTGCCGTCGCAGCGGACGTTTTTTGACGAGGTCTCCGAGCCGAAACAAACCGTAGCAGCCGCCGCGCAAGAGACCGCGGCCGCCAAGGCCGCGCCGCTTGACGCGCCCGAGGCAAGCGGGGGCGACGACCTAAAGACGACGGCTTCGACCGCCGCCGAACGCGAATATCCCTCGGAGATGAAATATGACGCTGGTCTCGACCCGAAATATGTCACGCCGGCTCACTTTGACTATAAGACGCAACAAGAAAACGCCAAGCGGCAAAACGAGACTTATTTTAACAACTACAGAGAGCTGTTAGCCCAAAAAGAAATCGCCGCCGCCAAGCTTTATGATTCTATGTACGCGCCGTCGATTCCCGTAGCGGGCTTAGTCAAGGAGACGCTCAAAGCTCCGCCTCCTCCGCCGCCTCCCCCTCCTCCTCCGCCGCCCGTCTATAACGTCTATAACAAAAACGAATTGTTTGCGACGTATAAGCCAAAGGCCGGCGACGACGAAGAAAATCTGACTCCCGAGGAAAGGCGGCTGCTCGCGGCCAAGCGGCTCGGCATAGGTCAATACCGCGACACGCGCATAAACACCAGAGCCTTCGCGGCCGACCTCGAGGCCAGGACAAAAAATCAAAAAAAGGACGACCTACCCTACCCCCCCGCGGAAACAGTGACCGATGAAAACCCGCCGAAGGCAAGCGCGGCGGAAAATAATCGGAGCACTGTACTACAAGATGAAACCCGTATATTCACAAAAGACGCTTCCGAAAGCACCAATCTCAACGACAAAAACCCCGAATTTTTGGACGACAGCAGACTAAAATTCCAAAGATTCGAAAAATACGACGCGGAAAACGACGAAACGCCCGTCAACTACAAAAGCGTCTTCAGCGGAGAAATTCTCTCTAAACGCGCCGGTCAAACAACGCCCGACGCGGAGACGGACGGATACGCCGCCGAGAGAACCGAGCCGCCCGCCTTTGACGAGGCAAAGACAAAGCCGATAAATAAGGGCTATGAGGTCAGAGCCTACAATAAGGCTAACACGTCTGACTTTTACGCAAAAAACTATATCTTTAACCGCAAGATAAACGCGCACGCCCACCTCCTGATTTACGGAATTTGGTTTTGCGAAATCTTGTTGGCTTACGTCGCGTTTAACGGATTTTTTAATATGTCCGCGCAGACGCTCCTGTGCTTTATATTTATTCCGCTGGCCGTACCGCTGTTTTTTACGGCGGCCTACGGAATAAACCCGACAAAACGCATAAAGGACGACTTTGACATAAAACGCGCCCTAAAGTCGCGGCTGACTCTCGCCGCCGCGCTCGCCGGTCTGACGGCGGTGATCGCGATGATTTTTTTGGGCGCGCTCAAAACGCCGTCGACCGCGCCGGTTACAATCCTTTTGCCGGCTATATTGTTTTTGAATATCCCCTTTGCCGCGTTGGTCTATAACGCGCTTAGAAAAAACAGAAAATATAATCTATCGTAGCCGTCATCTTGCGTATACTCATACGCGCATTTTCACGATACAAAAAAAATAACGGAGAGGCTTCTTTTTATAAAGGCCTCTCCGTTGTTTTACCCTCTCCTTTCTCTTCAAAAAAATCCTTTTGAAAGACCGTAGGCAAACGGAAAAAACAGGCTTAACGCCGTCGTTTTGCCCGAAATTTTTATCAGCGGCTTAAAATAGACGGCGGACGGGGGGATTTTGAAGGGTCTGCAAAGCTTCTTAAAATTATATCCGATATCCGCCGCGACGTCGACGGACGCCGTCGATATAAGCCCGAAGCCGCGGTCATAAAGCTTTAGACACAGCTCGGCCGCCGTCGACCAAACCGCGCGGACGTGAACGCCGAAGGCTATCGCCGCCGCGCCTCCCGTCTCGACAAAAGGCTCGTATTCAAGCCCGGCAATTGCCACGGCCGAATCCGCGCCCAAGCCTGCCGAGACTTCGCTCCCGTCTCCTCTAATCGTCAGACTGCACGTTTTCGCTCCGTATATCTCGAGTCCGTCATAGCTAAAAAGACGGCTTTCGTCTATGTAATACATAGGCGCGTCGCCGACTCCGAGCAAAAAATTTGAATTCAAAAGCAGATTGCGCATGATAATTGTATATGCAAAGCAACGCGCTAATATTCGTTATAACCTCATACCTCGAGCCTTTCAAACAATACGTCCGCCTCGTCGGGCTTTTTCGCGCCGAATACGACAAAGACTATAGCCGACACGGCGATATTCGGAACCCAAAATATGAGATAAGCGATCACCTCGCCGACATATGCGGCGGCGACGCTCGCCGCGATAATGCCGATCAAAAAGCCGGCAAAGGAGGCTACCCCGGAAATGAGCATAGGAAACATAATGTAGGTATTGCTCTTTAGAGCCTCGCGGGCATTGTTCCAATCGAGCTTTGGCTTTTTGAGGTCGCGGAATATGCCCATACGGTTGAGAGCATAAGACATAGGCGCGACGGCCGCCAAAAGCAAAACGCCGTTTATCAGAGCAAGCCCGAGACCTAAGCCTGAGGTCAGCGACGCGGCAAAAAGCGCGATTACCGTCAGCGCGGCCGAAACCGCCGAAACTATATTTGCAAACAATATCTTTGACTTGACAATCAGAGAATAAGGCACGGGCAGATATTTGTTGATATAAAAGAATTTGCCCTCTCTCGTAAAGGCCGCGTGGGCAGTGTAGTTTGCCCCGCAAAACAACAACGCCAAAAACGCGGGTATAGCCGTAGACATGATTGACAGCTCGCCGTCCGTATCGCCGAAAGCAGTGCCCGATAACATCGACGAATACAAAAACACCATGACGGGACAAATAAACGCCACCGCAAAGCACTGAAACGCAAAGCCGGTATCGCGCGAAAGCATTTTGAAATCCTTTATAATCAACAGCCTTAAAAGGCTTTCTCTCCCGTCCTTCTTTTTTGTTTCACGCCCGGCGGCGGCTATGCGCCGCGCCGACGTTTTTGCGCCGCCGCCCGCGCTCTCTATCTGCGCCGACACGCTTTTTGAATATAGCTTTGACGAAACAAAGACCGACAACGCTCCGAATGCCGCCGCCGACAGGACAAAAAACGCCGAATTTATCAAACGGCCGCCGCCCGTCATCGCCGCCGTCAAAAATCTAATCGGATAAAAATATCTGCCCGACGCGGAAAACGACAAAAGCGCGCCCTCTAAAAGCTTGTCAAGGTCTATGGCCCCGTCGCCCTCCGGCGCGGCGGCCAAATTTGAAGCCGCGACGATATAAAGGCTCATAAAGCCGGTAAAGGCTAATATCGCGACGATGAGAGCCGCCGTCGATTTGTTTTTTAAGAACGAGACAACGTACATTACCGGAAAGGACAACAGCGCGATTATCAAAAGAGGAATAAGCGGCAATATCAAGACCGCGAACGGCAGCATGGCATAAAACAGCGCGTCCGCGCCGAAGCCTATTCCGAATGACAGCGTCAGCGGAACAAGTATGACCGCCGACAGAGCAAGCTCGGACACGTAAACTATGAGCAGCTTCGCCAAAAACACCCTCGACGGCGAAATCGGCAGAGAAAATAAAAATTCCGCATCCGCGCTGAAAAACATGACCTGAATCATAGATATCAATCCGAAAAACATGACGGGAAGCGCGGATATCAAAAAAATCATGCTCAAAAAATTTGCCGCCGTATCGGGCGGAATCGCCGAACCGCCTTTTGCCATATAGCTCCCCGCGGAATAGCAGGCTGCCGCGCCGGCGACGATTATCGGCACGGCGATAACGCCTATGGCCGCGTAGGCTATTATTTTATTTGTCTTTTGATCTTTATCAAGTCTGTATGTGTTTATCAAAAGCACGCGAAAAAGTCTGAGAAAAGTATTCATAAAAAAACCTCCTTTCAAAAAAAACGACGGCTATTTTGTCAGGTCGAGGAAATATTCCTCGAGACTCCTTTCCCCTTGCCTTTGCTTTAGCTCCGACATAAAAGCGTCCTCGACTATTACGCCCTTTTTGACGACGGCTATCCTGTCGCAAAGCTTTTCGGCGACGTCGAGCACGTGCGACGAAAAAAACACGGCGTTGCCCCTCGCGCAATATTCTCTCATCAGCCGCTTTAAGTCAAACGCCGACTGCGGGTCAAGCCCCGTCAGCGGTTCGTCCAAAACCCACAGCTTAGGCTCGTGCAAAATCGCGCCTATTATGCTTATTTTTTGTTTCATGCCGTGCGAATATTTTTTTATCGGCTTGGCAAGCTCGTCTGTCAAGGCAAAAATACGGGCGTATTCGTCTATTTTTGCGTCGGCGTCCGATTTGTCCACGCCGTAAACCGCGCCCATAAAATCGAGGTATTCTATTCCAGTAAGCTTATCATATATTATATGATTGTCGGGAACGTAGCCGACAAGCCTTTTTGCCTCGACGGGATTGCTTTTCAAATTATATCCGCATATCTCAATCCGCCCCTCGTCAAAGGGCAATACGCCTATTACGGCCTTAATGGTCGTCGATTTTCCCGCGCCGTTAGGCCCCAAAAAGCCCAAAATTTCACCCGCGCGAACCTCGAGATTTATGCCGTCGACGGCCTTGACCGCGCCGCCCGAATATGTCTTTGTCAAAGCCGTTATTTTTAGAACCGTGTTTTGCATGTGTCGTATTCCTCCCCGTATAATAACGTTGAATTTATATCGCCGCTTCCGCTTGTATCCGCGTCAAGCTCCTATTGAATGCGCCGCTTTGTGGCGGCTTTTTTAACCGTAAAATATTATAACACGAAAACCAAAAAAACGCAACCAAAACGAGATAATATAATATCCTTACATAAAGGCCGACGCTTAATTTACAGCACAACGTCGGGCATGTCGGAAAACCTGTCAAAAAATTCCTTTCCCGCCTGCGATTTTTTCATATAAAACGGCGAAAGACGGGTTTCAAATTGATTTCGACTTATTTTTTCCGAGACGACGCGGGCGAGCGCGGCTATATACGCGCCGCGGTCTAAGGTAATAAAACCGTCGGAGCTTTTAGACCGGTCTCCCGAGACGACGGCGGCCGACCCCTTGATTGCCGCGATTTCATCGCCCGGGCAAATGAAGTAGCGTCGGCTTTGACCTTTTATCTCCAAGGCGTAATAGTCGTGTCCGTTGTCTATGACGCAAACGCAAGCTTCCGCGCCGTCATTATCGGCGTCGCTCCGCCCCATTGCAGGCTGATTGTCTGCGTCGTTCCGCCCCATTGCAGGCTGATTGGCGGCGTCGCTTCCGTCCTGCTTGCCTTCCGACAAGAGTCGGTATCCGCGGGCCAAAAGCTCAAGCGCGTCGACGGCGACGAGTTTTTTTTGTCCGGCGTATGCCATGGCGTTGACGGCGCAAACTCCCACGCGTATCCCCGTATAAGAGCCGGGA
The DNA here is from genome assembly GCA_031273825.1 of Clostridiales bacterium. Taxonomy (GTDB): domain Bacteria; phylum Bacillota; class Clostridia; order Christensenellales; family JAISNN01; genus JAISNN01. Next base: position 10,440 of record JAISRB010000016.1, read on the forward strand.
CCTACGACCGCGGCAAAGCAATCTATGAGATCGGAAGAGCACAC
>JAISRB010000089.1 GCA_031273825.1 Clostridiales bacterium
GCCGTTATTTTTGACAGCCGCTTCATCGGGGCGGTTATCATGTCCTTTTTCTTTTGCGGAGCCAAAAGCCCGAGACTGCTTTCGCTCGGCAATTCGATATTGACGCTCATGCGGTCGGCGTATTTTGCCGCCTCGTCTATCAAATGTCCGCTTGCCCCGGGAATGGCCTTGACGTGAATGTAGGCGCGGAATTTATATTCGACGCGCAGCAAAATTATCGTTTCGATAAGCTTTTGCATGGTGTAGTCGGGCGATATCTCAATCGCGCTCGACAAAAACAGCCCTTCGATATAGTTTCTGCGATAAAAGCCTATGACAAGCTCGCAAATCTCCTTTGGAGTCAGCGAGGCGCGGCGAACGTCGTTGCTTCGGCGGTTGACGCAATAGGCGCAGTCAAAGCGGCAGTTGTTGGTCAAAAGCAGCTTGATAAGCGATATACAGCGTCCGTCGCTTGTGAACGAATGACAAAGCCCGGCGGCGTGACACGCGCCTATAGAGCCTTTTTGCGCTTGGCGCGCGCTCCCCGACGACGAGCAGGATACGTCGAACTTCGCGCCCTCCGTCAATATTTTTACGCGCTCCTCGAGAGAGGGAGCATTTTGAATTTCCATAAAAAAAACCTCGCGGCGGCGTTGCCGTCGGCATATCAGAACGATATGTTCCGTTTATATTATACCGCGTATCGAGGGGAGTTGTCAAGAGATTTCGGGCGGATTTTTAAACAGTGGTCAAGGGTCTGTAGCGAAGGGCAGTCGGCGGTCGGTTAAAAAATTTTTTTAAATTTTTTTTTAAAAACTCTTGACAAAGTGATACTATGTATTGTATAGTATTAGTGTCACCGAAAAAACAGGGCGGTCGCGCGCATTTTTATGCGTTCGCCCTGCCGAAAAAAGAAAGTTGCTTGCATTAAGGAGTCAAATGGACGCTCAATTTAAAAAAGGCTTGCTTGACGCTTGTGTGCTGTCGGTTTTAAGCAAAGAGGAATCATACGGATATAAAATCATATCCGACTTGAAGGATATTATCGAAATATCCGAATCGACGCTCTATCCCATTTTGAAACGGCTCGAGGCGGGCGGCTTTCTGACGACCTTTACGCGTCAATACGGGGGGCGGCTGAGAAAATATTACGCCATAACGAGAAGCGGACGGCACAAGCTTGTCGACTGCGAGGAGGATTGGCGGGAGATGAGAGGCGTCTATCAAAAAATCTTTGAGGACGAAAATATCTTTAAATAAAAAATCGACAAAAAATATGCGGTCGGAGGATAAAATGAAGAAATCGGAATTTGAAGCGCGCTTGCTTGAGGGGCTGGAGACTCTCTCGCTTGATACTCTCTCGGATGCGGAGAAAGAGAAAATAATAGATTATTACACCGAGCTATATCTCGACAAGGCCGAGACCGGCATGTCGGAGGACGAAATAGTCGCCGAATGGGGCTCGCCGAGGGATGCGGCTATCAAGGTTTTGAGCGACGGCGCGGACGACGATCGCGAGGAGGCGAAGCAAACGGCTAAGGCCGACAAAAAGAGATTCAAAGCCAAAAGCGGCGAGGCAAAAAGATTGGCAAAAAAAGCCGCAAAAGAGGCTAAGGCCGATAAAAAGAGATTCAAAGCCGAAAGCGGCGAGGCAAAAAGATTGGCAAAAAAAGCCGCAAAAGAGGCTAAGGCCGATAAAAAGAGGTTCAAAGCCGAAAGCAGGGAGGCAAAAAGACGCGGCGGAGCTACAAAAGAGGACGCAAGCAAGACAAGAAACGAGGCAAAGGACTCCGCCGACGGCGGAGGGAGCGCAAACAAAAATATAAAAATCAATCAAAAACAAGGAGGTAAAAAAATGTTTAGAAACAAAACCTTTTGGACGGTGTATTTTTCCGGATTTATAATAACCTTTCCGCTGACGGCGGCGTTGTTCGGCGCGGCCGTCGGTATAGCGTCGGCGGCGATAGCCGTTGTAGTTGCCTTTTTAGCGGTGGCCGTATCGTTTATTTTGGGCGGCGCGGCGCTGACGGTTTTCGGCGTCTACTACGCTTTCATAAGCTTTAACGACGGCGTTTTGGCGGTCGGCTCGGGAATAGTTCTTTTTGGTCTGGGGTTGCTCTTTTACGCAATCGTAAGCCTGCCCGCAAAGGCACTAAGAGCGGGAAAAAACAAAAAAACTAACGCTTAACCTAAGACGATAACGGCGCGGATTGCCGTACAAAAAAAATAAAAAAACACGGAGGGAATAAAATAATGTCGTCAACAAAAAAAATAATCGCGGCGGCTCTGATCCTTTTGATCATAGGCGGTCTAATATGCGGAGCGGGCTATTTGCTGATAAAAAACAACCCGGAAGCGTTGGAGCTTACCGAGGAGCATTTTTCCGAGTTTGATTCGGAGATAACCGGCGTAGATATCGACGTTACGTCGAGAAACGTCGAGATAGTTTCGGCGGAGGACGGCTTTAGAGTCGACTATTTTAACTACAAGCACAGCAAGGTTACGGTAGACTTTGCCGACGGAATTTTGTCGATAAAGGAGGAAGTAAAGCTTAGCGACATGCTGTGGGGCTTAGACTTCGACTTATCCTTTATCGCGCTCAAACGCGAAAACGTCACGGTATACGTATTTGTTCCGGAGACTCTCTCAAAGGATATTTTGATAAACGGCAAATCGTGCAGCATCCTCCTGTCGGGAATAAATATCGGCGGGGAACTCGGCGTTAAGCTCATAAGCGGAAACGTAAAAATAAAGAACGCCGGCGTCACCGGCGACGTAAATATAAGCACGACGAGCGGAAACCTGACAAGCGACAGTCTGCAAGCCGATAACGTCAATATAGACGTGATCGGCGGCAACGTCAAGCTAAACGGCATAAGAGCGGAAGGGACTATAGCCGTCGGTAAGACAAGCGGCAACCTCAATGTAGAAGGCCTAAAGGCGGCGGCCTTTAACGTCGTCTCGGTGAGCGGAAACACCGACGGCACGGAAATCGACGCTATAGACACCGACATAAAATCGACGAGCGGGAGAATAAAGCTAAAATTCGTTGACACAAAGGACAAGTACGTTTTATCGGTTTCGACAAACTCGGGCAGGTCAAACGTCGTCAATCAAAGCCCGGCGGACGCCGCCTATACCGTCAAGGTAACGGCGACGACGAGCGGCAACATAAATCTCTATTTTGCCTGACAAAGCCATGAGACAAATTATCATTCCTACGACTCCGCGCTTTAGCGAGAAGCCGCAAGGCGTTATAAGCCTTTATAAGTGGAGCGGCAACGGCTACGCTCCGCGCGTCGATATATTTTTGACGGCGGACGGGCAAAAGCTTTTTGTCAAATTTGAGGTATACGAACGCGCGGCGGCGGTAAAATATCCGTCGGACGGTCAACCCGTCTATAACGACAGCGCGGTAGAGTTCTTTTTAAAGCCGTTCGACGACGATCCGCGCTATCTGAATTTTGAATTTAACGCCGTATGCGCCGCCGTTTTGGGCTTCGGCGAAGGAAAAACCGGCCGCGCGGAGCTTATTGAACGCTTCAAAAAAACGCTGAACGCGTCCGTCGTCACGGAGAGCCAAAAATGGCGGCTTTGCTTTGAAATTCCCGCCGAAATTATCGGCTCGGTATACGGCCGTCGGTTTTCGTTCTATGGCCGCTCTATGACGGGCAACTTTTATAAATGCGGAGACCAAACGGCGTATCCGCATTTTGGTATGCTGTTTGACGTGGAGAGCCTTACGCCCGATTTTCATAAGCCCGAAAGCTTCGGGCGGCTAAAAATCGTAAAAGATTGACGCGGAAGCAATTTTTGCATTCAACCGCAAAAAAATCAACCGCAAAAAAAATAAAAAACTCCAAAGGAGCTTAACGACAAGGCCGAGGCTTTGGGCGTAAATTTTTCCGACCTTTTGCGTAAAGCCTTAAAAAAAGCCGTCAACGGTTAAGCCGCGCGCCGTAAATTATGCCCGAATAGATATTTTTCGCTCCTGTATAGAGGTTTTTTGGGCGTAGATATATCAACATATAGCGGTTTTTCGCCGTCACAAAACACAATGTATAGTAGATAAAAAGTTTTTTAAAAAGTCGTTAAAAACGCTTTACTATTTTTTGATAATATGGTATTCTTATAGACGTACCTTTGGCTTTGTTAGGTCGCATCGACTCCGACGCCTTACGCCGCCGAGGGCAAATAACGGCAAAAACAAAAATAATTCAAGCCGTATACCGTCAATTCAGGAGGAAAAAATGGACGAAATCATCAACAACCAAGCGGAGACCCCGTCGGACATAAACGCCGAGGCTGAAAGCAAAGAACCCGTAACCGCGGCGCAAGAGCCTGCGGCGGTCGAAATCGAAATCATCGAGGAGACTATAATAGTCGACGGCGAAATCGAGGAAGAAAACATCGTAATAGACGCGGTCGTAGTAGACGCCGTCAAAAAAGACAACAAAAAGACCGAGGTCATCGGCAAATTTGCCAGACACGAGGGCGACACCGGCTCTGCCGAGGTGCAAATCGCGCTTCTTACGCAGAGAATCGCCAAGCTGAACGAGCATTTGGCCGTTCACAAAAAAGACGATCACAGCCGCCGCGGACTTTTAAAAATGGTGGGAGCAAGGCGCAGTCTTTTGAAGTATCTCAAAGCCAAGGACATAGAGAGATACAGAGCCATCATTGCCGAATTGAAATTGAGAAAGTAACAGCCTTATGTATTCCGTTTTTTCTTAAACAAAATTTTTGCGCTAAGAAAGGACGGAATATTTCTAAATTTTCAAAAAAGTCTTTGATTATGATTGAGGGCGGACGCGGAGATTAATGGATATAAGGGATAAAATAATAGTCATAACGGGCGGCAGCTCGGGCATAGGCAAAGACCTTTGCGGGGCTCTTGCCGACGGCAATACCGTCGTCGCGCTGTCGAGAAGCCTGCCGGATTCGGACAAATCCTTTTCGGTAGATGTTTCCGACGGAAAAAGAGTCGCCGAGGTCTTTGACAAAATAGGAGCTAAGTTCGGCCGCATAGATATTTTGATAAACTGCGCGGGCTACGGAATGTCGGGCGTCACCGAATACATACCGTGCGATGCCGCCGAAAAAATAACGGCGGTAAACTATCTGGGCGTTTTGTTTTGTTCGCAAAGCGCGCTCAAATATATGAGCGCGGGAGCCAAAATAATCAACATAGGCTCTTTGAGCGGAGTGTCGCCGATGCCTTTCCGCGCGCTCTATAACAGCAGCAAGGCGGCGGTTCACATGCTGTCTTACAGCATGAATCTCGAGACTAAGCCCCTCGGCATAAGCGTCGCCGCGATAAAGCTCGGAGACGTAGACACGGGGTTCAAAGACCACCGCGAGATATTTGCGGACGGCGGCCGCTACGGTCAAACGGCGGCAAGGGTAGACGCGTTTGTCGCAAGCCGTCCCGACGGCAAAAAGTTAGACAGGGCGGCGGCCATAAAAAAGATTATAAACGTCGTCAAAAAGGACAGGCTAAAAAGCTCTTATATTTTGGGAGCGAAATATAAGCTGGCAAACGCCTTGCAGGTTTTTGCGCCGGAGCTTGTCATGAGAATAGTTTATAGGGTAATGACGCAACCTAAGCCTAAGCGTTAGCCAAAGCGCGTCAAAGAGTCAATATTACGATAAAAAAAATAAAAAATAATATATATTAAGAAAAAGGCGTGGTCGGGGCAGTTTGACCATGCCGCGGAGGCAAAAGGAGCAACATGATAGAAAGACAAATTTTTGAAACTACAATCGGCGGCAGGATAGTTACCGTCGAAACGGGCGCGTATTGCGGACAGGCCAACGGCTCGTGTCTTATAAGATGCGGCGAAACGGCGGTGCTGACAAACGTAACAATGAGCGAAAAGCCGAGAGAGGGAGTGGATTTTCTTCCGCTGTCGGTGGATTTTGAGGAAAAAATGTACGCCGTCGGCAAAATTCCGGGCGGCTTTAAAAAGAGAGAGGGCAGAGCCAGCGACAAGGCTATTCTCGTTTCGAGGCTTATCGACAGACCGATAAGACCGCTGTTTCCTCACGGACTATACCGCGACATATCGATAGTCGCGACGGCCATGAGCGTCGACACCAACATTGTTCCCGAGGTTTTCGGAATGATAGGAAGCTCGATTGCTTTGAGCATTTCAGATATCCCGTTTAACGGGCCTACCGGCTCGGTAATAGTCGGGCTTGTCGACGGCAAATACGTCATCAACCCCGACAACGCGCAAAGAGAAAGAAGCCGCTTGAACCTCTCGGTATCGGGCACAAAGCAGGCCATTATGATGGTCGAGGCCGGTTCTAACGAGATAAGCGAGGAGGAAATGCTCGGCGCGATTTTGTTCGGACACGAGGAAATAAAAAAGATAGTCGCCTTTATCGAGGACATTCAAAAATCCGTCGGCAAGCCAAAAAAGAGCGTCGCGCTCTACGAGGTTCCCGAAGCCGTCAAGGCTACCGTCGCCGGGCTTGCCTCGGCCGAGCTTGACGAGGCGTATTGCGAATTTGACAGAGCCAAGAGAAAGGAAAAGGAAAAGGCTATCGAGGAAAAAATCGAAAGCTACTTTAAGGAAAACGCGCCCGACAACCAAAAGGACGCAGGCGAAGCCTTATATGAGCTGCAAAAGCACAAGGTCAGAGACAAAATCGTCAATCAGGGAATCCGTCCCGACGGCAGAAAGACCGACGAAATCAGAAATATCTGGTGCGAACACGGAATTCTCCCTCACGTTCACGGCAGCGGCGTGTTTACGAGAGGTCAGACTCAGGTTTTGACGACGGCTACCCTCGGCACGATCAGCGAGGTTCAAAAGCTCGACGGCATAGACGACGAGGTTTTCAAAAGATATATGCATCACTACAACATGCCGCCGTACAGCACGGGCGAGGCAAAGCCGCTCAGAAGCCCGGGCAGGAGAGAAATCGGCCACGGCGCGCTTGCCGAACGCGCGCTTGAGCCGGTATTGCCGTCCGAGGACGTGTTTCCTTACGCCATAAGGACGGTGTCGGAGGTGCTAAGCTCCAACGGCTCTACCTCTCAGGCGAGCGTATGCGGCTCGACCCTCGCGCTTATGGACGCGGGCGTGCCTATCAAGGCTCCCGTCGCAGGAATAGCCATGGGGCTTATCAAAGAAAACGGCAAGGTGGCGGTGCTGTCCGACATTCAGGGCTTAGAGGATTTCTTCGGCGACATGGACTTTAAGGTGGCCGGAACAAAGGACGGAATTACCGCCATTCAGATGGACATAAAAATCGGAGGCATAGACGAGGACGTTTTGAGAACGGCTCTCGAGCAGGCGAGAATCGGCAGATTGCACATTTTGGGCAAAATGTTAGAGGTTCTGCCGGAGGTCAAGCCTAACCTCAGCAAATACGCGCCTAAGATTATTTCCTTCAATATCGACCCCGACAAAATCAGAGAGGTCATCGGCAGCGGCGGCAAGGTCATCAACAAAATCATCGAGGAGACGGGCGTCAAAATCGACATCAACGACGACGGCCTTGTCTTTATCGCAAGCAGCGATTATGAGGCCTGCCAAAAGGCGCAAAAAATTGTGCAATCTATCGCAAAGGATCCGGAAATCGGAGATTCCTTTGACGGCAAGGTCGTCAGAATACTTCAGTTCGGCGCGTTTGTCGAGCTTGCTCCGGGCAAGGACGGCATGATACACATATCCAAGCTCGCCCGCGAGAGAGTCGAAAAGGTCGAGGATATCGTCAATATCGGCGACCTCGTCAGAGTCAAGGTCATCAATATCGACGACAAGGGCAGAATCGACCTCAAGCTGACGGAGGTTTTGGTCAAGAGATAGTTTCAAAAAAAACGATAATACAAAAAACCGACGGGGCTTGCGTAAAAATGCGCAAGCCCCGTATTTTTTTTGGTTTTGTCGTATTTTAGTTTTTTGTTTCGGGTTTTTGTCATATAATGTAACGACGCTTTTTTTTGCGGCAATATCGTCATTAGAGTCAAATTGCCGGTATCGGCGGCTTAAAGCGCGGGAGGAGTATCGTTATGTTTTTGGAAGGACTTTTTTTATTGCTCAAAAATCTTTTTTTTACATCTTATATGGAAAACCGAAACGCGTTTCCCAAGCCGTTGGAAAAGGAAAAGGAGGACGAATACATAAAACGCGCAAAGACCGGCGACAAGGAGGCAAAAGACCTCTTAGTCAGCCACAACATGCGCCTCGTCGTGCATATAGCAAAAAAATACGCCAATTATAACGATCAGGAGGATTTGATATCCGTCGGCAACATAGGGCTTATGAAGGCGATAAACACATATTCGCCCGACAAGGGCACGGCTCTCGTAACCTACGCCGCCCGCTGTATCGAAAACGAGATATTAATGGTGCTGCGCTCGTCAAAGCGCGGCAACAAAAATATTTCGCTGTTTGACCCCATAGGGCGCGACAAGGAGGGCAACGAGATAACCGTCGCCGAGACGATAGTAGACCCCGCGCCCGGGGTATTTGAGCAGGTAGACGACAAAATGCGCCGCGAAAAGCTGATAAAATTTATCAAGGGAATATTGACGGCGCGCGAATATGAAATCATCAACCGCCGATACGGGCTTAACAACGGCGACGCTCAAACTCAAAAGGAAATTTCTAAGCGTCTCAATATATCCCGCTCTTATGTTTCGAGAATAGAAAAGAAAGCCCTCGGCAAGATAAGAGACGGCATAGACGGCGAAGGATTTTTTTGATAAAAAGTAATATTAGCCGTTTTTGCGTCATATATTTTCCTTAGACAATGATTTTAAGGAGTGAGTATGGATAAATTTGATTTATACAAGGATATCGCCGAGAGAACCAACGGCGACATTTATATAGGCGTGGTCGGGCCTGTCAGAACGGGCAAATCTACCTTTATAAGAAGATTTATGGAGACCTTCGTTCTCGAAAATATCGCCGACGCAAACAAAAAACAGCGCGCCGTCGACGAAATGCCGCAGTCTGCGGACGGCAAGACCATAATGACCACTCAACCCAAGTTTGTCCCCGCCGAATCCGTCGAATTGTTGTTGAACGACAGCGTAAGACTCAACGTTCGCCTCATCGATTGCGTGGGATATCTCGTAGACGGAGCGATAGGACACACCGAGAACGGCAAGGAACGCTATGTCGTCACGCCGTGGAGCGACAGCGAAATGCCCTTTGAGAAGGCCGCCGAAATCGGAACGAAAAAGGTCATAAACAATCATTCGACAATAGGCGTAGTCGTCACGACAGACGGCTCTATAGCCGACATAGACAGGAGCAAATACCTTGCCGCCGAGGAGCGCGTAATAGGCGAATTAAAGGCGATAGGCAAGCCGTTTATCGTGCTGTTAAATTCCAAAAATCCCGAAAACGCCGACGCCGTCAATCTCAAAGCCGTGCTCGAGCAGCGTTATAGCGTTCGCGTCATATTAAAGAATATCGAGAGAATGACAAAGGACGACGTCAATGAAATTCTCGGAGGCATTCTTAGCGAATTCCCCGTCAAGGTCATGGACGTCAACCTGCCTAAGTGGATGCAGTCGCTTGACCGCGGCAACGTCATAATCAGAGATTTGTTGTCGCGTCTGTCGCGTGCGGCGGACGGAATAGTCAAAATGAAGGATTACAGCGAAAGCATTCTCAAATGCTTTGACGAGTCGGAGTTTGTCGGGGGAGCGGGCGACGTCATAATAGACATGGGCAAGGGGCGCATAAGCTTTTGGATAACGCCAAAGCCGAGCCTGTTTTATACCATATTGAGCGGAATAGCCGGAGAGGACGTCTCCGACGAATATGTCATGATGAAGCTCATCAAACGGCTAAAGGTCGCCGACAAGGAATATAGCAAGCTTAGCGCCGCGCTCTATGACGTGGAAAATTTCGGCTACGGCATAGTCACGCCGACGATGGACGAGCTTAGCCTCGAGGAGCCGGTCATAGTCAAGCAGGGCGGAAAATTCGGAGTCAAGCTAAAGGCCTCCGCGCCGTCTCTGCACATTATGAAAATAGACGTGGAAGCCGAGGTAAGCCCGATAATCGGCACCGAGCAGCAGAGCGAGGACATGATAAAATATCTCCTCAGCGAGTTTGAAAACAACAAGCAAGGCATTTGGGAGACAAATATGTTCGGCAAGTCGCTCAATATGATGGTCAAGGAGGGGCTAAATAACAAGCTGTCCGCCATTCCCGAGGAGGCGCGCAACAAAATCAGAAGAACCCTCACGCGCATAGTCAACGAGGGCAGAGGCGGAGTCGTCTGCATTTTGCTTTGATTTAATCGGCGAACGCATTTTTATGCGTTTGCCGCGGATTCAAACGCCGCGCATAAAAAGCAAAGAGGAGAAGCTTTTCGTTTAAAGAAAGGCTTCTCCCCTTTGTTTTTTGCGTGTCGTTTTTGCAAATGGACCAAAATATGATAAAAAACCGCGTCGCCGCAAATATATTTTTTTTATATGTATAAAAATAATTGACAAATATTTTGATTTTGTGATATCATATCAAGGCTGTCTTTGCAACGGACGGTGTTTCGTGTGGGGGTATAGCTCAGCCGGGAGAGCACCTGCCTTGCAAGCAGGGGGTCAGCGGTTCGATCCCGCTTATCTCCACCATGAGGGCTCATAGCTCAGCTGGTTAGAGCACGCGCCTGATAAGCGCGAGGTCGATGGTTCGAGTCCATTTGAGCCCACCACCAAGGGGAGGCGCGCCCGATAAGGGTCAAAAAGCCGCTCCGGACAAAATCGGTTTATCCGGTTTTTAAATCTTTTATCGCCGCGGTGAGCAACCGCGCCGATAGGCGCACATTGACAACTGCATAGAAATAGACATATCAGGAAAGATATGAAAAGTGAAAGTAGAGAAGACAAATATAATGTATAAAA
>JAISRB010000058.1 GCA_031273825.1 Clostridiales bacterium
CAGGTGGCGATAGCCGCCGTCGTCTTAAACCGCGTCAAAAGTGCGCAGTTCCCCAACAGCATAGCGGGGGTCATATATCAGCCGTGGGCGTTTACCGCCGTTCACGACGGGCAGATCAATCTCACCCCCGACAAAAACGCCTACAACGCCGCAAAGGACGCGCTAAACGGCTGGGACCCGACATACGGCTGCGTCTACTATTACAATCCAAAGACGGCGACGAGCCAATGGATTTTTAGCAGACAAGTAAGACTGACAATCGGCAATCACAAGTTTTGCGTGTGACAACGCGCGTCTGATTCGGTTAAAAAAAAGCAAAGGGAGACGGAGTATGAAAAAGAAAGACGTCAAGGTTTATGACACAAAAAAATCGACTAATTTATTGATAGGCATATCGGCGGTTCTCCTCTTGGGAGTCGTCGGAATGGTCGTCTATAATATAACGGTAAAAAAAGACCGCGACGCGTATATGCGCGAAATAGAAAACAACTATGAATTATCCTTTTATGAGCTTATACAAAGCGTCAACGACATAGACGGCAAGCTCGGCAAGCTTAGCGTTTCGACGGGCGCAAAAACTCAGCAAAAGCTGCTCAACGAAATAAACAAGCTGGCCGTCGTCTCCGTCGGTCACCTAAGCCACCTCATAAAGGAGAACGAGGGCGACAGCAAAATCATGAGGTTTATCAATCAGCTCGGCGACTATGCCGGCTATCTCTACAAAAAGACGGCGGCGGGCGAGGCTCTGACCGAAGCGGAGCTTGAAAAGATAGAGGAAATTCAAAAAATGGTGAGAAGCTTAGGCGTGGAATTGTCGCTCGTACAGGAAAAAATGGACGAGGGATACCGGCTTATCAACGGCTATTCGGGCAAGGACGCTTTTTTGAAGGATATATTTGACGGGCTAAACGAGGTTTCCGTCGAATATCCGCAGATGATATATGACGGGCCGTTTAGCGACGGCGCAAAAAAGGACGAGGCAAAGGGCCTGACCGGCGATATAGTAACGCGCGAAACCGCGCAAGAGACGGTGTCCGCGCTCTATGCCGGAAAGGGGATAAGCTCCGTCGATTTTTTGGGCGAGGCCGAGGGGGTAATACCCGCCTATAACTTTGTCGTCAACTTAGAGGGCGGTCAGACGATATTTGCCGGCGTGACAAAGCGCGGCGGCCGAATTCTCTGCATAGACGCAAACAGACTTGTCGGCGATCAAAATTTGTCGGAGGACGACTGCATAGGCATAGCGTCGCAATTTGCCGCGCTTTTGGGCTTTGAAGGCCTAAAAAACGTGTGGGTTAGCAACTACGACGGCGTAATCTACGTCAACCTCGCTTACGAGAGCGACGGCATAATTTATTATCCCGACCTTGTCAAAATCAAGATCGCCTCCGACAACGGCGACATTCTCGGCGTCGAAGCCGCAAACTACTTTTTGAATCACACCGACAGAGACCTCGCAGCCCCCGCGATAAGCCTCGCCGCCGCCGCCGAAACGCTGTCAAAAAAGCTCGTCATAGACTATTCGCGGCTTGCGCTCATTCCCGTAGACGGCGGAGAAATTCTCTGCTATGAATTTTATTGCCAATACGACTCCTCGGACTACTTTGTCTATATCGACGTTTCAACGGGCGAGGAGGTCAACATTTTGAGAGTCATCGACAGCGACAGCGGAAGGTTGTTGTATTAGTCGGGTGTCATTGAGCGGCGGCGGCGATTAGCCGTCGCCGCTCGTCGTTGGCTAACCCAAAAATTCATGTTTTACAATTTTTTTTGAAACGCGCCCCGATTACGCTTGTAAAAGATCGGAATATATAGTATACTATCCCTATCGTTAAATTTTTTTGGGGGATGCTTGTGAGAAAAATCGGGTTAGATATAGGCGACGTGAGAATAGGCGTTGCGGTCAGCGATTTTTCGGGAATTATAGCCACCCCGAGAGAGACCTACGCGAGAAGGACGGACGAGGCCGACGCGGCCTTTTTTGGCGAACTGGCAAAAAAGGAGCAAGCCGACGAGATAATTGTCGGTCTGCCGGTCAATATGGACGGAAGCTTAGGCGCGAGAGCCGTTCTTGTCAAGGCTTACGGCGAAATGCTGTCGCGCGCGCTGCCCGATATCGCGATAAGCTATATGGACGAAAGATTGACGACGGTTCAGGCCGAGAGAGCCTTGATTGCCTCCGACGTAAGGCGCGGACGGCGCAAGGAGATAATCGACAAGGTAGCGGCGGGTCTGATATTGCAGACCTACCTCGACAAAAAAAACAGAGCGCGATAAAAGGCGGAATCCGACAAAAAGCCGCGGCGCAATTCTTATAGCGGGGGCGGGCTTAAACCAAGTCGTATAGACAAACGCGGACGCGGCAAAAAAAACCGCGGCGCAATTTTTTAATCAGGGTTTGATTTGACCGGATAAAATAAAACGCGGTTAAATAAGCATACCGACAACACATAAAATAAAAAAAATAAACGGAGTGAACAAAAAATGAAAGATAACGATGAAAACAAAAAAGACCTTGAAATAGACGAGCTTGACGACCTTGACGGCTGCGAAATAGTTACGCTCTATGACGAGGAGCTTCAAAAGGATGTCGATTTTGAGGAAGTGGCGGCCATCAACTATAACGATAAGCTATACGTATTTTTGACTCCCGTCGAGCCGAACGAGAATATCGAGGAGGGCGAGGTCATTATTATGGAGGTCGCCGAGGACGAGGAGGGCGAGGAAACCCTGCTTGCCGTCACCGACGAAAAGCTGTTAGACGAAATTTTTGACGAATTTCAAAAGGAAATGGACGAGCAAGGCGACGATTGCGGCGACGATTGCGGCTGCGGTCATTGCCACGGCTGTTGCGAGGACGACGAGTAAAAACCTACGTCAAAAAAGCAGTCATTAGACAATATGTTTTTGTTGACAAACGCTTTCTTTAGGTGTATAATAAGCTCATGAAGAACGGCAAATACCTAAACCTTTCATATGAAACTCTATCAAATGGGGTAGCAAACACCGCCTTTGCTTGTGTCGTATGCCCGAAGCGCCGTGCCATTGCATACAACACTAAGTATAGCAATGCGTATAACATCGGGAGGAGGGGTATTGTTCGTCATGGAAAATTATGATAAGAACCCAAAAGACGACTCGCATTATAGACTTGTAAAAAACGAAAAAAGCCGTCAAACGGCTTTAAAATTATTCCCAAAAACCTACGGCCTTTGGCCTTTAGCGTAGATTTTACGCTAAAGCGAGGGGTCGTTTTTTGTATATAAAAAAACAAGTAGCAAAGGAGAAACAGCATGTTTAAAAGTAAATTGGCGCAAATCCTGATTAAGCTCAAGGCGTTTATAATCGCCAAGCCGGTTATCGCTATCGTGGTAGCCGTCTTTGCAATTGCCGCGCCGGTAACGACGATATTAGTAGTGTCAAATGACATTGGCGGCGACAACGGCTCGCAAATCGAAACTCCGGGCGGCGGCGAAACTCCGGGCGGCGGCGAAACGTTATATACCGTGACCTTTGACGTAAACGGCGGGAACGGCTCGTATGCGGCGCAAAGCGTAGCGTCGGGAGGAAAGGCGGCAAAGCCGGCGTCGCCTACCCATGATGACTACGAATTTATCGGCTGGTATACCGAGGCAAACGGGGGAGCGGCATGGAGATTTAC
>JAISRB010000078.1 GCA_031273825.1 Clostridiales bacterium
ACGGATTCGACAGTTTTCGACAAATTAAGCTAATAATTTTATAATTCAACGGCTTTTTATTCGACACAAGGCTTGAATAAAATTTGAAATATGATATAATATCGGTAACGTTAAAAAAGAACATTTAAGAAAATATGACAAATATGCAAAAATTTCCGCTATTAAAACGAATATTATAAGGAGTTTTTTTATGAATAAATTAAAAATTATTATTGCCGAGGACAACCGTGAATTTAGCGGCATATTAAAGACAAGCTTAGAGCAAGCCGACAATTTTAAGGAGGGATTTTTTTATGAATAAATTAAAAATTATTATTGCCGAGGACAACCGCGAATTTAGCGACCTACTAAAGACAAGCTTAGAGCGCGACGAAGCTTTTGACGTGAGGTTTACGTGTTTTAACGGACTTGAAACGCTTGCCGCCGTCGAGGCGGAGCTGCCCGACGTGCTTTTGCTCGATCTGATTATGCCCGAGGTTGACGGATATTCGGTTTTGGCGGGGCTAAAGGCAAAGAAACTCAAGCCGCCTCTTATAATAGTCGTATCTCAAATAAAGAGCGAGGCGTTTATCGAAAAAGCCCTTCAACTCGGCGCGAATTATTATATGTGCAAGCCCGTGGCCTTTGACGTTTTGAGAGAACGCATTTTGGAGTTTTCGGGGCTTGCGGACGCAAGGTCGGCTCAATTTGAGGGTCGGCCGGCCTTAGCGGACAAGCGCGAAAAGCGCGTCGCCTCCTTAGACGAAAAAATCGCCAACATATTTATCTCCGTCGGAATACCCGCGCATATCAAGGGCTATCAGTTTTTGAGAGAGGCGATAAAAATGGCAATCGGCAGTCCCGAAATCATAAACAACATAACCAAAAGGCTCTATCCCGACATTGCGGAAAAATATGACACAAGCTCAAGCAAGGTCGAACGGGCAATCAGACACGCCATAGAGGTGGCGTGGAGCCGCGGCAAAATCGAAAACATAAACCAAATATTCGGAATCAAAATATACACCGCGAGCGACAAACCGACAAACGGCGAATTTATCGCCCTCCTCGCCGACAAAATGTTGTTAGAGGGGGCGTAAGCCGCAGCGTTGCTTAAGCCCGTCGCCGTCGTTGTCTTTTCGTCTATAAAAGGGTGCGTTAAGGGGCGTGCAATATTTGCCAAACAAACCGCCCCATTATCGACAAACCGCTAACAGTGAATTTATCGCCTCCTCGCCGACAAAATGTTGTTAGAGGGGGCGTAAAATCCGGCGTTACTCCGTCATCGTCGTTGTCTTTTCGCCCACAAAGGGTGCTTTAAGGGGCGCAATATTTGCCAAACCGAAAGCGCCCCATTATCGACAAGCCTACAAACGGCGAATTCATCGCCCTCCTCGTCGACAAAATGTTGTTAGAAGGGGCGTAAGCCGCGGCGTTGCTTAAGCCCGTCGCCGTCGTTGTCTTTTCGCCTATAAAAGGGTGCGTTAAGGGGCGTAAGCCGCGGCGTTGTTTAGACTCCGTCGTCGTTGTTGTATTTTCGTCTATAAAAGGGTGCTTGAGAGATCATGCAATATTTGCCAAACCGAAACGCGCCCCATTATCGACAAACCGCTAACAGTGAGTTTATCGCCCTCCTCGTCGACAAAATGCTGTTAGAGGGGGCGTGAGTTGCGGCGTTGCTTAGACCGTCGCCGTTGTTGTCTTTTCGTCCACAAAGGGTGCGTTAAGGGGCGCAATATTTGCAAAACCGAAACGCGCCTCATTATCAACAAACCGCTAACAGTGAGTTTATCGCGCTCCTCGCCGACAAAATGCTGTTAGAGGGGGCGTGAGTTGCGGCGTTGTTTAGACTCCGTTGTCGTCGTTGTCTTTTCGTCTATAAAAGGGTGCGTTAAGGGGTGCAATATTTGCAAAAATCCGGCTTGTGCATGTTCACGCAAGCCCGGTTTTAGAGGGATACGTTCGGTTCGCATATATTATATTTGCCGAATCTCCCTCTCACGTTGGCAAGCAACCGCTTTTTCCTTTTTTTTGCGGCTCTTGCCCGGTTTATGGGGTTGCCGAAAAACGCGATTTTCGGCAACGCTAATAAACCGAACGGAAATAAATATACAAAAAAATTTCATGTGCAAATCCATCGCCGGGGAGTTTCATGCGGAATAATTAAAAAAACGGAGAAACAAAGCCGGGCTAATGTTCTCTTTTGTTTGAAGGAACACTATAAATATTATGACCGTATAATCTATATTTCAGTCCATGCCCATCAAAAAAAATCAATCATTGTCAGTCCTGATCGGGAATATCGGGAATATCGGAAGTCACTAAAACAAAAAAGAATATACCGATTTTTTACACAACACGGCGGATTTTTATTGACATCTAACAGCGTTTCGTATATACTATTTTATAATGGATATTGTTTAGTAGGTGAAGTTGCGGGCGGTATGGAAAAATTAGTTGCAGAGGAAGAACAAGTTGAAAAAAAAGTTGTCCAAATAAACGAACTCGCCGTTGACAATGCGCCGGAGTATCGTATATACGACAGCGACCCTTTTTATGCCGTTAATTTGCCTATTATAGGGGATATTGCAATTGAAAATCTCGATTTTTCCGTAAGATTATATAATGGTTTAGCGAGAGCCAAATTAAGATATTTAAAGGATGTACTTTTTTTAACCGAGTCGCAGCTTTTGAGAATACGAAATCTTGGACGCGTTAGCATTAATGAATTGATATTAAAAACAACTCCTTCCGCGCTAAGCAAATTGCTGTTAAGCCTGAAACAAGCGGAAATAAATAAAGCGGCCTATATTGAGCCTGAAAACAGACTGTTGCATAATTCCGAAATGTCCGCAAGGGCATATAATGCGCTGAAGCAAAACCAACTGCTTAACGAGTTTGACTTTTTATCTCTAACAAATGAGCAAATATTGGAGCTAAGAAATGTGGGAATAAGCACCGCGGAGGAGCTTATTGATTTGAGGGAAAGCAAACTAGAAACTAACGTTGATTTCTTTGTCCGCAAATTAAAAGGTGAGCTACAAGGTATTTGCAAAGAAAACCATGTTTTTGATATTGTGCGGTTTGTCAGTGAGCGGGCAAAAAAAGTATTGTCGGCGATAGGGGTCACAAATATCGAACAGCTAAAGAATATGACCGAGGAAAGCATTAAAGCATTACTTGAAATTCGAGATGAAATCTCATCGCTTATCCAATTGTTTACTAAAAGTATTATCTCAACGCTTTGCGAAGAGTTTGAGTGGTGCCTGATTCACAATAATAGCGGTAAAAACAAAGAAAAAGAAGCGGAACGCAATATTAAGCTTTTGTATGATCGCGCCAAAGGCTTAAATTTGACAGAAACGGGGAATAAGTATTCTTTAACGAGAGAAAGGGTACGGCAGATTGAAAATAAAAGAATCAAAAGATTTGACGCGTTATTGCGTAAAAGCGCCGCCCGTGTATTTTTTGACCATATATTTAAAGATGTTTCATATGTTTTTTCAAGCGATATTGCAAAGCCGATGTCGTATGGGGAAATATTTGTCTACCTATTAAAAAAGTCTGCGGCCTCCGGATTAGTGTATATTGATGAGTTGGATGCGTTTATATTCGGAGAAAACTGGTTTATCGAGGTAGAACGGTTTATCGATGAGTTGCCGCAAACAATAACCCGGATTGCGCTTAATGCGGAAATGAAAAAGCTTTTTGAAAGTCTAAAAGAGAAAGGCATTACATTTAGAGATAAAGACATTTCGGATATAGTGACGTCAAACTACAAGGTGAACGGCGAGTTTTTGACCCGCGTCAATATAACGCTTCTCGCAAAATATAAAACGGTTCTTGAAAGATATTTTCAAGACGGAATTAATGTGTATAACGATTTGGATTTAGAGCGATTTAGGAGTTGCTATAATAAGCTTTATGATGATCGGAAAATCGCGGGTAGCGACAGGGCTTTGGTTATGAGAATAGTAGATAATTGCATTCTTATCGATAGAGGCAGATATGCGCTAAAAAAGGAATCTTATATCTCAAAGAATTTGCTCGATACTATTTTTGATTATATCATAAGCAGTCCCCGCGACATCATCATGACAAATGAGATTTTTCATAAATATGAAAGACAACTTGTCGGCGAAGGCGTTAGGAACAAGTATTTTATTCAAGGAATTTTGAAACAACACAATACTTTCGGCCTATTCATTACTCGTGATTACATTTCGAAGTCAAAAGAAAAAAGCAACATTTACAAGGATGTTTCGAATTATATTCTAAGGAAAAAAGGCGTTGTAAACATCGCGGAAATTAAAAATGAATTTCCCGTGCTGCCGGACAGCGTTTTTTCTATCGTATTAAGCGAATATGAGATTGTTTCGGTTTGGAATAAGAATTATATCCATAGAGATAATATCGATTTTTACGAACAGGACGAGTTTTATACCGTGCTAAAAGAGTTAGTGGAGCGAGAAAAACTCGTTTCGGATAACAGAGTGTTCGATTTAGCCAAAAAGAAATTTGAAGCGTTCGTTGAGAATAATCGAATTGAAACGCCGTTTTATCTTTTCAGCATTCTCAAATCTTTTTTTTGCGAAAAATTTAGATTTTGCCGCCCTTACATAATAGATGAAAGTTTAGATATTGCTAACGGAGTGGATTTAATTCGGCAACACTTCTCGGGAAGAGACGTCATTAACGTAGCTGAGATAAAAAGCTTTGTCAGAGAAAAAGACATAGCGATTTATAGCTTTATAGATTTGATAAATTCTCTGAACGGCTTTTTGTGGGCCGACAAAGAAACCATTGTCAGTTCGTCTAAGGTAAAAATCGACGATGAGACAATAAGAGCAGTAGAGCAAGTAATAACGAACAGACTTAGCGAAAAAGGTTATGCGGAGATTGCAAAATTAGATATGCTTAGTTCATTGCCGTCTGTAGATATTGAATGGACCGATTGGTTGGTTTATTCTATTGTCATGCGTTACAGTGCGAATTTTGAAGTTGCGACATCATCTAATTTTTATAATTCAGCCGTTCCTATAATAATGAAAATCGGTATAAACGCAGATTTCGCAAGGGAATGAGAGGATTGCAGAAATTTTTTTAGGAAAAATTCGGAAAGACCTTGACAAGGGGTAAAAAGGGTGATATAATGGGAAACGTAAGGCGGCGAATGAGGCGGCACGGACAAGCGAGATAGAGGCGGAATAGGGCGATATAGAAGCGATATAGAGGCGGTATAAAAGCAATATAGAAGAGGTATAAAGAGTTATCGTATAGAAAGGAAGGATAAAGGCATGAAAGACGACGTTTTGGCGGGGATACAAAGGAAGCGGAATTCTGTGGAGATTGAAATAGAGGGGAAATACGCGTTGTTTTCCGACCCGATTACGAGGGTTGGGGGAGAAAAGTTTTCTTATCAGGTTCCGACCTATCAGGCGTTGAAAGGGGCTTTGGAGTCGGTATATTGGAAGCCGACGTTCATATGGGTAATCGACGCGGTGAGGATTCTAAATAAGATTCAGACGGAGGGCAAGGGCGTCCGCCCTATCAAATTTGGCGGAGGAAACGACCTTGCCTATTATACATATTTAAAGGATGTGAAATATCAGGTACTCGCGCATTTTGAGTGGAATGAAAGCCGCGCTAATCTCGCGGAGGACAGGAACGAAAACAAGCATCACAATATCGCCAAAAGAATGATAGAAAAGGGCGGTCGGCGCGACGTGTTTTTGGGCGCGCGCGAATGTCAGGCCTATGTTACGGCTTGTCAATTTGGCGGCGGCGGCGGTTTTTATGACGGTTACGGCGAGTTGGACGTCGGCTTTATGTTTCACGGAATGGATTATCCCGACGAAACGGGCGGCGGCAAGCTCGGCGTGCGCTTTTGGCGTTGCAAAATGACGGACGGGTTCATAATTTTTCCGCCTCCGGGCAGCGGCGAGCTGCAATATAGAGAAATAAGGGATATATCGGAAACAAAAGATTTCGTTATAGGCAAAAACCTCAAATCGGTAAACGAGGAGGAGTAATAATGGGCTTATTTCAAAACCTGCTTGAAACCTACAAAAAATGTGAGGACATAATAGGCGTAGTCAAAACCGACGAGAACGGCGAGGTCAACGAAAAAAAGACGTTTTTGCCTATCTATCATCAGACCTTCAAGGCGAGGATATTTGTTACGCTAAATGAGAGAGGCGAGTTTCAAGGCGCGGAATTAAGCAAGCTTGAAAGGACTATAATAATTCCCTGCACGGACAAATCCGCGGGGCGTTCCTCCGGCATAGCCGCGCATCCTTTGTGCGACCGGCTCGACTATGTGGGAAATCTGAACGAGGATAAGACGAACGTTTATCTGTCGCAGCTTGACGGTTGGCGGAAATACGCCGCCGGCGCGGCCAAAGCTAAGCTGGACGCGGTATATACCTATGTCGCAAGCGGCGCGCTGATAGCCGATCTAATATCGGAGGGTCTATACGCCGCTCCCTCTCCCGAAATGTCCGACAAGGAAAAAGACGCGCTGAACGAAAAGAACCGAAAGCTCGGCGTCGGGTTTTGCGTAGAGGTAGCGGGAGATTTGACGCCGAACGTATGGGAGGATAAAGTCTTAAGACAATCGTGGATAGATTATATAAAAAACGCGTCGGTTATAAAGGCCGACGGGCTTTTTGACTATCTCACGGGCGAAACCGTTTCTTCGGTAGCCGCGCAACACCCTAAGAACATCAATTCTATGTGCGGAAACGCAAAGCTTCTCTCTTGCAACGACGCGAGCGGTCTGACCTTTCGCGGACGGTTTGACACGCAGGACTCCGCCGTCATAGTCGACGCGGAGCAATCGCAAAAAATGCATCAAACTCTTCGCTGGCTGATAAACAATTACGGCTACGCCGTAGACACTCAGGTTATCGTCGTGTGGGCGATAGATAAAATAGTTTCGCCGCCCGTTACGCCTTATGCCGACACTTACGTTTTGTTCCGGCAACTGCCAAAGTCCGATACCGATAACGACAGAATGACGGAAGCGGAGGTCGAAAACGGCGCGGATTATTCCAAAAAGCTGAGAGCGTATTTGCAAGGCTACGGCAAGACAAAGGATATAACCGACCACAAAAAGAGAATAGGTATAGCCGTTTTTGACGCGGCTACCACAGGCAGAATGGGTCTGACGTTTTATCGGGAATTTCCGGAGGACGACTATCTTGAAAACGTAGTCAAGTGGCACGAGGAAACGAGCTATTATTTGACTGCGTGGGTGAGAGATGATACGGAGAAGGGAGAGGTAAAGTTTTTTGAATACGTCGGCGCGCCGTCCTTTGACGATATTTTGTTTGCTGTTTACGGCAAAAAACGTGAAAAAAAAGACGCTGTAAAAGAAACGGCTGCGAATGAGGACATAGCGACGGAATACGATGGTGAGCTTGCGGAGGACGGTAAAAAACCCGAGAATAATGGCGGGGAATATGACATTATGAAAAAAAGAATACGCAAGCAAATGCTCGAGTGTATGTTCGGGGATTTTTCTTTTCCTAAGAGCATAGTCGAAACGGCGGCGTTTCGCGCGTCTAATCCTATGTCGTTTACAAACGACGGCTCATTTGCCCGCCGCGATTGGAATAAATCGATAAATATTACGTGCGCCTTAATAAGAAAATATTACAAAAAAGAAAACAAGGAGATTTCTATGGAATTAGAAGAACAAAGAACCGATCGGGACTATCTCTACGGCAGATTGCTCGCCTTGGCGGAGGCGTTGGAATACGCCGCGCGTTACAAACAATGGAAAGAAAAACAGCAAAAACCGACCACCCCGGAGGAAAAGTTAGAGCAAACCGTGCTTTATAAGGAATATAAAGCCAAAGAAAGAATCTCAAACGCAGCAAGACTGATGAGCGCGTTTTCGGTCAAGCCGTTTAGCACATGGGGAGATTTGTTCATTCACCTCATTCCCTATAAAGACCAATTAAGGTTAGGCAGAGCGAATTTTTATCAGCAAAAGATAAACGAGGTTTTGACGTTGTTTAAGCCGGGAGAATATGAGGACAACCGTCAGCTGTCGCCGCTTTATTTGCTCGGATACGCCGCGCAAAGCCGCGCCCTATATCATAACGGAAAAAACATAGAGGAGAACGAAAACGATGTTGAATAACAAAATTGACTTTGCGGTGATATTTGCCGTCAAAAACGCAAACCCAAACGGCGATCCGGTGAATATGAATCGTCCACGGACGACGAGCGGCGAGATTGGCGAGGTTTCGGACGTATGTCTGAAACGGAAAATCAGAAACAGACTTCAAGCGGAAGGCGAAAGAATTTTCGTTCAGGTAGACGCGCTTTGCGACGACGGGAAAAAGTCGCTGTCAGACAGATTTAACGACTTTATCGTCGGAAAGAAGAAAGAAGATATCCCCGCCGCGGTCTGCGCGCAATGGTTTGACGTTCGCGCGTTCGGTCAGGTGTTCGCGTTAAAAAAGAGAAACGGAGTAAATCGAGTTTCGATAGGCATTCGCGGGCCGGTCACCATACAATCGGCCTTTTCCAGAGAATCCATAACAGTAGAAACGCTTTATATTACAAAATCGGTCAACAGCGAGCCTACCAAGGACGGAACAAAATCCTCCGACACAATGGGCGCGAAGCACCGCGTCGGCAAGGCCGTCTATGTCACATACGGCAGCATCAGCCCGCAATTGGCCGAAAAGACGGGCTTTAGCGACGGGGACGCCGAAAAAATCAAGCTTGCGTTGACGACGCTGTTTGAGGGCGACGAATCGGCCGCGAGGCCGAGCGGCTCTATGGAGGTTTTAAAGGTCATTTGGTGGAGGCACAACTGCAAGTCGGGGCAATATTCGTCGGCAAAGACGCACAAGAGCATAGACGTCGACAAGGACGGAAACATAACAATCAAGCAGCCGCTCGACGGATTAGTTCCGGAGATTATCGAGGGATAGCGTGGCAGAGTACGGCGAGGACGACTTTCTCCTGCTTTCCGGAATACAGCATTTTTCGTTTTGTCCGAGGCAATGGGCGTTGATACATATCGAGGGGCTGTGGTCGGAAAATTTCTTTACGGCGAGCGGAAGAGTTTTGCACGCGAAAGCGCACGACGGCGACGCCGTCGAAAAACGCGGAGATACCGTTGTCGCGCGCTCTCTGAAGATATTTTCTAACAATCTCGGAATTTCGGGGGAATGCGACGTTGTAGAATTTCACAAATCGGCCGACGGAGTTCCTCTTAGAAATTACGAGGGACTTTGGCTTCCCTATCCTGTCGAATACAAACGCGGAAAAAGCAAGCTTGACGACTGCGACAGACTACAGCTCTGCGCGCAGGCCGTTTGCTTAGAGGAGATGCTCTGCTGTCAAATATCTAAGGGCGCGCTGTTTTATGGCGAGCCGAGACGGAGGGAGACAGTTGAATTTTCACTTGAGCTTAGAGATAAGGTTAAGGATATTACGGAGTCTATGCACAAGCTGTTCTCTCAAAAATTCACGCCGAAGGCAAAGACGGACAAGCGTTGCGCCGGTTGTAGCTTGATAGACGAATGCGTGCCGAGACTTTTCAAAAACGTCCGCGCCGACGTCAAAAAGTATTTGGAGGACAATATAGAATGAAGAAGCTTTTGAACGTTCTATATATAACGCTTCCGGACGCCGCGATTTCCTTAGAGGACGAAAACGTCTGCGTAAAAAAAGACGGAGCCGTTTTGTTAAAAGTTCCACTTTTGACGTTGGAGGGCATAGTCAGCTTTAGCTATTTCGGCGCGACCTCCAAGCTGATGTGCGAATGCGCAAGGCGCAATATCACCCTGTCGTTTGTCGACGAATACGGACGGTTTTTGGGTACGGTATACGGCGAATCAAAGGGGAACGTCCTCTTAAGAAAGGAACAATATAGGATATCGGACGACGCGAGAGGCCTTGAGTACGCCAAAAGCTTTGTATTCGGAAAGCTGCACAACCAAAAATGGGTCGTCGAAAGAGCAATAAGAGATTATCCGCTAAGAGTCGACGGGGTCAAGCTAAAGGCCGCGAGCGTACAAATTACCGAAAACATGAGAGAGCTTTTGTCGTGCCCCGACATGGGTCTGTTGAGAGCCGCAGAGGGAAACGCCGCACAGAGTTATTTTAGAGTTTTTGACGGGCTTGTACTCCAAAACAAGGACTGCTTTTTGTTTGAAAACAGAAACCGCAGACCGCCCTTAGACCCTATAAACGCCTTATTGTCCTTTGCCTATTCGTTGCTTGCGGGCGAGTGCAGACACGCGCTCGAGGCCGTCGGACTCGACGCGTATGTCGGCTTTATGCACGCCGACAGACCCGGCAGAGCGTCGCTTGCGTTAGACCTGATGGAGGAGCTAAGACCGCAATATGCCGATAGATTTGTGCTGTCTTTGATAAACAGAAAGGAAATCCTTCCCGACGACTTTGAAAGGTCGGAGGCGGGAGCGGTATTGCTGACAAAGGAGGCGAGAAAAAAATTTCTCTCCGCATGGCAACAACGCAAAAAAGACGAAATAAAACATCCTTTCTTAAACGAAAAACTCGAATGGGGGCTGATACCCCATGTGCAGGCGTTGTTGCTTGCGCGTACAATCAGAGGCGACTTGGAGAGATACCCGCCGTTTTTGTGGAAGTAGCTTGCCGGCCTCCGATGCTCCGCGGCGCGCCTAACGAGTCATTGACCGGGCGCGGCCTGTGCCGCCTTGTAACCGGAGCTAAGAAAGCTTATAAACCGGTATAACGTCTCCGACCTAATCTCCGGTCAAATTTTGAGAACGTTATGCTAAGGATAAAACGGCAGCCCGGGCAAAAACCTCGATGAAAGATAAAGGATAACGTCTCGGACCTATAGCCGGTCAAGTTTTGAGAACGTTATGCTAAGGATAAAACGGCGGCCGGGGCAAAAACCTCGATAAAAGATAACGGATAACGTCTCGAACCTATCGCCGGTCAAGTTTTGAGAAGGTTATGCTAAGGATAAAACGGCGGCCGGGGCAAAAACCTCGATAAAAGATAAAGGATAACGTCTCGAACCTATAACCGGTCAACTTTTGAGAACGTTATGCTAAGGATAAAATGTTGGTTTTGATAACCTACGACGTCTCTACCGAAACGGCGGACGGCAAAAAACGATTGGCGCGAATCGCCAAAAGATGCGTCGCCCACGGGCAACGGGTGCAAAATTCCGTCTTTGAATGCATCCTTGATTCGGCACAGCTCGTCGCCCTGCAATCGGAATTAAAAAAGCTTATGAACGCCGAGGAAGACAGTCTGCGATTTTATAGATTGGGCGACAAATATGCGAGCAAGGTCGACCACTTCGGCATAAAACCGAGTATCCCGTTAGAAGGAACGCTCATTATTTAGAAACAACTCAAACGTTGCCGATATGAGAAAAGCCGGGATTTTATTAACATATCATATCTTGTCGTTTGTGAAGCGACTTAAATATCATAAACGTGAGTTTAAGAAAAAAAGCATCGTGAGTTTAAGAAAAAAAGCATCGTGAAATTGAAGTCAACCACAAAAGAGGAGCGTCATTAATATGAAACCAACATAAAAACATGAAATCAACACAAAAACTCAATGAGACGCTAACGTAAAGCCATCATAAAAACTCAATGAGGCGCGAACATAACGCCATCATAAAAACTCAATATGGCGCGAATATAACGCCATCGTAAAAACTCAATGAGACGCGAACATAATGCCATCGTAAAAACTCGATATGGCGCGAACATAACGCCATCGTAAAAACTCGATATGGCGCGAATATAACGCCATCATAAAAACTCAATGGGACGCGAACATAACGCCATCATAAAAACTCAATGAGGCGCGAACATAACGCCATCATAAAAACTCAATATGGCGCGAACATAACGCCATCATAAAAACTCAATGAGGCGCGAACTTAAACGTCATCATAAAACTCAATGAGACGCGAACGTAAAGCTAACATAAAACTGCCTATAGGTTCGCACCTAAAACACAAACAAAAACGCGTATTTTTGCAATATTGCGCCCATATAAAAGCGCAACATTACAATTAAACACGGCAAATATTATAAAAACGCCTATTTTTTTATAGTATTTGCGGTCGCCGTCCGCGAGGACGGCGTGGATTGAAATCTCAAAAATTGCATGAATTTGCGGAGCAAAGGTTGTCGCCGTCCGCGAGGACGGCGTGGATTGAAATGCGATATGGTAGAGGTCAATTTTGTTGTTGCCGGTCGCCGTCCGCGAGGACGGCGTGGATTGAAATGGATTGGGCGGTTTGGTGGTGTGATGACGAGACCGTCGCCGTCCGCGAGGACGGCGTGGATTGAAATGCTTACGCTCACTTTTTTTGCTGTTGCTTTTTGGTCGCCGTCCGCGAGGACGGCGTGGATTGAAATACAATATGGTATCTGCTGTGGTACAATGCTATCGTCGCCGTCCGCGAGGACGGCGTG
>JAISRB010000125.1 GCA_031273825.1 Clostridiales bacterium
CTTGTTGCCGCAAGAGGGGAAACTCGGCGAGTGGAGCGAACGCGTAACGAGCATGTTTCCCCTAATGAGGGCGGCACATGACTATGTGTCGCCCTATAACCTTATAGATGAGAAAGCAACACCGTAAACTCCGTCCCCTCGCCCTCGCGGCTTGTAAACGAAAGGTTTCCTCCGAATTTTTCTATTATCTTTTTTGTTATCGACAGACCGAGTCCGCTGCTGCCCTGATTGCGCGACTTGTCGCCGATAAAAAATTCGTCGAATATTTTGTCCTTTATTTCGTCCTTGATTCCTATTCCGCTGTCCTTGATTTTGAATACTATATTTTTTCCGTTGATAAGCCGTATTTCTATTTTTCCTCCGGGTTCGGTATATTTTATGGCGTTGGATATGAGATTGAGCCAGACGAGATATATCAGCTCCTCCTTGCCGGCGTAATCGGTTTCGTCCACGTCGACTATCATTTCTATGTTTTTTCTCTCCCAATCCCTTTGCATCAGCAAAATAATCCGCTTTATCTGCTCGTCGAGCCTAAAGGCCTTGGTCTGTTTGACGATTTCCGACGAGTCGAGCGCGGACAGCTGCAACAAATCGGCAGACAGCTTGTGAAGCCGTTCCGACTCCTGCAAAATTATTTGAGCGTATTCGGCGCGTTCGGCTTGAGAAAGCTCCTCATTTTGCAAAAGCTTGGCGTAGCCCTTTAGCGACGTTATCGGCGTTTTGAATTCGTGCGAGACGTTTCTGACAAACTCCCTGCTCAAAAACTCGTTTGCCCTTAAGGCCTTGACCATGATATTAAAGCTTTCGGTAAGCTCTCCCAGCTCGTCGTCCGACCAGTCCTTGACTCTCACGTCAAAGTCGCCGCTTGCTATGCTTTTTGACGCGGCGGTCAGTCTTTTTATTCTGCGCACGAGTATAAAATCGGCGACGCAGGCAAACAAGACCAAAATCAGCAGCGCAAAAAATATGATGGCAAAAAATATCTTTTCGCCCGTCAGAGTTATGCTGTCGTTGTTTTTCATGTATGTCCTGAGAAACAGGCTAAAGCACATCGCCACAAAAAACACGATCATAAACAGAGACAAAACCAGCTTTCCCGTCAATTTTTTCATTTTTTTATCACGCCCTTATATCCGAGTCCGCGAACGGTGACTATCTCAAAGTCGTCGACGGCGGCAAGCTTTTCGCGCACGCGCTTTATGTGAACGTCGACGGTTCTGTCGTCGCTCTCGCTGTCGTAGCCCCAGATTTCGTCCATCAGCTGCATTCTCGTAAAAATTCTGTCGGGAGTCGATATCAGCTTAAACATGAGCTGAAACTCCTTTTTCGGCATTTCTATGACGGCGTCGCCCGACGAAACCGTGAGGTTTTCATAATTTATCGTGACGTCGTTTATTTTGATTATCTTTTCGGCGGCGTTCTTGCTGCGGCGCAGCAGAGCCTGCACTCTCAATATCAGCTCATCGGGCTCGAACGGCTTGACTATATAGTCGTCCGCGCCGCTCAAAAAGCCCTCCTTTTTGTCGTCAAGCGCGCCCTTTGCGGTCAATATGATTATCGGGATATCCTTGTTGTCCTTTCTTATCCTCGCGCAAAGCTCGCTTCCGCTAAGCTTGGGCATCATTATATCGGTAATTATTATGTCAAAAAATTCCGAGCCGAACTTATCAAAGGCGTCGGCTCCGTTCTCCGCCTCGACGACCGAATAGTTTTCGTTTTTTAGATATCCGGCAATCAGCCTGCGTATGTTTTTTTCGTCCTCGGCGACTAATACTTTGAACATTTTTTTGCTCCCGTTTTTAAGTTTTTTTTGTTTGAACCGCCGCTTATTCGGTTCTGAGCGCGGTGACGGGGTCTTTTCTCGCCGCCATTCCGCTCGGAATCAGCCCTGCGATAAGCGTCAGACCCATACTGATAAGCACGAGTATCACCGCCGTCAACGCCGGCAGAGCGGCTATATTTTGCACGCCGACTAAGGCGTTGATTATGAGATTTATCGGAATCGACAAAATCAGCGTCGCGATTATTCCGATAAGCCCGGCGGCAAAGCCGATCATGAGCGTCTCGGCGTTAAAGAGGCGCGAAATATCCTTTTTGCGCGCTCCTATACTGCGCAATATGCCTATTTCCTTTGTGCGCTCGACGACGGAGACATATGTGATTATGCCTATCATTATCGACGACACGACGAGAGAGATAGCCGCAAAAGCCGCCAATATCGCCGCCACGGTGTTGACTAAGGTGTCCATAACTCCCAGTATAAGCTCCGTCAAGTCGACAAACAATATCTGCTGCTCCGTCGGTCTGCCGTTGTTGTAGGCGGCGAGATATTCGGTTATTTTTTCCTTTGAGTCAAAATCTATCGGATATATGCTTATCGCGGACGGCATACCCGTCGCGCCGAGCGACTTTAGGGCGGCTTGCTTTGCCTCTGCGGTAAGCGGCGCGCCGGTTCCCTTTAGCACGTCGTAGTCCGCGCCGGCTTGCGCCCCGGCTATCGCCGAATTTGCCGCCGAATTTTGGCTCAAAAGATAGTCGGTAAGAGCCTTGGTATACCCTATTCCCGACGACAGCACGCTTGAGGCGGCGTCCTTTTTTACTCTCAATATTCCCACTACGGTCAAGGTCTCCGATGCGCCGTCGTCATAGACCTCGGTCAAAGCTCTCGGCTCATACTTGCCGTTTTCGTCGGGCGCGGAATAATATATATCGTTTGCGGCGACCTTAAACTGCTTGCCGATAATGTCGTCAAATTTATATTCGCCGGAGGCAGCGAAGCCTAACGCCTCCATCATTTGCGGCGAAACGTTATTCGTCGAATCTATGACGAATATTACCTCGTTTTTTGACGTCGGATATCCGCCGCCGGAGTGTCCGCTCAAAGCCGCCAAAACGTCGTAGTTTTTGAGTATAAACTCCTTGTCTCCCGGGATTTCAAAGACCGAGGCCGCGCTTTGCGAACCGCCGCCGACGCTAAAGCTAATGCCTCCGCCCGACGAGACTCCCGCGCCCGAAAAATCGATTTTTCCGACGGTTTGCCCGTTTTTATAGAGCATATTGATATTCATGGCGTAAGAATAGCCTATCGCGGTATACCACGAGGAATTCATGGCGTTCAGATAGTCGAGATACTCCGTCGTAAATACGTTTTTGTGGCTCATCGCCTCCATCGTTTCTTTTTGGAGGTCTTTTGCGGTTATCGTGTCGCCCGACGGAAACTCCGTCAAGGCATTCGCGCCGCCGTTCACGCCGCCTATCGTGCCGCCGCCGAGCGACAGCGAGGTCTCCGATATCGTCAGCGGCGTACCCGCGAGCGCGCCTTGCTGCATGTTGTTTATATAGGCGGTCATGCCGCTGCTTATGGCAAGCACGAGGGCTATTCCGATAATGCCTATGCTCCCCGCGACCGAAACGAGAATAGTCCTAAGCTTTTTTGCCTTGAGGTTGTTAAAACTGAGCTTTAGAGCCGTCAAAAACGACATCGAAGTATTCTTGCCGTTGGAGTACTTCACATTCGCGGCTTTTTGAGAAAACCCGACGCCCGTTTGGCTTTGAGAATCCTCCCCGCCGTAGGGCTTGGTGTCGCTTATGACGCGCCCGTCTATCAGGTTGATTATGCGCGTGGCATATTCGTCGGCAAGCTCGCGGTTGTGAGTGACCATTATGACCAGACGTTCCTTGGATACCTCGCGCAATATTTCCATTATCTGCACGCTCGTCTGCGTGTCAAGCGCGCCCGTCGGCTCGTCGGCAAGCAAAATTTTTGGGTTGTTGACAAGCGCGCGGGCAATGGCGACTCTCTGCATCTGTCCGCCCGACAGCTGATTTGGCCGCTTGTTTATCTGGTCGTCAAGCCCCACGCTCCTCAACGCATCCTCTGCGCGGCGCCGTCTCTCGGCCGCGTCTACGCCCGACAGCGTGAGGGCTATCTCGACGTTGGCAAGCACGCTTATGTGCTGTATTAGGTTGTAGTTTTGAAAGACGAAACCTATGGTGTTGTTGCGGTAAGTATCCCAATCGCCGTCGCTAAAATCCTTTGTAGACTTGCCGTCTATCAAAATGTCGCCCGCCGAATATTTGTCGAGTCCGCCGACGAGGTTCAAAAGCGTCGTCTTGCCGCAGCCCGACGGCCCGAGTACGGCGACAAAATCGTCGCGTTTGAAGGCTATGGTCACGTCGTTTAACGCTCTGACCGAGCTTGCGCCCGTCGTATAGTCTTTGTATATACCGTTCAATGTAAGCATTCTTTTTTTAACCTCCGTATTCTTTTTTTAGAGAATAGTTTAATGATAGTTAAAAAATGTGAACGACTCATGAATTTACGCATATATACGGTTTTTGTGTTCTAAATAATTGGTCGGCGGTCAGTGAACACCGCTTCCGCAATCAACCGCCCCATTTCCTTGCAACCGACTATTTGGCTTCCGCTTTCGGCGATGTCGGCGGTTCTTATATTCTTTTCCAAAACCCGATCGACGGCGTTTTCTATAGCCGCCGCCTCGGCGTTGAGTCCGAACGAATATTTTAGCAGCATCGCCGCCGACAAAACCGCGGCGACGGGGTTTGCCTTGTCTTGCCCGGCTATGTCTGGCGCGCTGCCGTGAATAGGCTCATAAAGCCCGAAGGCTCCGTCGCCCAGGCTTGCCGAGGCCAAAACCCCTATGCTTCCGGTAATCATCGCCGCCTCGTCGCTCAAAATGTCGCCGAACATATTCGGCGTAAGCACGACGTCAAACTGCGACGGATTTTTTATCAGCTGCATGGCCGCGTTGTCGACGAGCATGTCGGAAACACGCGTCTTAGGATATTCGGCGTTAAGCTCATGCACGACCTTGCGCCACAGCCTGCCGCTGTCGAGGACGTTGGCCTTGTCTATGCTTATTATTTCATTTTTGCGTGCGGCGGCTATCTCGTAGGCCTTGCGGGCTATCCGCTCTATTTCGGCTACGCTATATTTTTCGGTATCATAAGCATATGCCTCCGCGCCTCCCCTAAAGACCGTATTTCGCTTGCCGAAATACATTCCGCCCGTAAGCTCTCTGACCACAACCATATCTATGCCGCGGTCTCTTATGCCGTCTTTTAGCGGACAAGTCGCTTTGAGGGCGTTTATCAGCCTCGCGGGGCGGATATTCGCATATAGACCCAAGCTCTTTCTTATGCCCAAAAGCCCTGCCTCGGGGCGAAGGTTTCCTGGGAGCCCGTCCCACTTCGGCCCGCCGACCGCGCCCAAAAGCACGGCTCCGCTGTTTTTGCATATATCTACCGTCTCGTCGGGCAGTGGGATTCCGTGTTTATCAATTGCCGCCCCGCCCATCAAAACGTGCCGATAGCAAAGCTCGTGTCCAAACCTCTTGCCTGCCGCGTCGAGCGCGCCGATTGCCGCGGCGCATACCTCCGGGCCTATTCCGTCGCCGTCTATTACGGCTATATTTATCCTCATATTTTTTTACCTCGGGCTTTTTTTGGTTTTTATTGCGCTTTATCTCAAAGCTTTTATTCTTTTTTGGCCTTTAACAGGCTTTTTAACAGCCCGCCCGCCCCGACTATCTCTTGTATAAATCCGGGCAGAGGCGGCACGGCAAAGGCTTCTCCCGTCGTCAGATTGGTTATGCTTCCCTTGTCAAAATCGACGCTTACCTCGTCTCCGTTTTTTATTCCGTCGACGGCCTTTTTGCATTCGATAATCGGCAGGCCTATGTTTATTGAATTTCTATAGAATATCCTCGCAAAGGAGACGGCTATGACGCACGAAACGCCGCAGGCCTTGATAGCTATCGGCGCGTGCTCTCTGCTGCTTCCGCAGCCGAAGTTGTCGCCGGCGACTATTATGTCGCCCGGCCTCACACCCAAAGCAAAAGCCTTGTCTATGTCCTCCATGCAATGCGCGGCCAAGGCGTTTTCGTCGCTCGTGTTGAGATATCTCGCCGGTATGATAACGTCGGTGTCGACGTTGTCTCCGTATTTATATACGCGTCCTTTGATAGTCATTATATTTTTCCTCCCGTTATTTTTCCGTATACCGCGCTCATTGCCGCTACATAGGGCGACGCGAGATAGACCTCCGACCCTACGTGCCCCATTCTGCCGACAAAGTTGCGGTTTGTCGTCGAGACGGCTCTCTCGCCCTCGGCGAGTACGCCCATATGACCGCCGAGACACGGGCCGCACGTCGGCGTGGAAACCACCGCGCCGGCGTTGATAAATATCTCTATCAAGCCCTCTTTCAAGGCCTCGAGATAAATTTTATTTGTCGCGGGGATTATTATGGCGCGGACGCGTTCGTGCGTCTTTTTGCCCTTTAAGACCTCCGCCGCCGCTCTGAGGTCGGATATATGCCCGTTGGTGCAGCTGCCTATGACGACCTGATCTATCTCTATGTCGCCGACCTCGTCTATAAATCTCGTGTTGCCCGGCAGGTGAGGAAAGGCGACGACGGGGCGCAGTCCGCTCAAATCGATTTCGTAAACCGCGTCGTATTCCGCGTCCTTGTCGGCCTCAAACACCGTCGGGGGCTTGGCGGTTTTGCCCTTTAAGTAATCTAACGTAACGCCGTCTACGGGAAAAATTCCGTTTTTTGCCCCCGCCTCTATGGCCATATTGGCTATGGTAAAGCGGTCGTCTATTCCGAGATATTTTATGCCGTCGCCGACAAATTCCATAGACTTATAGAGCGCGCCGTCGACGCCTATCTTGCCTATGATATACAAAATTATATCCTTGCCGGAAACATGCTCCGCCGGCTTGTTTTTTAGGACGAATTTTATCGCGGACGGAACCTTAAACCACGCCTCGCCGGTAGCCATTCCCGCCGCCGCGTCGGTGCTCCCCACCCCCGTCGAAAACGCGCCGAGCGCGCCGTAGGTGCAGGTGTGGCTGTCCGCGCCGATAATGAGATCGCCCGGAGAGACAAGCCCCTCCTCGGGCAAAAGCGCGTGCTCTATGCCCATTCTGCCCACGTCAAAAAAGTTGTCTATGTCAAACCGCCGCGCAAAGCTTCTGACGCATTGACACTGCGCGGCGGCCTTGATATCCTTATTCGGCGTAAAGTGATCCATAACGAGGGCGATTTTTGTCTTGTCGAACACCCTGTCTATTCCGGCTTTTTTTAGCTCGTTGATAGAGACCGGCGCGGTAATGTCGTTGGCGAGTATCAAATCAAGCCTTGCCCTTATCAGCTCGCCGCAAACGACGCTGTTTTTGCCGGCGTGAGCGGCAAGTATCTTTTGAGTCATTGTCATGGGCATATTTATATTCCTCCGTATTATTAGTTGATGATTTTGTTGACCGCGTCGATATACGCCTTGATTCCGCTTTCGATGACGTCGGTCGAAACGCCGCGGCCTATGACCGATTCGCCGCCCGGCGCGGCAAGCCTGACATAGCTTTCGCCGAGCGCGTCTTGCCCCTCCGTCACCGACTGAACGCCGTAATCTGACAAAACAAAGCTTCTCCCGACAATCTTTTCCACGGCCAAAAACGCGCTGTCGAGAGGACCGTCGCCCGTCTCTATCGCCGTCTTGATTTCGCCGCCGCATTTGATACTGACGGCGGCGTAGCCCTGCCCGTCCTTTCTGCTGCTGATAATGAAGTTTTCTAACGAATATTTTACGTTTTGGACGACGGCCTTGTTTGACAGCAGAGCCTCGATATCCTTGTTTGACACGCTTTTTTTGACGTCGCACAGCCGTTTAAACTCATCAAAGAGCTTTTGGAGGGCGTCGCCGTCTATGTCGGCGTAGCCCATGTCGGCGAGATGCTCGGAGAAAGCGTGCTTGCCGCTGTGCTTGCCCAAAACTATCTTGTTTTGAGGAATGCCCACGGCCTCGGGCGAAAGTATCTCATAGGTCTCCCTTTTTGCCAAAACGCCGTGCTGATGAATGCCCGATTCGTGGGCAAAGGCGTTTGCGCCGACTATCGGCTTTGTCGGAGAAATGTTTACGCCGATGATGTTTGACACAAGCTTGCACGTGCGATAAATCTCTCTCGTGTTTATGCGAGTCTCGGCGTTATAGAGATAGGGGCGCGTGTTTATGCCCATGACGATTTCCTCAAGCGACGCGTTTCCGGCGCGTTCGCCTATGCCGTTGACGGTGCATTCGGCCTGGGTTATGCCGGCCTCGACCATGGCAAGCGTGTTTGCAACGGCAAGCCCCAAATCGTTGTGGTTGTGCGCCGAAAAGTCTACCTTTTCCGCGCCCCCGACGTTTTCTTTGAGAAACCTGACAAGGTCGTACATCTCTGTCGGGGTGCAAAAGCCGACGGTGTCGGGAATGTTGACGACGGTCGCGCCGCTCCTTATCGCCGTCGAAAAAGCCTCGGCAAGAAAGGCGCGGTCGCTCCTGCTCGCGTCCTCCGCCGAAAACTCCACGTCAAAGACCTTTGCCTTGGCGTATTTTACCGACTCCTCTATCCGCCTCAGCACCTCTTGCCGCGTCATCTTTAGCTTATATTGCATATGAAGCTCGCTTGTCGCGAGAAATATGTGAATTCTCGGCGACTGCGATTTTTTTACCGCGCCGTAAGCCTTGTCTATGTCGGAAATCAGCGCGCGCGAAAGCCCGGCTATCGCCGAATTTTTTATTTTTTCCGCGATTTTCGCCACCGAATCAAAGTCGCCCTCTGACGACGCCGGAAAGCCCGCCTCGATAATGTCGACGCCGAGACGCTCAAGCTGCAGAGCAAGCTCGATTTTTTCGTTGATGTGCATACTGCAGCCCGGAGACTGCTCGCCGTCTCTGAGCGTCGTGTCAAAAATCTTTATTTTTCTCATAAAACCAACCTCCCATATAAAAAAAGTCTCAAAACCGCATTTCTGCGATTTTGAGACGAAAAATCATTTTTTTCCGCGGTACCACTCAACTTGTATGCCTTATATAGGGCTTTCGCCCGAAAGGGCATACCCCTTCAAAAAAAAGCTCTGTTTACGCAAGAGTATCAAGCGGTCGCGGTCTAATAAACCTTGAGAATACCCGTCAAGGATATGTCAAAGTCGTTCTTCGGACGGCATCAGCGGGTGAGAAAATCCGCTTCGAGCGCCTTTATTTAGTATGCTTAGTATTATACACGACAAAGCTTTGTTTGTCAAACGTTTTTGACGGATATTTTTTTATAGGCACGGCAAACGCATTTTGACGCGTTTTCCCCTTTGTGTTCGGAGGCTACGCCTCGGCCGGCTCGTCTTGGGTCGGAGGCAGATCGTTGAGCGCGTCAAGGAAGCCTTGCAGCCATTCTCTGATAACGTCCGCGTCTACTTCCCCTTCTAATTCTTCGGTTTCTATAACGCCTCCGAACTGCTCGGCAATCTTTTCGAGTACAAAGTCCGGAATTTCTCCGTTAATAACGTCGTCTACTACCGCTTTTAATGCGGTGACTTCGTCTTCGCTAAGCGCGTTTATTACGGCGTTATAGTCAATATCTTCATCGCTGTTCTCCAAGATACCGGCAATACTGTCCGCTATCGCGTCAAATAAGTCGTTCTCCCCGCTCTGAACTATCGTCATGGCGATATATACGGCGTTAAAGGTAGAAGTCCATTCGACCTCTCTATAAGAGGTGTTTGCGTTTAAGTCCTCGAGGGTATAAACGTCGCCGAGACCCGTCGCCTCCAAAACCATGTTGATAATGCCGTCATAGATATTGTAATACGCGCGCGAAGCCTTGAGCGCGTCCATAATTTTGGCAAATTCCACAAGCCCGCCTATTTCGATTTCAAAGGTTTGGTTGAGCTCAACGCCCTCGTCCGGTATCAGGTCTTTTAAGCCCTCGAGAAGACCGGCTATCAGCCCGGCCTCGTCCGTCCACGTCCAATCGGTGTAGTCCGCCCACGGCTTGCCCGACCACGCTTGACCCGCGACGGTCGGCATAGTTAATATTCCGATATATTCGACCGAGTCGGGGTTTGATGCAAACTGCTTTGCTATCATGTTTACGATTACGGCGTTTATGACGCGGCCTGCGATTGTCGCTTTGCCGTTCTCGTCTAAGAATAAATCGCCGAGCTCAAGCGCGCCGAGCGACGCCAAGCTTGACGGATTGCCGAGAGCTTCGAGCAGTCCGGTTTGGCTAAGCTGAGTAAACAACTCCGCAAGGTTGTCAAACTCCGCGGCTATCGCGTTTTCGTTACTGCCCTTTAGCGTGGTAAAGAATTCGCCTATAGGCAGGGCTATAGCGCGGTCTTTGATAAAATTGTCGACGAGCATAAGAGCCGTGTCGGATATTACGTCCTCGGTGAGATATTTGCCCAAAAGCTCCTGAAAATCCTCGCTGCCGAGCAATTCGGCGACCACTCCGGGCACCTCGCCCGTCGAGCCGCCCGCCTTGCCGAGAGACAAAAAGCTGCCGGCCGCGTCGGACGACAAAAGCTCTAAGGCAAAGTTAAAGACTACGTTCAAATCGTGTCTTTTGACCGCTTCGGTTTTTTCGCTGCTAAAGACCGTCGCTCTGAATGCGTTGATAAACTCAAGCGCGGAGTCGGGCAGATTGCCGAAGTCGAGGGTCTCGTCGCTCAGCGTCTCGATTATGACGTTAGAAAAAAGCGTCGGCTCGCCGCTCGCCGGAACGGCCTTGTTGACGACGTTTGAAATCGCCGCGAACATCGCCGCCTTTCTTTGAATTGCGTCTATGCTCGGGGTTTCGTCGGTCGCGAACAACAGCGAAAAGTCGGAGCTGTTTTTTATGAGATACACCGCCGATTCGGATATGTCTAAGACAAAGTCAAACAGCGACTCGACGGCTTGCTTGACGCTCTCCCTCGCGCCGTCGCCGATGAGATTTTTTGAGACGGACTCGACGAGTATTTTTTGCGTTTCGTCGCTTACTCCTAAGATTTGACTCAAAGAATGCTCGGCAAGATAACGCAGACCGTCGTCTATAATTATCCCCGTCACGTCGTTTTCAAACAAAAAGCTGACTATGCTCTTGGCGTGAACTATCACGGCCTCCAGCTCCTCGGCCGACAGGCTTTGATAGCTTTGAAGCTTGGCGAGGGTGTCGGGGTCGGTAAAATACATTACGTCGCCGATTATGAGATAAAACTCCTCAAAGTCGCTTGCCGAAACCGTCGTGCCGCCGTCGACGCTTACCCGGGTTATTCTGTCAAAGAATTCCTCGTCTAAGCCGCCCGCGCCGAATATCTTTTTGGCTATGCCGTCATAGTTGATAAAGCCGTCTATTTCGGCGAAGGTCTCCTCGCCCGCCGCGGCTATCAGTTGGCTTCTGATCGTAGGGTCGTTTATGTAGCCCTTTGCCATCGCCGATATGCCGAGGAGCGGCGACAGCGCGATAAACGCGCTAAGCAAGCCGCTCAAGCCGCCGCAAAACGCGCCGAGAATTTTTTTGTTTTGATATTTTTTGCCGCGGGCGTCCTTGTTGTCGACAAATTGCTTTAATATAAAATAGACTATAGAAAAGACGATATTCAGCACGGCGACGAGTATTCCGAATACTACGACAGAAATCAACAGCTTAGGCAGAGCCGAAATCAAGCCCGATATTCCCGGGAATTCGGACAAGCTAAGCCCCGGCATAGCCTCGCCTATATATTTGTTGATAAAGCCGCCCAAAATCTCGTCGAGCGTGTTTCCCGTCACTCCGTCGACGTCAAACTTGTAGATCGACGAAAAATCGACGGTCATAAGCTTGTCGAGCACCGACGGCAGCAGAGCCACGGCGACAAGCACGGTGACTATCCACAGCCCGAGCTTTAGGAGGCTTTTGCGAAAGCCGCGCTTAAAGCCGGCGAGTACGCCGCCGATAACCGTAGCTAATAATACGCTCAAATAAAAATATTCGGCATAACCCATAATGTTTTTTTCCTTTCCTTTTTTTATTGACGGCGTCGCCCTTTAGCTTTAGAACAAGCGTATAACGGCCGCGCCGCGCTTTAGGACTTAATACGTCTGATACCTATTAAGTATAAACCATATCGGCAAAAAAATCAATAGTATTGACGAAAAAATTTCTTTATTTATCAAAAAATCCTTGACAAATCCCGTTTCTTTATGCTAATATTACTAAGCCGCATACGGAATATCAATCTTTTTTGACGGATACGGCAAATCACGGCGCGCTGATGTGGCTCAGTCGGTAGAGCGGTTCACTCGTAATGAACAGGTCGGGAGTCCGATTCTCCCCATCAGCTCCAAGTTTTTAAGGGCTTGCGCATTCGCGCAAGCCCTTACTTTATGGGAAACATGCTCGTTACGCATTCGCTACACTCGCCGAGTTTCCCCTCTTGCGGCAACAAGATTGCCGCAATTCACCCCTTTTCGCGCGCTTTGCGCGTCAAGGTGGGCAACCAAAAAGCGCGGTTTTTGGTTGCCCTAAGTGAAGTTTTTCGCGGAGCGCATTCGCGCAAGCCCTTATTTTATGGGAAACGCGGCGTTTAGTGAACGGTACGATTAGTCGTCACGCACCCGTTGTGTTGTAGGGGCGGACGACCCGGCCGCCCGAAAGTGAACGGTACGGTTAGTCGTCACGCACCCGTTGTGTTGTAGGGGCGGACGACCCGGCCGCCCGAAACGGTTTAAATTTGCACGTAATTCATCATATCCGCGTTGGTTCATACAATTCCGTTAAGTTACCGTGTTTCATACGAAATCGTTGTTTTTGCGGGCGGCCGGGGTCGTCCGCCCCTACAACGGAGACGTGACGACTAATCGCACTATTCACTAAATATCAATCACCGACCACCGACCGCTGCTCACCGACCACTGCTCACTGACCACTGCTCACTAATCACCGACCGCTAATCACCGACCGCTAATCACCGCTCGTACCATTGCGCAAAATTCGGCATTTTTTGTATGAACTTTTTAAAAACTATTGTATTCAACTTTTTTTTATGTTATACTATTCGGTGAAATAAAAACAACGGAGTAAAAAATGGGCAATTCTAAACTAAACTTACACAAAATTCTCCAAACGACTCCCGGCGAAGGGCTTCAGCCAAAAGAGGTGCTGTCATACAGCTTTGCCGGTCTCGGTCAAAACATTATCTGCGGACTTGTAGCCTCTTACATAACGCTGTATTTCACCAACGGGCTGTTGATCGAGTCGACGATCGTCGGCTGGATTGTCTTGTCGGTGCGCCTGTTTGACGCTTTTAACGACCCGATTATGGGCACAATCGTCGACAAGACGCGCACAAAGGACGGAAAATGCCGCCCTTATCTCAAATGGACGCCTATCCCTATCGCGGCCTTTACGGTTCTCTTGTTTTTGCCGCTTACGCCGGGAACGACGACTACTATCGTATTTATCACCGTCTTTTATGTAATTTGGAGCGTAATATACACCATAGTCGACGTGCCTTATTGGGGGCTTGCGACCTCTATGACCAACGACACTCATCAGCGCGGAGTCATTCTCTCCGTCGCGAGAATTTTTTGCGCGGTGGGCAGCGGCGTCGTCGCCATAATCGTTCCCGGCATAACGGGCGCATGGCTGTCCTATACCGACCCATCAACGGGCGAAGTACTCGAGAAAACCGGAGCGGTCGCCGCGGAGGCTCTGCGCAACAACTATTGGTGGCTGACCATAATTCTCGTCGTCATATCTATCCCCGCGTTTTATATCGGCTACAAAAACACTAAGGAACGCTTTTTTGACAACTCCGAGGCTCGCGGCCTAAAGGACAACCTCAAGCTGCTTGCCAAAAACAAGCCGCTTCTGCTGATAATCGCCTCCGGCGTTCTCGGCTCCGGGCGCACGATAGTCTTATACAGCGGCATATTTTTTGCGCTCTATAACATCACCGCCGTTTTGGAAACGGGCAGTATAGGCCTTTCGACGGTCATTACCCTCGCAATCGTTCCGGGCGGTCTCGCCGCGTCGCTCCTCGTCCCCTATCTCACAAGAAAATTCGGCAAGAAAAAGACCTTTATCTATTCTCACCTAATCGGCGGAATAGTCCTGATCGCCGCGCACTTTTGCGGCTGGGACGAGGGCTGGAAGCTCGTCGTGTCGCTGCTCGCAATCGTCATAATGGGCTTGCCGCTCGGTCTTGTCAACATCACCTCTTATGCTATGATTGCCGACTCCGTCGACTACCTCGAATGGAAAACCGGTCACCGCGCCGAGGGAATTTGCTTTGCCATGCAAACCTTTATCAACAAGATAGGTATGGCTATAGGCGCGGCGATAACGGCCTTCGGCTTGGGCTGGGCAAAAATCTATGTCGAGGAGCCCGCGTCGGGAACTATGGCAAACTATGAAGGACTTAATCTCATCTTTATCATAAGTATTCTCATTCCGGGAATAAGTATGCTTTTGTCGATAATCCCGATTTTGTTCTACAAATTTGAGGAAAAGGAGCAAGCCGCCGCCGTCAAGGAAATCGCGGAGAGAAACGCCGCCGCAACGGCGACCGTTTCTGCGGAGAGCTGATTTAAAAAAGTCTCTTTCGGGGCGAACGCATAAAAATGCGTTTGCCGCGAGTATTTTTATACTTTCGCAAAAAAGCTATTGACAACAAGCTATAAAATATAGTATCATATCAATAATAAAAACAAAGGAGTCTTTTTATTTTATGTTAGAAGCAGTCATAATATTATCGATCGTTATGGCGATAAACCTCGGAAAATTCGGAAAACCCGATTATGAGCAAATGCGCCGCAATCCCGCCCTTAACAAAAAATTCGACGCGTTGTATTCAAAGCGTCCGCGGAAATACCGCTCGGATAGCGCGGAAGCCTATTACGAGGTCATAAAAAAACAGCGGAAAACCTATCTCGTTTCGGCGATTGTGCTTATTCCCGTTTGGATTCTCGTCGTCTTTGTGATCTATCCCGGTATGCTCGGCTAAAGCTTGCCGGAATATACCCGATATAGGCGGTTGCAACCGTTCCGGACACGGGTTCTGAAACCAATATTAAAAATACAAAAAAAATAACGCCGGCGGGGCTTTACTTAAAAAATAAAGTTCCTCCGGCATTATTTTTGCTCTTGACAAATAAAATTCCCGCCTTTGCCGTCCGCGATACATTAGTAACCCGCTTATCAAAGCAGGATGGTTGTGCTGCGCCGGCGATTCGGCTGCCGTCTTAAATTCCGTTAGGAGACGGTTTGCACCTCGCGGGCGACCCGCATTCCCTTTCATTTATTGTGGGTTTAAATGAATACCGCGTAACGGGCAACGCAGGAACACCTATAGTATACCACAAAACGCGCGGTTTTACAAATATTTTTTATAGGGCTTACGCATTCGCGCAAGCCCTCTTTAGGGGAAACACGCTCGTTTCGCATTCGCTCCGCTCGCCGGGTTTCCCCTCTTGCGGCAACTTGTTGCCGCAATTCACCCCTTTTCGCGCGCTTTGCGCGTCAAGGGGGGCAACCAAAAAGCGTGGTTTTTGGTTGCCCTAAGTAAAGCTTTAGGGCTTACGCATATTCAAAACGCGGCAAAAGCGCGGTTTTTTATAGGGCTTACGCATTCGCGCAAGCCCTCTTTAGGGGAAACACGCTCGTTTCGCATTCGCTCAAGCCATAATCCATAATTCCTAATCCTTAATTCCGGACGCAGGCACATATACGACCTGCCCAAAAAACACCTCCTCTATTCCGTCGTTAAGGCGTTTGATTTCCTCAATAGGCGCGCCGAATTTTTTTGCTATGCCCTCTAACGTGTCGAACGGCTCGGCGTAATATATCTCTCCCGGATTTTTTCTTATGAGCAGGCGCATTCCGACAAAGACGGCGCGGTCTCTCATGCGGTTGTCGCGAATGATGAGCGGGGACGGCACGCCGAACCTCTCGGACACCGCCTCTATGTCCTCCTCCTTCTCTATTTTGTAAACCATGTATTTCATATATAAATTATATTCGGCTTTTGCGAAAATATCACGCCTAAGCGGCATAAGATATTGCATGAAAAGATTTATATCGGACTCAAAAAAAACGTCGGTCTTAAGGGCCGTCGCGCTTGTCAGCGTAATATCGGTCATAACGCGTGTGTTGTCGTTCGTCTTTAAGATATATCTGTCCAGAGCTTACGGCGCGGAATCCGTCGGGCTTTATCAGATAGGCATATCGGTATTTTTTCTCTTTGCCGCGCTGTCCGCGTCGGGAATTCCCCTCGTCGTCTCGCGCGGCGTCGCCGAAAGCAACGGCGACGCAAAAAAGGAATTTTCACTGATTTCGTCGGCTCTCTTTTTGGGGCTTGCCGTCTGCTTTTTTATAACCGCGGCGTTTTTTGTCTTTCCTAAACTGTTTGACCTGCTTTTTACCGACAAGCGCGTAATCCCGTTGTTTAAGCTCATGCTCCCCGCGCTTTTTTCTACGACGGTCTATTGCGTTATCAGGGGCTGGTTTTGGGGGCGCAAAAGCTTTTTAGTCTTCGGCTTTACCGAGCTTTTGGAGGAGGTTTTTAGAATACTCTTTTCGGTATTGTTAGCCGGCGGCATGATATCAAGGATAAACGGCGCGACGGGCATAGCGGCGGCCTTTTTGATATCGGACATTGCGGCGGCCGCGACGCTCTTGGTCATATATCTGATAAAGGGCGGCAAGCTCCGCCCGCCCAAAACGATAAGAGCGACCGCCAAAGCCGCCGCGCCGATAACGGCCATGCGGATATTCGGAAGCGTAATAGGCTCTCTGTCGGCAATTATAATTCCCGCGCGTCTTGTCGCCGCGGGAATGAGCGCGCAAGACGCCACCGCCGAATTCGGACGGGTCTCCGGCATGGCCGTTCCCTTGCTGCTCGCGCCTCTCGCCATAATCGGCTCTATCGCCGTCGTGCTTATTCCCGAGCTTGCCTCGGACGCGTCAAAAAAAGACCCCTCCGCGCTAAGCCAAAAAATCAACAAATCGCTGTCGGCCTCTATCGTCATTTCGGGCGTCTTTCTCTCGGTGTATCTCCCCTTTGGCAAGGAAATAGGAGAGATGCTCTATAACGACGCCGGCGCGGGTCTATACCTCGGATATTCCGCGCTTTTGATGCTTCCGATCGCCATAAATCAGATAACCGCGACCGTGCTCAACTCTATCGGCGACGAGATAAATTCTTTTGTAAGCTTTATAATCGGCGCGGCGGTCATGCTGGTTCTCATCATAATACTTCCGCGGTATATCGGAATATACGCCGTCGCCGCCGGCACGGGCGCGTGCTATATTATCACAAGCGTTCTCAACCTGCGCCGCCTGAGAAAAAAGACCGGCATGTCCTTTAATTTCTTAAGGGCGGCGGTCTTGATTTTGGCCTTTGGAGGGCCTTGCTCCTTTATAGCGGTATGGCTGAGAAACATCGCCTCGACGCTCGTGCCCGCGGCATTCGCGACGGTTTTGGGAATGCTTTCCGCCGTCGTTCTCTATCTGCTTTTTGTGTGGTGCTTTGACCTCGCCGACATCTCTCCGCTCGTCGTCACACGCAAAAAAATCAAAGCGAAAATGCGCCTAAAAAACGCGGTATAGTACCGCGAAGGCTTCGCCGGACACCATCGCCTTGCCGTCCTTAAATTCGATATTATTTGATATGATATCATAGCGGCTAAGGTCGCCGAGTTTTTTTACGCTAAAGCTTGCCGCCTGTTTTTTGGGATAAAGTATGACCACCGTTTCGTCGGCGTCGGACACGCGCTTGTATATAAACGGCAGCCCCGAGACGTTGAGGCTCAACAGCTTAAAACCGCCGTCGGCCCTAAGCGACCTTAGCTTGCGCCTGAGGGCGACAAGCTTTTTTACGGTTTCGTAGA
The DNA here is from genome assembly GCA_031273825.1 of Clostridiales bacterium. Classification (GTDB taxonomy): domain Bacteria; phylum Bacillota; class Clostridia; order Christensenellales; family JAISNN01; genus JAISNN01. The sequence goes on from JAISRB010000125.1 coordinate 17,691, forward strand.
GAGAGCCGTCAGCGCCCGCCTGCGCCTCGACGCAACGCGCGGGGTCGCTCTCGGTCGGAAGATAGAGCGCGGAGGGTTCGGCGGCGGAAAAGCCGCGGTTTTTTTGGTTTGACCACTGCATAGGCGTGCGCGAGCCCGTGCGTTTGTAGCCGCCGTCCTTTGACTTGACGGTCGTGTTGTAGCTCATGCCCACCTCGTCGCCGTAGTATATAAAGGGAACGTGCGGCATGGTCAGATGAAAGGCAAAGGCCGCCTTTAGCTGGTCAAAGCTGCGTCCGAGAGACGCTCTCTCGCGGTCGTGATTGCCGAGGGTTATGGCCTGATAGCCCTTGCTCTTGACGTTTTTTGCCGCCGAATAGATTTGAACTATTCCGCTAAAAAACCGCTTTGCGTTTTCGCCGAGGTAGGCGTTCTTAGAAAAGTTTTCGCGCTCCGCCGGGTCGTTGCCCGGCCATACGCTATACAAAAAATAGCCGCCCGTAAAGTCTATGTCAAACGCCGACTTTTTGACCGATTGCCGCGAATTAAACCATTCGGAGACAAATATGCTTTCGGGGTATTCTTGCTTTATCTTAGGGATAACGTCGTTCCAAAAGGCTATGTTTCCCTCTCTTTTCGGGTCGTCCTTTACCATATAATTGGCCATATCGACGCGAAAACCCGACGCGCCCATTCCGAGCCAAAACTTGCACACGTCGATGAGCCTTTGCCTGTTTTTCATAGGGGCTTCCGCGTCCATAGCCTGCTGCCACCGCGCCTTAGGCTTGAGATAGCCATAATTTAAGGCCGGCTGTATGGCGTAGTAATTGACTCTGAACATACCCTCGCGCTCGGACATTCCGCCCAAAAACTGCCCGTCGCGAATCTCTGCCGGATTGCTGAAATCCTTCCATATATAGGCGTCGGTATATTGATTCTTTTCGTCCTTTTGGGACGCCCTAAACCACGGGTGCGTTATCGAAGTATGCCCCATGACGAGGTCTAATATTATTTTTATGCCGCGCTTTTTGGCCTCGGCAAAAAGCTCCTCCATGTCGGCGTTGGTTCCGAATCGTCCGTCAACCTTGCAATAATCCGACACGTCGTAGCCCCCGTCGCCGAACGGCGACTCAAAGCACGGGTTGAGCCAGATACCGTTTGCGCCAAGCTCTTTTATGTAGTCAAGCTTTTGAATTATCCCCGCGATATCGCCTACGCCGTCGCCGTTTGAGTCATAAAAGCTCGTGGGATAGACCTCATAAAAAACCGCGCTTTCAAGCCAATCATATTTCATGATACATTTTCTCCTTTCTTACCTTAAATTTGTTTATGTGTTTTTTTAAAAAAAAAATTATTTTAACGCTATGCGCAAAAATACGCTTATTATTTCCGCCGCATTCGCCGCGTAGCCGACGACGCGCCCGCCCGTCATGTCCTCCCTGCGGCCGAACCCGTAGGTCACGGCAAGACAGTCCATTCCGACAAGCTCCGCGCCCTCTGCGTCATAGGGCGTGTCGCCGATGAGAAGCCCGCTCCCCGGGTTTTCGCCCGAATCGGCAAGCGCGTACCTAAGCACGTCTGCCTTGTCGACGCGGCAAACGGACGCGTCCGCGCCGTAAATTTTGTCAAAATATTTGAATATGCCGAATTTTTTGGTTAGCTCCTCCGACATAATCTGACTCTTAGACGTGGCGGTATAGATTCGCATTTTTTCGCCCTTAAAAAAGGCCAATGCCGCCTCTATGCCGTCGTAT
>JAISRB010000128.1 GCA_031273825.1 Clostridiales bacterium
CTTGTTGCCGCAAGAGGGGAAACTCGGCGAGTGCAGCGAATGCGTAACGAGCATGTTTCCCCTTAACAAGTCGGCGTATGACTATGCGCCGACTTAAATTATTCTATTAATATAAATTCATATGTTCTCACGCGCGCGCCGTCATATCTCACAAGGGTTATGGTTTTACTTTTTTTGTCCCACGATTCGCTGTCGGAGAGGTCGTCAAACTGCGTGTGGATAAAGGAAAAATCCTTTTTTTCGTATACCCAATCGCCCTCCGACAGGCCGCTCTCGCCGTTTTTTTTCTTATAAGACATTTGGTATCTCTGCGATTTTTCGCGTTTTTCGGTCGTGACGGTCAGGCTTAGCTTATAATACTCATAGCTTTCGAGGGTTTCTTGAGAATCGGAATCTACTACGGATTTTAGCTTGTATTCGCCCGGCAGCCGGTTTATGTCGCAGGACGACAGACCTAAGGATGCCGCGGCAAGCAAAACCGCCGCGCATATCAAGCAAATAAGTTTTTTTGTTTTCATTATAATATCTCCGCTCCGTAGCTTTTTTTAGCCGCCGCCCTTTCAAAGCCGTTGTGTTATTTTATTTTTGTAAAGACAAACTCCGACACTATGCCGTACTTTATTCCCTTTATCGTCAGCGTATCATTGTTGTAATCGTATGTAAAATCGTTTAGTCCGTATTGTGCAAAGCTCGCGCTCCCCGACGACGGCGTAAATATCGGCACGCCGTTATTGTTGGAAAAATGCCCCGAAATTTTGTATCCCTCCGCAAGCTCGGTCAACACCTCGTCAAGCAGGGCTTCGACGCTGTCGGGGTCGTTGGAGCCGTTTTTATATTTGGCGACGATTTCCCTTATCATGGCGCGCGTTTCGGCGGCGGCAAGATATTCCGCGTCAAAGCCGACGTCTATGCTAAACTCGCGCGATCTGTTCATGACGGCGTAAGTGCTGTCAAACGCGTAGTCAACGTCGATTTTTTTAGACGATATAGACAGGCTCGAAACATAAAACTCCCCTATCATCGACTTTTCAAATTTGGTCAGACAGCCCGCCAAAGAGAACAAACAACAAACCGTGAGGACGACAAAACCGACTCTTTTTTTTATCATAAAAACCTCCGCCGCGGATAAAATCAAACCGGATTTTTTAAGGTTGTGTTTATATCCTACCATAATTATATCTTTTTTTTGCGGTTTGTCAATATGTTATCGAAAAATTTTTTCATTTTTTTTAATTTTGTATACTTTTTTGCCGTGTTTTACACAAAAAATTCAATTAAATTGCTTTTTTCGTCCGTCCGAATGCAAAGCGGCTTCGCGTTTCACAAAATTTCGGCCGCGTATTTTCGCGCAAAGCCTACTCAAATACGGTTTTTATGCGTCAAAACATTCAAGTCGGGGCAAACGCGTTTTTATGCGCTTGCTACGGAAATAAATCCATTATGTCCTCCCTCACCGCGCACTCGAGGTTAAGCTCCTTTCCCGTTACGGGGTGAATAAAGTCCATGCGGTAAGAGTGCAAAGCCTGCCGTTTTATCAGCGGAGACGGCGAGCCGTATTTTGAATCTCCGACTATAGGAAAGCCCGCCGCCGCAAAATGCACGCGGAGCTGGTGGGTTCTGCCGGTTACGGGACGAGCCAAAAGCCCCGTGATATTTTTGCCGAAACGTGCGGGGACGTATTTTGTCAGCGCGCTTTGACCCGACGGGTCGGCGACGCGCATTTTTAGCGTTTTGTCGTCTTTTATTCCAAAATTGATTTCGCCTCCGCAACCTACCGTTCCCTCGACGGCGGCAAAATATGTCTTTTCTATTTTTCCCGTCAGAGCGTGCTGTACGAAGTTTTTTTTGGCGATAAGCGCAAGCCCCGAGGTGTCGGCGTCAAGACGGTTGACGGCGCGGAATACAAAGCCGTCCGCGCCCTTTTGCCGCATATACGCGACGACGGCGTTTGCAAGCGAATTGTTATAATGCCCGTTTGTCGGCAACGTCGCAAGAGCCGGCGGCTTGTCTATCGCAAGCAAATATTCGTCCTCAAAAATCACGTCGAGCGGCATATCTATAGGCGCGACCTTAGACTCGACGTCCTCGTCGTCGGACACCTCGAGAACGTCGCCAAGGCTAAGCCGCGCCAAAGCGTTGACCGCCCTGCCGTTTATCGTTAACTGCCCGATATAACGCCTCAGCCGCTTTTGCGCGACGTGCGAATACCCCTTCAAAAAGAGGTATTGATAAACCTTGTATCCGTCGCGCTCCGCGTCTATCTCATATTTCATCAAAAATTCTCCGCGCCGCTATTCCTTGCCCCGAATGCGTTTTGTTTCCCGTCGGTCTTATATTTCACCGCGCTTAGCAAGCAAAAAGGCAAGCCTCCGCCTGCCCTTTGTTTTGTTTGTGTCAACGTCTTTTTTTTATAGACTCTTCTTTTTGCTCTTTTTGCCGCCCGCGCCGTCGGCCAAAGCCGGCTCGGCCGCCTGCGGAACGCAGTCGTCGTCATAGCGCGGATCGCCCGTTCCGTCAAAAACGTAGCCCGCAAGCAACGGCGGCGCGGCCGCGTATCTAAAATCATTTTTATCGTTGATGACGTTTATAAAACAAACCTTATTTTTCATGCCCCCTCCAAAATCGGCGACCAACAAGCTTCCGCCGCCGTCGGAATATTTTCTTTGCTTAAATTATATCACAAACATAACCTTAATGCAATACCTAAAATAATTTTTTTTGATTTTTTTTGTAAATTGCCTTAATAAACGCCTTCCGCGGCTTTTTATTTATGATATAGGTTAGCTTTTTGTATGTCCGCCGCCGTTTTACTCAAGCTTGCCGAACGCCGCGCTCAAAAGCCCCAAAAAATTTTAGCCCCTCTTTACGTCTACCTCTCCCGTCCTTGAGTCCATCAAAACGGCCCAATAGTCGGAGTCGGACGCGATAAACGCGACGTACCAATAATAAGGCTCCTCGCCTCCGTAGCCCGTTACGAACTTTATGTAGATTTCGCGGTTAAAGACTCCGTTTTTTATGCCGTTCGATATTTCCTTTGAAAAAATCTTTACGGCGGCCTTATAGGCGTCGTCGGCAGACATTCTGCCGTCGAGAACGCCGGAAAGCGGTATTTCGTGATCCTTAGAGCCGTATCTGATTACTATAGATTTTATCTTAGACGCGTCGGGAAGGTCGACCGAGCCGCTCATCTCTGAGGTCAGAGAATCCCTCGTCAGCTTGCCGGCGTAAAGCTTGCCGTCGGCGATAATATTGTAGTCGAACGCCGCGACCTTAGAATAAGCCGTATTTATTACGTTGAGTCCGATTTTGCAAAAATTAACCACCTCGGAGGCCTTGCCGTCGGTCAAAAAGCTTTTTTCCGCTACGCCCGCGTATACCGTGACGGCAAGGTCGCCGTTTTTGCCCGAATATACGTGTCTGTCGCTGTAGCATATATTGTTTGTAAGGTCTATTTCATTCTTTTTTGTCAAAACCCACACGACCGCCGCCGCTATAGCTATCGTTATAACTATAGCGGCGATTATCATGAACGCGCGCTTAACCCCGCCCCGCATAATTTCTTAACCGCCTTTCGTTTTGTTTGCGGCTTGTCCTAAAAATCCGGCGTCAAAAACCTTCAAAACACTACGACGGCGCGTTTTTTGGGACAAGTCATAATAAATTATGCCGTAGGGCTAAAAATTATGTATAAAAATCAGGGTCTTGCGCGGGTTATCCGCGCAAGACCCTTAAGCCTAAAGCCCGTCGTTTTCTCCGCCGCCGCCGCCGTCCGCGCCGTCTATCGGGGAGTCGGCGGCGTTTCCGCCGCCTTTTTTGACGTCTTTTTTGAGTATGCCCGCGACAATCAACGCTCCGCTTATCATAGTCAGAGCCTCGTCGGCGGCGGGCGCGTCGATTTTTATGCCGACGGCCTGAAGCAACAAAATTATTCCTCCCGATACCGTCAGCCAAAAGCTTGCGCTTTTTAATTTTTCTTTCATGCCGCTCCTTGTTTGATTTTTCGTTTATTTTGAAAAGCTTTTTTTTGACGGCCTCGATATCTATCTTGATATCGTTGACG
>JAISRB010000110.1 GCA_031273825.1 Clostridiales bacterium
GCCGATTGCGCTATCCGACAGTCCCACGAGTCCGCCCGTTCTATAGCAGTTTTCGATTGAGCCGCTATTCCATCCGGCTATGCCTCCGACAGAAGTTGAATAGTCGCCGCCGACGGAACAGTCAGTCAAACCGAGGTTTTTTACCTTGCCGGCGGAACCAATCTGTCCAAAAAGCCCTAAATTAGTTGCTTCCTCACGGTTTATATATAGGTTTGACACGGTATACCCGCCTCCGTCAAAGCAGCCTAAAAACGGATTGGCCGGACTCCCTATCGGAGTCCACCCCTTGCCTTCGTCAAAGTCCGCGCCGTATTGCGACAGGTCGATATTTGCCATCAGCTTTATATATTTCCCCTCGTATGAATTGCCGTCGTTTACGTTGTCGGCAAGCTGTTTGAGGTTTTCGGCAGTCCATATTTCTATGGGGTTGCTTTCGCTTTCTCCGTTGTCGCCGCCGTCGGCAAGATAGGGGAGAGCCGAGGCGGACTTTGAGGCCGCTTGAACCGTCGGGTTGAGGCTCTCGGCAAAGACCTTAAGCTCGGGATAATAATATACGCCGTTTTTGCCCGGTCTTTCTATCCATTCGCCCTCGCCGTCATCGTTTGCCGCCAAGCCTGCAATAAGCGCGCCGCTAAGCATTTCATCGGTGGTCAGATTTGCGCTCGTCGTTATTTCAGGCTGGTGGAAGGAAGTATTTCCTGCCAAATTGACCGCCGCCACATCGTAGTTGTTGTAACAATTGTTTATTTTTGCCGACGCCGAGCCGATCGCGCCGACTATACCGCCTCTTGCCGTGCCGCCGTATAACTCGCCGACGTTATAACAATTTTCAATTAGCCCTTCACTATAACCGGCGATACCACCAACAGCCTCCGTCCAATAATTGACGTTAACGGCGTTTATTACTCCCGTATTGTAGCAATTTCTTATTGTGCCTCTGTTGCTTGCGACAATGCCGCCCGTGCTGTCATGGGTACCCGTTACGTTTCCGGCGTTATAGCAATTTTCAATCGTGCCGGTATTATATGCGGCAATACCGCAGGCGCGAGCACCCGTGCTTTCTATATCCGCAAAATTGTAGCAATTTTGCATTATTCCTCCTAAAAAATATCCCGCGATACCTCCAACCAAATTATTGCCGACAATCGAGCCGCTTGTTATTCCCAGATTTTTTATAGAGGCATTACTGACATATCCGAATAGCCCCGCATATGTATGGCCGGTATTTATATATAAATTTGAAATCGTATACCCCGAACCGTCAAAATTACCGCTAAATCTGTAATTGTGGTCATAGCCCCCTATCGGAGTCCACCCCTTGCCTTCGTCAAAGTCCTCGTCGTATTGCGACAGGTCGATATTTGCCGTCAGCTTGATATATTGCCCCTCGTATGAATTGCCGTCGTTTACGTTGTCGGCAAAGGTCTTTAGCTGTTCTGCCGAGCTTATCTCTATAGCAGTATCCTCGGTCAAGCCGTCGCCGCCGCCAAGCTCCGCCGACGCCGCCGAATTTGTCCTCCCGACAACCGCGCCGAGAGAAAACGCCGCCAGCATAAAAATAAACGCCGCCGCAACTAAAAGAGTTTTTGAATTGTTTTTTGTATAGTGAGTTTTATGTAGCATTTTTCCACGCGCCTCTTTATTTTAAATATGTATGTATAATATATTATACCACTAATTTCAAGATTTTACAAGAGATATGAGCAAAGAATTTTTTATTAGTAGTCAGCGACCACTAATCGCACCCCCTAACAAACAGTTGTAAAAATATTTAAAGTATGATATAATTATCCCAATTATATTCGGAGATTATTTGAATGGAAAGAAAATATAGCTCAATGGCTCTTGAACACAACAAAAAGTTCATAAAAGCCGTCTATGATTTATATGACGGGCAAAACCGCAAGGTCATCGGGGAATACGCAAAAAGATACGCCGACCTATATAAAAGGCACGCCGGCAGGTTTGACGGCGAGGTGTTCTTTTTTTCGTCGCCGGGCAGAATAGAAATCTGCGGCAACCATACCGACCACAACAACGGCAAGGTATTAGCGGCGGCGGTGACTATCGACACGCTGGCCTGCGTGTCGCTAAACGACGAGAACACTATAAACATAGCGTCCTACGGCTTTCCCGAAATCAACGTCAATCTCGGCGATTTGGCTCAGCGCGACGACGAGGTCAACACAAACGGGCTTGTCAAGGGCATTATCAAACGTCTAAAAGACTTCGGCTACAAGGCGGGCGGTTTCAACGCGACGACGACCTCCGACGTTTTTAAGGGCGCGGGCGTTTCGTCGTCGGCGGCATTTGAGCTTTTGGTGGCCGAAATCGTCAACGTATTGTTTAACGACGGCAAAATCACCAAGGTTCAAAAGGCGATAGCCTCGCAGTACGCCGAAAACGTCTATTTCAAAAAGCCCTGCGGACTCATGGACCAAATGGCGGCGTCGCTCGGCGGCATAAGCGAAATAGACTTTAAGGACGAAAAAAAGCCGAACATAAGAAAGGTCAGGTGGGGCTTCAAAGATCTTGCGATATTTGTCGTCAATTGCGGGGGAGATCATTCGGATCTGACCGCCGACTACGCGGCAATAAGAACCGATATGGAGAGCGTCGCCGAGCTTTTTGGAAAGGCAAAGCTGCGCTTTGTCAGACCGTCGCTTGTTTATGACGGAATCGCCGACATTCAAAGGGATATATCGGGCAGGGCGGCCTTGAGAGCCCTCCATTATATGGAGGAAAACCGCCGCGTAAACGCCGCCACGGACGCTATAGTCAACGGCGACGAAAAGACCTTTTTGGAATGCGTCGCGCTGTCGGGCGAAAGCTCCTCTCGGCTGTTGCAAAACTACCACACGCCGACGGACGCCGTTCAGGCTATTCCCGTCGCCGTCGCTATCGCAAAGCGGTTTGACGGAGTACGCGCGGTGAGGGTTCACGGCGGCGGCTTTGCCGGCACAATACTCGCGTTTGCCGACGCTGACAAAAAGAAAGCGTTTTATTCGCATATGTCCGACATCTACGGCAAAAAGAACGTTTATGTTCTCAACATCAGACGAAAGGGCGCGACCGTGGTGCAACTATAGGTCGGCGCAAAAAGCGCGGTTTTTGGTTGCCCTAAGTGAAGATGACTGCGTAAATAAAAATGACCGCATAGACAAAAATGAAAAATAAGGAGTAAAAAATATGCTCGAATCGATATTGTCGGCTATTCCAAAGAGAATGCTCGGGCCTACCGCCTTTGAGGCGTTGGGTTTTTCGGTCAAATGGTACGGAATAGTCATAGTTTTCGGCATGATTGTCGGCTTGCTTTTGTTTACGCGCCTGTCAAAGTCGGTCAAGCTGACCTCCGACGACTGCATAAGCATGTTTTTGGTCTGTATTCCCGCCGGAATAATCTGCGCGAGGTTGGGGTATGTCATATCTCACACCTCATACTACTTTCCGATTGCGACGACGGCGGAATTTTTTGAATTATTCGCCATATGGGACGGCGGCGTGACAATTATAGGGGGAATCCCCGGCGGCGTTTTGGGCGCGTTAGTATTCGCCAAGGTCAAAAAGGTAAAATTTCTCGAGGTCGTAGGCGTAGCCTCCATATCTCTGCTTTTGGGACAGGCGATAGGACGGTGGGCAAACTTCTTTAATCAGGAGCTTTACGGCCCGCCCGTTCCCGAGGGCGCGACGTTTTTTCAACAGTTTCCGTTCGGAGTGTATATCGAAAACCTGCTTGACCCCGACGCTATAGGCTGGCACGCCACGGAGGCGGGCGCGTGGCATTATTCGGCGGTTCTCTATGAGAGCGTTTTGAGCTTTATAGGCGTGGCTTTGCTATTGCTGCTCTTTAGAAAGGTAAAGCACAAGGGCACGGTGTTTTTTGGCTATCTCGCGTGGTATTTTATTTCGCGCGCGCTCGTCGAGTCTATCCGCGAGGACGCCGTCTTTTTGGGAAATATGCCGATAAGCCTCGGCGTTTTGATAAGCCTTATTATCATACCTATAGCCGTCTTACTCGGAATCATCTATTATCAAAACGGCTCGCTAAAAAGACTGACCTTCAAAAAGCTTGACGACGACCCCGACGTAGTGCCGCTCGGCGAAATATTTAGGCGTATAGGCGCGTTTTTTAAACGCCTTTTTGCAAAAATCACCGGCAAAAAAATCGCCGAACCGTCCGAAAAAACGACGGCGGAAACGACGACGGAAACGACGGAAAACAGAGGTATAGAGCCGCCCGAAACCAAGGCTTCGGACAGCGCGGCATCGGAGTCCGCGCCGCAAGCCGCGGAGGCCGAAAGGCTCGACGAATTTAAAAAGAAATTTTACGGCGGCAAGAAATAAGCTAAGCGGCGGCTTTACTAAAGAAGGCGCGGAATCAGAGAGAGGACAAGGTATGCGGAATCTTACGTTATTGACGGATTTTTATCAGCTGACCATGATGAATACCTATATGCGGTCTAATACCGGCGGCAAGAGGGGAATATTCGACGTGTTTTTTAGAGGCAAGGCTGAGACGAGCTATTCGATTGCGGCGGGACTCGAGCAGGTCATAGAGTACATTCAAGGTCTCAAGTTTACCGACGGAGACATAGAGTATCTTAAGGGTCTCGGCGCGTTTGACGGGGAGTTTTTGGAGGCCTTAAAGAGTTTCAAATTTACCGGAGACATATACGCGGTCGAGGAGGGAACTCCGATTTTTCCTTACGAGCCGATTTTGACGGTCGTCGCGCCGATTTTTGAGGCGCAGTTGGTCGAGACGGCTATCTTAAACATAATCAACCACCAGACGCTGATTGCGACAAAGGCGGCAAAAATCAACCGTGTCGCCGCCGGCAAGGACGTTGTGGAATTCGGGCTAAGACGGGCGCAAGGCCCCGACGCCGGAATATACGGAACGCGCGCCTCTGTCATCGGCGGCTGCATGTCAACCTCAAACGTCTACGCGGCTAAGCTGTTCGGAATAACGCCCAAGGGCACGCACGCGCACAGCTTTGTCATGAGCTTTGCAAGCGAATATGAGGCGTTTATGAAATACGCCGAAATGTACCCGGACAAATGCCTGCTTTTGGTCGACACCTACGACACGCTGAGAAGCGGCGTTCCCAACGCGATAAAGGTATTTGACTATCTCAAAGGCATAGGCAAAAAGCCCGTCGGAATCAGAATAGACAGCGGCGATTTGGCTTATCTCAGTCAAAAGGCGAGAGAAATGCTCGACGCGGCGGGGCATACCGAGGCGACGATATTTGCGTCGGGCGACATCGACGAAAACGTAATAGCCTCGCTCAACACTCAAAACGCAAAAATCGACGCCTACGGAATAGGCACTAAGCTGATAACGGGCTATGACAATCCGTCGCTCGGCGGCGTGTATAAGCTCGCCGGAATTATAGAAAACGGCGGTATTATCCCGAAAATGAAGATATCCAACACTAAAGAAAAGCTGACCAATCCGGGTTTCAAAAAGATATACAGAATATACGGCAAAAACGGCATGGCAGAGGCCGACCTCATCGCGCTGTTTGACGAGGAAATCGACGAATCTAAGCCGCTGACTATATTTGACCCCGAATTGACGTGGCAAAAAAAGACCTTTACGGAGTATTCCGTCAGGACGCTTACAAAAAAAATCATGGAAAACGGCAAGCCGATATACGTTTCGCCAAAGATTTACGACATAAGAAGCTATTCGATAAAGGCCCTCGCCGAATTTGACGACGCGTATAAAAGACTGCAAAATCCGCATATCTATAAGGTCGATTTGTCGGATAAGCTGTATGATTTGAGAAAGGGTCTGATAAGCGAATATCTCAATCTTTAAAAAAAAATCTAAACAACGGGAGGGGGTTTTTATGCGGCAGATAGAGGCCATAGCCGGACGCATAAGGGAGCTTAGAACCTTTAACGACTATTCGCAGAGGGAAACGGCTCAAAAAATCGGCGTATCCGAAGCGGAGTACGCGGAATATGAGTCGGGAAAAAAGGATATTCCGATAGGAATCATATATAAGCTCGCGTCGGTTCTCGACGTAGAGCCGGCGATTATCATAACGGGGAACTATCCCGAGGAGAGCGTCTGCTCGGTGTCCTACGACGGAACGGGAACGGTAATTCAGCGTCACCCGGGCTATCGTTATCTGTCGCTTGCAGAGGGCTTCAAAAACAAGCAGATGAAGCCCATGATAGTGACGATAGAGCCGGACGACGACACCGAATTATTCGTCCACGAGGGGCAGGAATTTAACTATATCTTAGAGGGCAAGGTCAGAATAGTCGTCGGTGAAAAGGAATATTTTTTGCGCGAGGGCGACGCGGCGTATTTTGATCCGTCAAAGCCGCACGCGCAGTACGCCATGAGCAAAAGGGCAAAATTTTTAACGGTGATAAACGAATAAGGCCGGAGAATAATAATTCCGGCGCGAAACAACTTTAAAAAAAACGAGGTAAAACAAAAAATGTCTATAGAACTACACGGAACAACCATATGCGCCGTCAAAAAAGACGGCATAACGGCCATAGGCGGCGACGGTCAGGTGACGATGGGCGAAAGCGTCATCATGAAGGGCACGGCCGTCAAGGTCAAAAGAATATATGAGGACAAGGTAATAGTAGGCTTCGCAGGCTCGGTTTCCGACGCTTTCGCGCTGTCGGAAAAGCTTGAGTCCATGCTGCAAAAATATTCGGGCAACCTCATGAGAAGCGCGGTCGAGGTCGCCGAGCTTTGGCGCGACGGCAAGATTATGAGAAAGTACGAGGCTATGCTGATAACCGCCGACGCCGAAAATCTCTTTATAGTTTCAGGCTCGGGCGACGTTATCGAGCCGGAGGGCGGAGTGTGCGCCATAGGCTCCGGAGGCAACTACGCGCTTGCGGCGGCAAGGGCTTTGACCGAAAATACCGATTACGCCGCCGACGTAATAGTCAGAAAGGCTCTGACTATAGCCGGTAATCTATGCGTCTTTACCAACGACTACTTGACCGTAGAAATTTTAGAAAGCAAAAAAGAGGATAAATAATATGGAAACAGAGCTTAACCCAAGACAGATAGTGCAAGAATTAGACAGATATATAATCGGGCAGGAGCAGGCAAAAAAGGCCGTCGCAATCGCCCTCCGCAACCGCTATAGACGCGGCAGACTCAGCCCGAGCTTAAAGGACGAAATAACGCCTAAAAATATTTTGATGAAAGGCCCGACGGGCGTGGGCAAGACCGAGATAGCCAGACGTCTGGCCAAAATCGTCAAGGCTCCCTTTATCAAGGTAGAGGCGACAAAATATACCGAGGTCGGCTACGTCGGCCGCGACGTCGAATCAATGATAAGAGATTTGGTAGAGGTGTCGATAAGACTCGTCAAGGAGGAACGCTATAAGGACGTATATCCCAAGGCCAACGAGGCGGCAAAAAAGAAGATAGAGGACATTCTCTTTGCCGAATTCAAAAAGACGGCCGGCGAAAAGCCCGAGCCGCTCCTCAGAGAGGAAATAAAAAAAGAAATAGAAAACGGCAAGTTTGACAAAAAAATAATCGAGGTCGAGGTCATTCAAGCTCCAAAAAGCATTCAGGTCGCGCCGGGAGCCGGCAACGAGATTAATATCGGAGACATATTCGGCGGCATGATGCCGCGCAACCGCAAAAAGAGAAAGATAACCGTCAAGGAGGCTCTCAATATCTTTTTGCAGGAGGAGTCGGATAAGCTTGTCGACGGCGACAGCATAAACTCCGAGGCCTTAAGCCGCGCCGAGCAGGACGGAATCATATTTATCGACGAAATAGACAAAATTGCCGGCGGCGGCCACGGCGGCGGCCCGGACGTTTCGAGAGAGGGCGTGCAAAGAGACATTCTCCCGATAGTCGAGGGCAGCACCGTTTCGACAAAATACGGGCTTATCAAGACCGACTACATTTTGTTTATCGCGGCGGGCGCGTTTCACGTGTCAAAGATGGAGGATCTCATTCCCGAATTGCAGGGGCGTTTTCCTATAAGGGTCGAGCTTGTCAGCCTGACCGAGGACGACTTTATCAAAATCCTCACGCAACCCGACAACGCCATATTAAGACAATACACCGAGCTTTTAAAGGTCGACAAAATCGCTCTGAAGTTTACCGACGACGCGATAAAGGAGGTGGCGAGACTCGCCGCCTTTGAAAACGAAAACAGCGAAAACCTCGGCGCAAGACGCTTGCATACCGTCATGGAGCAGCTTTTGACAGACATATCCTTTAACGCCGACGGCAACTCCTATGAGGAAATCGAAATCGTCATCGACAGAGAATATATCAAGGAAAACACAAAAAAGGTCATAAAGGAAATCAATCTAAAAAAATATATCTTATAAAAGACGCTTAAATTGCGAAGGAGTATAAAAAAAAGGTGTACGTTGTTCCCAAAGGCACAAAGGATGTTCTTCCGTCCGAATCATACAAATGGCGCTATATCGAAAACGCCGTCAAAAAAACCGCCGCTCTGTTTTCTCTCAAGGAGATAAGAACGCCGTCCTTTGAGCATACCGAATTGTTTTTGCGCGGAGTCGGGGGAACGACCGACATAGTCAACAAGGAAATGTATACCTTTAACGACAAGAGCGGCAGGAGCATTACGCTCAAGCCCGAGGGAACGGCGGGCGTGGCGCGTTCCGTCATAGAAAATTCGCTTTGCGGCGGAGCTTTGCCCCTCAAAATGTTTTATATCAGCCCCGTATTCAGATATGAAAGGCCGCAGGCCGGCAGGCTTCGCGAGCATCATCAATTCGGCGTCGAGATTTACGGCGCGGATACCGCGGAGTGCGACGTCGAGGTAATGCTAATCGTCAAGACTTTTTTTGACGGGCTCGGGCTAAAAAACATAGTCGCCCGCATAAACAGCATAGGCTGTCGTGAATGCAGGCCAAAATATAACAAGGCGTTGGTCGAATACTATTCGGACAAAACCGACGGGCTTTGCGGCGACTGCAGACAGCGCATAGACAAAAATCCGCTTAGGCTTTTGGATTGCAAAAATCCCGAATGCAAAAGACTGTCGCCGCCTAAGATAACCGATTATCTCTGCGACGACTGCGCGGTTAGATTTGCAGCCGTCAAACGGCTTTTGTCGGAGCTTGACATAGCCTATGAGGAGGACGCAAATATAGTCAGAGGGTTAGACTACTATACGGGAATAGTCTTTGAATTTGTCGACAAGAGAATAGGCGCGCAAAGCACGGTTTGCGGCGGCGGCAGATATAACGCGCTCGCCGAGGAGCTTGGCGGCGCGAAAACCCCCGCGGTCGGCTTTGGCATTGGGCTGGAACGCTTGCTTTTGACGCTTGAGGCCGACGGGCTTTTGGACGGCGTAGAGGACAACAAGCCGGCGGTCTATCTCGCGCCCGTAGGAGAGGGCGCGTCCGTCAGATGCATGTCGCTGGTAAAGAGATTGAGAGACGCGGGCGTTTCCGCCGAGACGGATATTTTGGGAAGAAGCCTAAAGGCGCAGATGAAATACGCCGACAAAATCGGCTGCAAATATACGGCGGTTATAGGCGGCGACGAAATGGCCGATAATATATACGTCTTAAAAAACATGACGACGCACGCGGTAAGCCGCGTCGCCGACGCCGAGCTTGAAAAATTTTTTGAAAAAGAGGAGAATAAAATCATATGAGCAACAGTCAAAACCTTGTCAAAATAACCGACGAAAATTTTGAAGAACTGATAAACGGCGAAAAACCCGTCTTAGTCGATTTTTATACCGATTGGTGCGGCCCGTGCAAAATGCTGTCGCCGATAATAGCCGCGCTCGCGGACGATTTTAAGGATAAGGTCGTCGTCGGCAAGCTAAACGCCGAGGAAAACCCGCAAACGTCGGAGACCTATGAGGTTATGTCGGTTCCGACGGTTTATCTTTTCAAAAACGGCGGAGCCGTCGAGAAAAGCGTGGGCTTGATTTCAAAGGACAGACTAAAAGACCTGATTGAAAAACATTTATAAACGCCAAAAAGCGCGGTTTTTGCCGGCCATTAAGTAAAACGGCGGCGTCAAACGCGAAAAAAAATAAAATATAAAGACATTTTAAATGTAAATTACGGAGGATTACATGCTAAATTTTGACATTATCAAGGGAACCGACCCCGAGCTTTATGAGGCGTTGAGACTCGAGCTTGACAGACAGCAAAACAACATCGAGCTTATCGCAAGTGAAAACTTTGTTTCCGAGGCGGTTTTAGCGGCGGCGGGCACGCATTTGACCAACAAATATGCCGAGGGATATCCCGGCAAGAGATATTACGGCGGCTGCGAGTTTGTCGATATAGCCGAAAGTCTGGCAATCGAGAGGGCAAAGAAGCTTTTCGGCGCGGAGCACGCCAACGTTCAGCCGCACAGCGGAGCTAACGCAAACTTCGCCGTATATTTCGCTATGTTAAAGCCGGGCGACGTCATTCTCGGAATGAACCTCGCCCACGGCGGACATCTGACGCACGGAAGCCCCGTCAACGTGTCGGGCAAATATTTTAACGTCGCTCCCTACGGAGTCAACGCCGAAACGCACTACATAGACTACGACGAATTGAGAAAAATCGCCAAGGCAAAAAATCCAAAAATCATAGTCGCCGGAGCAAGCGCGTATCCGCGAAAAATCGAATTCAAAAAATTCAGAGAGATAGCCGACGAGGTCGGCGCGCTTTTGATGGTCGATATGGCGCACATTGCGGGCTTGGTGGCGGCGGGTCTGCACGAAAGCCCCGTGCCTTACGCCGACTTTGTGACTACGACGACGCACAAGACGCTTAGAGGGCCGAGAGGCGGACTCATACTCTGCAAGGCCGAGTACGCGCAGGCCATAGACAAGGCGATATTTCCGGGGACGCAGGGCGGACCGCTCATGCATATAATAGCGGCAAAGGCCGTCGCCCTGAACGAGGCGTTGCGCGACGACTTTAAGGTCTATCAAAAACAAATAATAGACAACGCCAAAGCTCTCGCGGAAACGCTCATAGGCTCGGGCATAAAGCTCGTCTCGGGCGGCACGGACAACCACCTCATGCTGTTAAATCTCATAGAAACGGGAATAACGGGCAAGGAGTTAGAGAGTCTGCTCGACGCTGTCAGAATAACCGTCAACAAAAACGCCGTTCCCAACGACCCGGAAAAGCCCTTTGTCACAAGCGGCGTAAGAATCGGAACGCCGAGCGTCACGTCGCGCGGAATGAACCAATCGGACATGAAAATCATCGGCGAATGTATAGCCGCGACGGTCTTTAAAAAGCAGGCCGCCGCCGATTTTGTCAAGGCTA
>JAISRB010000014.1 GCA_031273825.1 Clostridiales bacterium
CGCGCTTATGGCGTTGTCAAAGGAGAGCGGCATTCCTATCAAAATCCGCGCTTGCGACACCATGGGCTACGGCATAAGCCACGCGGGAAGCTCCTTTCCGCGCAGCGTGCAGGGCATAATATACGGGCTTTTGCACTATTCGCAGGTTCCGTCGTCTCAGCTCGAATGGCACGGCCACAACGATTTTTACCGCGCCGTCATAAACTCGACGACGGCGTGGCTATACGGCTGCGCGTCGGTCAACACGACGCTTCTCGGCATAGGCGAGAGAACGGGAAACACGCCGCTTGAGGCCATGACCGTCGAATACGCCTCGATAAGAGGCGCGACCGACGGAATGGATCTAAGGGTAATAACCGAAATCGCCGAATACTTCGAGAACGAAATGGGCTATGAAATTCCCGACAAAACGCCCTTCGTCGGCCGCAATTTTAATATGACGAGAGCGGGAATTCACGCCGACGGACTCTTAAAGGACGAGGAAATATACAATATATTTAATACCGGCAAGCTTTTGGGGCGGCCGCCGATAGTCGCGATAGACGCCTTTTCGGGGCTTGCGGGCATAACCTTTTGGATGAACAACTATTATCGCCTCGACGACGCCAACAAGGTCGACAAAAAGAGCGCGATAGTCGAAAGCATAAAAAACGCGGTCGACGCCGTCTACGCCGCCGGCAGAAATACCAGCATGAGCGACGGCGAGCTTGACGAAATATTTTTGCGGGCCGACGCGGAGCTGCGCGCCAAATTTATCGCGATGAGAGATAAAAAGAAAAAACGTTAAAAAATTTTGACAAAAGATATTGAATGTCGGACGGATTTGTGATAAAATATAAGCGTAAGAAAAACCAAGGCAATTCGACAACACAAAAAACATATAATATGACACGGAGGTTTTGTTTTATGATAAAGCTAATAGTAGGCTCAAAGGGTTCGGGAAAGACAAAAAAAATCATCGATTTGGCCAACGCCGTCGACACTCTGCAAAAGCACACGGTTTTTATCACCGACACCAACAGATACGTCTATGACATCAAGCACGGAGTGCGGTTTATAAACAGCGCGGAATGCGGCGCGATAAACGACGCGGCGACGCTTTTGAGCTTTTTGGGCGGACTCGTCGCCTGCGACGCGGATATCGACCCGATATTCATTGACGGAATAGCCAGAATAACCAAAAAGGAAATTTCGGAATTAGAGGAATTCTTTGACAGGGCCGACAAAATAACGGGCGATGCGGTAATTGTCTTTACCATAAGCATGGACGAGACCGCCCTGCCGGAATATTTGGCTAAATACGAAAAAATATAAAAAGGTTTTTATTATTAGGCGGCGCGGCTTGCCTGATAATTTTTTTAAGCTTGACTATGAAATACATAAGCACACGAAACAAACTAAACAAGGTCTCGCCGTCAAAGGCCATTCTCGACGGAATAGCCGCCGACGGCGGGCTTTACGTTCCCGAAAGCTTTCCCGTCTTTTTGCAAAGCGATTTACTCGACATGGCCGACATGGACTACGCCGGACGTTTGGCTTGCGTCATGAGCCGGTTTTTGACCGATTTTTCGCACGAAGAGCTTTTGGAATACGCCGAGTCCGCGGAGGCCAAGTTTGACGGAGATCCTTGTCCGCTTGTCAAGCTTGACGAGGGCGTCTATATCGTCGAGCTTTTTCACGGCCCGACATACGCCTTTAAGGATATGGCTCTGTCCGTCATGCCCTATCTGCTCTCCGCCGCCAAGACAAAGCAAAAAAACTCGGCCAAGACTTTGATATTAGTCGCGACAAGCGGCGACACGGGCAAGGCCGCCTTAGAGGGCTTCAAGGATATCGACGGAATAGATATCGCCGTTTTTTATCCGCAGGACGGAGTCAGCGGCGTGCAAAAGGCGCAGATGACGACGACCGAGGGCGCGAACGTCTATGTCGCGGGAATCGACGGCAACTTTGACGACGCGCAGACCGCCGTAAAAGACGTCTTTGCCGACGCCGGCTTCGCCGAGAGGTTAGCCCTAAAGGGAATCGAGCTTTCCTCCGCAAACAGCATCAATATCGGCAGGCTTATTCCGCAGGTTGCCTATTATTTTTCGGCATACATAGACCTTTTGTCGTCGGGAGAAATCGCCGACGGCGAAAAAATCGATTTTGTCGTTCCTACGGGAAACTTCGGCAACATTCTCGCGGCGTATTACGCCAAAAAATCCGGTCTGCCGATAAACCGGCTGATATGCGCGTCGAACAAAAACAATATTTTGACCGACTTTTTCACTACCGGCGAATATAACGCGTCGCGGAGCTTTTACAAAACCGCGTCGCCGTCGATGGATATATTGATATCGTCAAACCTCGAGCGGTTTTTGTTTGATTTATCGGGCGGCGACGACAAACTGATTTCGAGCCTTATGACCGCGTTAAAACAAGACGGCCGATATTCCGTGAGCAACTCCCTTTTGAAGGCTTGCGATTCGGTCATATCCGCCGGCTTTGCCGACGAAAAGCGCACGCTGTCGACGATAGAGGCGTTTTATAACGCCTACGAATACGTCCTTGACCCGCACACCGCCGTCGCCGTCGGCGTTTTTGACGAATATTCCGAGACCGCGGCCGACGACGCTAAGGCCGTCGTCGTCTCGACGGCAAGCCCGTTTAAGTTCGCCTCCGACGTCTACCGCGCTCTGACCGGAACGAGGCTCGACGATTCGTTCCTCGCCGTGACAAAGCTCGCCGAATACACCGGACTCGACGTTCCCGACGGCCTAAAAAATCTCGAAAAGCGTCCGCGCATATTCGGCGATATCCTCCAAAAGCAAGACATAAAGGACGCGGTAAAACGCTTTGTCACAAGATAAAACGCGGCAATAAAAGCGACCGTAAAAGGGCTTATGCCCGTCGGGCTCACAAAGCTTGCCCCTTTTTTGGTGGGGAACATCGCCGCGCCGCGTATTTTTTTGCTCCTTATACGGGATTAACCTTCGAGGTATAAAAAAAAGGACTGCCCGAAAGGGTTGTCCTCGGATTATCTTTGTTTATTGGGTTTTTGCAGTTAAATGCAAAAAAAATAAGCGATTTAAAAATGCGCGGTCTGCGTTGCTCCCGCGCCGTTTTATCAAATAAAAAACACAAAAAAGCCTTGACTTTTGTGCAGAAAAGCATTATAATATAGCAAAGCTTAAATATATTTAAAAAAATATGTTTTTTGCGGTTTTGTCGGATTCCCCTAAGGCGGGTTAAACGGATTTTT